>NZ_SMKO01000108.1 GCF_004348685.1 Nonomuraea deserti | reverse complement strand
CCCGCGTCCTCCCCGACGCCGACCGCCAGCACCAAGGGCCTGCTCAGCCCGCTGAAGTACAAGGTCAGCCTGAAAGGCCAGTACCAGAAGACCAACTACTACTGTGTGCCCGCCTCGTCGTCGATGAGCCTGTCGACCTTCGGCGTCAAGGTCAGCCAGTCGACCCTGGCCAAGAAGATGAAGACCACCGCCTCCGGCGGCACCAAGGGCAAGTACGCCATTCCTGTGGTCAACACGTACCTCAAGTCGAAGGGGTACAAGGTCACCAGCACGACGGACGCCGACGGCAACGCGCTGGTGCTCATGGACCGGGTCTCCACCCAGGTGGGCGAGCTGCACAAGGCGCCGGTGCTCGCGGTGTGGATGGAGCAGCTGCCCTGGAACAAGGGCAAGGTCAAGGGCTCGAAGGTCGGTCACGCGATCATCGCGTACGGCTACGACAAGCTCGCGAACACCATCACCGTCTACGACCCCTGGAAGCCGACCGGCGGCTCCCACACCATCAACGCCTCCACCCTGGCCAAGGTCCTGCAGCCGGGCGGCAACATGTACTACATCTCGAAGCGCTGAGCCCCGAGGTCCTGTAGCCGGGCTGGTCGAAACTCTGATCTACTGCTCGGGTGCTGCATCACGTCGAGCTCTGGGTGCCCGACCTGGGGCGTGCCGCCGAGAGCTGGCAGTGGCTGCTGCAGGCCCTCGGCTACACCCCCTACCAGGAGTGGAGCGACGGCCGTAGCTGGCGGTCGGGGCGTACGTACGTGGTGCTGGAGCAGTCGCCGGCGCTCACCGCCGACCGGCACGACCGCTGCCGCCCCGGCCTGAACCACCTGGCCTTCCACGTGGACGGCCGGGCCCGGCTCGACGAGCTGGTGAGGCAGGCGCCGGCGCACGGCTGGACCCTGCTGTTCCCCGACCGCCACCCCCATGCAGGAGGGAACGAGCACTACGCCGCCTACCTGGAGGACCGCGACGGCTTCGAAGTCGAACTGGTCGCTGCCGATACGCCCACATAGCCCTTGTCCGTGGGTGCGTAGTTTGTCGGCCCTTCACGGCTGGTTCAGGTAAATGTCAGACAACGGCACCCGGTCGGTATACCGTCTCGTTTCGGTCTGATCCTTAAACCGGAACGGGTACTGCATCATGCGCAAGGTCCTGACACTCACCCTCGCCGCCGCCGCCACCTTCGGCCTGCTCTCCTCCGCGGTCTCCGCCACCCCCGCCGACCGTCCCCGGGACCTCCCGAAGGAGATCTACGGTGGCGCCTGGACCGCCGGCCACGTCCAGGGCATCGCCATCGACCAACGCAAGGGGTACATGTACTTCTCCTTCACCAACCTGCTCGTCAAGACCGACCTCAAGGGCAACCCGGTCGGGTCGGTGACGGGCTTCACGGGGCATCTCGGCGACCTTGACTTCAACGCCAAGGACGGGCGGGTGTACGGCTCCCTGGAGTACAAGGAGCAGGAGTCGTTCTACATCGCGATCTTCGACGTCGACCGCATCACCAGCATGAACATGGACGCGCAGACCACCGACGTGGTCAGGACCGTCTACCTCAAGGAGGTCGTCGACGACTACGCCGCCGACATGAACGGCGACGGCAAGTTCGACGGCAACATCGCCGAGACCCCCGACCACAGGTACGGGTGCAGCGGCATCGACGGCGTGTCGTTCGGGCCGGAGTTCGGCAGGAAGCACGGCAAGGAGCGGCTGACCGTCGCGTACGGCATCTACTCCCACGTCGGCAGGGAGGACAACGACCACCAGGTCCTCCTCCAGTACGACATCAGCCAGTGGAAGAAGTACGAGAAGCCGCTCACCGAGAACGACCCGCACACCAGCGGCCCCGAGAAGGTGGACGGGAAATACTTCGTCTACACCGGCAACACCACCTACGGCGTGCAGAACCTGGAGTACGACGACCATACGGGCAACTGGATGATGGCCGTGTACAAGGGTAAGAAGCCGCAGTTCCCCAACTACTCCTTCTTCATGGTGAAGGGCGACGAGCGGCCCAGGAAGGGCGAGATCGTCGGCCAGCCGGAGCCCGAGCAGGGCAACCTGCTCGCCCTGGCGCCGGGCGGGCTGGAGCACGAGGAGTCGGGCGTGCGCGGGTGGGAGTTCACCGGCGAGTACGGCCTGATCTCGCTCGGCCGGGGCCGCTACTACGCGTCCAGGGCCGGCAGGATCACGGAGGACGGCGAGACCAAGCACACCGGGCACGCCGAGCTCTACCGCTGGACGGGCCAGGTGCCGACGCCGTTCACCAAGGTCGGCTGAGCCCGCCGCCCTCTTGACCGAGGGTGAACCGGCACTTGACCCGGCGTCCACGCTTGCCGCGGCCCACAACACTCGCCAGCGGTCCGCACCTATCCCCTGTTATGGTCTTACCTTGCCTTAAAAACCTGGTAAAAAATCCTGTCTGGGGAGGGTCATGCAGACCAAGAGGAAGATCGCAGTCGTCGCATCCGTGGTAGCCGGGCTCGCCGCTCCGGCCGTGGCCGTGGCTCCCGCGGCCACGGCCCAGGCGGCGCCGGCGTGGTACGCCTACCACGACGCCAGCGCCTCCGAGAGCGTGGCGCTGGTGCACAAGCTCAAGCGCCAGGGCTACCGGCCGATCACGGTGAACGTCTCCGACGGAGAGCGCTACGCGGCCGTGTGGATCAAGAGCGGCTCGTCGCCGGAGTGGGGCATCTGGCAGGGGATGTCGCCCGCCGACTTCCAGAAGAAGTTCGACGCGGCCATGAAGGAGGGCGCGTTGCCGATCTCCGTCTCCGCCACGGGCTCGGGCTCCTCCGCCCTGTTCACCGCCATCTGGGAGAAGCGGCCCACGAAGTTCCTCACCAAGCACGGCCTCACGCCCGAACAGTTCAGCGCCTACAACAAGAAGGCCGCCGCCAACGGGCTCGCCCTCACCTCCGTCGACGCCTACGGCACCCCCGGTGACATCCGCTACGTGGGCGTGTGGACCGCCAACTCCGGCGGCGGCTGGTACTACACGTACGGCCTGTCGCGCCAGCGGCACCAGGCGGAGACCGCCGAGAAGAAGGCGGAGGGCTACCGGCCGGTCAAGGTGGCGGTGGCGCCCGACGGCACGTACACGGCCGTGTGGCGCAAGGACGGGCGCAGGTCCTGGGCCCACTACATCGACATGTCCGCGGCCGGCTACCAGCAGCGGTTCAACGCCTTCAAGAAGCGGGGGCTGCACCCCGTTCAGGTGAACGCCGAGAACGGCAAGTACGCCGCCATCTGGGAGTAGGACGTCGCCGCGCTCACTTGGCGAGGACGCGGACGTCTCCCGACCTGCTGCGGGCGACGATGGTGCGGGAGCTCCCGGGCTCGCGCCTGACCGTGGTGCGTTCGCGGCCCTCCTTGCTCGCGGCCGTGACCGCGTACGAGCCGGGAGGCACCTTCGCGGTCACCCTGCCCTCGCGTGAGAGCAGGTCGAGGTCGGAGGGTGGACGGTCGAAGGCCACGTCGATCCGCCCGTCGAGCGTCCGGCACCTGACCGCCTCCGACGTCAGGTGCTCGGCCGTGATCGGGCCCTCGCTGCGCAGCCGCAGCCGTCCGGAGGCGCCCGTCACCTGGATGCGGTCGCGGCTCACCACGTCCACGTCCTGGGCGAGACCCTTGAGGATGACGCCGTCGCCCGCTTCGACCGACAGTCGCACGCCGGGCGGGACGCGGACGTGGTAGCGGGCGCCGCAGTCGCCCATGACCATGTTGCAGTCGGCGCTGAGGCGGAGCGTGCCGTCGCGCAGCGACCAGGTGGCGTTGCCCTCGTCAGCGGCCTTGCCGCGCACCCACCGCTCTACCTCGACCCGCCCTCCGGCTCCCTGGAGCACGCGCACGCCGCCCACGGAGGACCGGATCCGCAACGCGGCCCCCGTGAAGGCGAACGACTCCGCGGAGCGCACCTCCGCGGCGTCGAGCTCCACGCCGCAGCCCGTCGCGGCCAGCGCCACGGCCGCCGCGCAGGCCGCCGATAAGGAGATCTGTCTCATGGGGACGATGGTGGCCGAGCGCCACTCGCCCGCCATCGGCCGTAGGACCGACCGCCGCCGGCGCCCCATCGGCCATTCGGCCATTGGCCCGGAGGCGGCTCCCCGGCTCGGCCCTTCGGCCATCCGTCGAAGGCAGGTTCCTCGGCCGCGTCAAAGGGCCGACAGCAGCGCGTGGACGTGGCGCAGCGGGCCCGACCCCAGCGGGCGCACCGCGACCGTGTCGGCGCCGGCCGCCCACAGGCTCTTGACCTGCGCCGCCGCCTCCTCCGGTGTCCCGGTGGCCATCACCACGTCCGCGGGCGAGACCCCCAGGAACTCCGCCTGCCCGGCCACCGCCTCCTCGACCGCCTCGGCGGCGCCGGCCCCCGTGTGCAGGTAGGTGAAGACCACGAGCTCGTGATCCGCGCCGCCGCCGATCTGCGCCCGGATGCCGGGCAGCTGCGCGGGACCGATGCCTTCGGGCACGATCGTGCCCTGCGCGACCCGTCCCGACAGCGCCAGCGAGCGCGGGCCCTTCACCCCGGCGAGCACGGGCGGCGGCTCGGCCGGCGGGTGCACCAGCGACACGCCGTCGAGACGTACGGACCGGCCGTGCAGGGTGACCGTCTCGCCGCGCAGCAGCGCGCGTACGGACGTGATCGTCTCCTCCAGGAGTGACAGCGGCGAGGGAACGGCGGCGCCGACCTGGGCCATCCAGCCGGGTACGCCGTGCCCGATGCCGGCGGCCAGCCGCCCGGGATGCATGCGGGCCAGGTTGGCCAGCTCCATCGCCAGCAGCATCGGGTTGCGCAGGGGAGCGGGGGTGATGCCGATGCCGACGCGCAGCCGGGACGTGACGGCGAGCGCGGTGGCCGCCGCCGAGACGCCGCCCGTCCAGCCGAGGTCCTCCACCACCCACAGGTCGTCGGCGGCGGTGCCGTCGAGCTCTCCGGCGAACGGGATCAGCTGCTCGGGCGGCAGGTCCCGGTCGAAGATGACGCCAAGCCTCATGGTGCTCTCCAGTAGTAGCGGTAGAGCCGGCCGACCTCCGAGTATCCGGCGCGCAGGAACGCGCCGGCCGTCGGGATGTTGGCGGCGTCGGTGGCCGCGACGATGCGCGGCACGCCGGCCTCGGCGAGCGTGCGGGTGCCCCTGGCCAGCAGGTCGTGGACGTAGCCGTGGCCGCGGTGCTCCGGGAGCACCCCGATGTAGGCGATGGAGTGGTCGTCGGGGGCCACCAGCCCGACGGGTGTGTCGCCCAGGTAACCGATGACCCACCAGTCGGGTTTGGCCTTGCGGTTGATCAGGTCGTCGTACATCCACCGGGCCTCGCGCTCGGCTCCCACGGTGGCCACCTCGACCTGGGTGTCGTGGTCGAGCGAGCCCTCGGACACGCGGATGAGGATGTCGAGCACGTAGGACGGGTCCATGGGGCGAGCGGGGCGGTAGGCCAGCCGGCCGGGGTCGTCGGGCAGGTCGGTGCCCGCCGCCCATTCGAGCATGAGCCGCTCGACCTCCATGGTGAAGCCGGCCAGGGCCAGGGCCTCGTGCTCGACGGCACGGTCGACGACGGGGGAGAGCCCGGGTTTGAGGGGGATGTCGTGGATTATCTTGCTCAGGCCCATCTCCGCCAGGCTGCGGCGCAACAGGCCGGCGGCGGCGACGGGGTCGGGCCCGGGGTCGAACTGCCAGGTGATCACCGGTTCGGAGCCGGGAAAGGGCGCCCAGTAGGCGAGGCGGGCCTGCCCTTCCGTGAAGCACCACTCGGGCCGCGTCTTGCCCTCGTCGAAGGCGGACACCAGTTGGGAGCGGGCAGGCTCGGGGAACTGGTCGAACAACGTGAAAGCCTCCATGCGCGCGTAGGGGGGCTCCCGCAGGTGTGCCCACGATGACATCTTCTCGCACACCTCCCGCGGATCAAGCCGCCCGCGGGTCAGGCGGCGTCGTCCAGGGCCGTGCGCGCCTCGCCGAGCGACTCCGTGGTCTCGAAATGGTGGTCGAGGTTGGTGATCGTCAGCAGGTGGCGGATCATGCCGGGGGCGACCACGAGGATCAGGCGGCCGCGCCGCTGGTGGACCTGGTTGAACGTGGAGACCAGCACGCCCAGGCCGACGGAGTCGCAGAAGGGGACCTCGGTCAGGTCGATGACGAGATTGAGCGGGTCGGCGGCGGCCAACGCCTGCTCCAGCTCGGCCTGCAGCCTTGGAGCCCCTGCCACGTCAAGGTCGCCCACGATGTGAACGACCGTGCAGCGGTCCTCTCGCCACTGTCTGACCACCATGGGCCTCACCTGTCCCGACCTGCAGAAAGATATGCCTATTTCTTACATATGTTCTGCATTGCCGTTTTGGTGGATGGTGTAACGCTCGGCTTCGCGGTCGGCATGGATTTCGACCTTTTCTGCCGGACCTTCGGCTGGTCGCTGCCGAGAATCAGCTCGATGCCGTCGATGTCCACCTCGCGCACCTCGGACCCGGGGATGGCGTCGGCCACCACCCGCGCGGCGTCCTCCTGGCCCTTGCCGTGGCGCACGACGGTCTTCTCGTAGTCGTGCTGCCTGGTGTTTCCCGGCTGGCCGGGCACCTTGAACCCGTACGCGACCAGCGCCTCCTTGGTGCGCGCGCCGAGACCGTTGATCAGCGTGCCGTTCTTGATCCTGAGCGAGACGCTCTCCGGCGGGATGGGAGACGGCCCGGCCGACGGCGTGGCGTCGGCCGACGGGGTGGGCGCGGCCAGGTCGCGGTCGGCGTCGATCCTGGCGAACATGTCGCGGGCCGCCCCCTTGTCCCACAACACCGCTGACTCCCCGGTCGGCGTCTTGTAGTCGACGTCGGCCAGCGGCACCTCGGCGAACTTCACGTCCTCCAGCGAGACGTCCCTGAGCTGGGTGGCGAGGCCGATCAGCCCGTCGTCGGGGTCGACCTTGACCGTGCTCAGCGTCGAGTTGACGAACGAGGCCAGCGTGCCGGGGTTGGCCAGCGTGCCCGCGCTCAGCGCCCGGTTGAGCAGCGCGGAGATGACCTGCTGCTGCCGGTCGATGCGGTCGAGGTCGGAACGGGCGGTGGCGCGGGTGCGGGCGTAGCCGAGCGCCTGGACGCCGTCGAGCTTGTGGGTGCCGGCGGGCAGGTTGAGCGCGATCCTCTGGTCGTTGATCGGCACCGGCGTGCAGACGGTGACCCCGCCGAGTGAGTCGACGACGTCGATGAAGCCGAGGATGTTGACCTCGATGTAGCGGTTGATCTGCAGCCCGGTGACGGACTCGACGGTCTGCCTGGCGAGCTTGGGCCCGCCGAACTGGTAGGCCGAATTGATCTTGTGGTCGCCCTTGCCGGGGATCGTCGCCCAGGTGTCGCGCGGCAGGCTCACCACCGTGACCTTGCGGTGGTCTTCCGACAGGTGGATGACCATCATGGTGTCGGTGCGCTGCCCGGACTCGCGGCCCAGCTTGAGCCGGTTCTGCTGCTGGCGGGTCAGGTCGTCGCGCTTGTCGACGCCCACCAGCAGGATGTTCTCGGCGCCGCTGGAGGAGGACGCGGTCACGCCCGCGTCGACCGTGCCGATCTGGCGCGGGGTCGCCCACACCACACCGGTCGTGACCAGCACGCACGTGGACAGGAAACCCGCGATCAGCACGTTGCGGCGGCGGGCCTTGGCGCTCCTGAGCGGCCTGCGGGTGCGGACGGGTGCGAGCTTGACGCCGCCATAGGCGTCTCCGCCCACGAGCACACCGGCGTCCTCCTCGCCCGGCTCGCGCATGCAAGTCCCCCTCTGTTCACGCCGGAGGATCGGGCTTTCGATTGCCCTCCTCCCCTGCCCGTACAGTAGCGTGAGCCCCGCCATGAAGCAGTTCCCCGACTCGCCGCACGCCCCCGCGGAGACGCGTGCCTGGCCCCCCATCTCCGTCGTCATGCCGGTCCTCAACGAGGAGCGGCATCTCCGCGAGGCCGTCGACCAGGTCCTCGCCCAGAGCTACCCCGGTGAGATCGAGGTCGTCCTCGCCGTGGGTCCGTCTCGAGACCGCACCCAGGAGGTCGCCGAGGCCATCGCGGCGGCCGATCCACGGGTGACCGTCGTGCCCAACCCCACGGGCCGCACTCCCAACGCGCTCAACGCCGCCATCGCCGCGTCACGCAACGGCATCATCGCCAGGGTCGACGGGCACGCCATGCTGCCCTCCGACTACCTGCGCGTGGCGGTCGAGACGCTGGCGGAGACCGGCGCCGACAACGTCGGCGGCGTGATGGCGGCCGAGGGCGTCACGCCGTTCGAGCAGGCCGTGGCCTGCGCCATGACCTCCAAGATCGGCGTGGGCGCCGCCGCCTTCCACGTGGGCGGCACGGCCGGCCCGGCCGACACCGTCTACCTCGGCGTGTTCCGGCGCTCGGCGCTCGACCGGGTGGGCGGCTACGACGAGCACTTCCAGCGCGCCCAGGACTGGGAGATGAACCACCGCATCCGCCAGAGCGGCGGCCTGGTGTGGTTCCAGCCGCGCATGCGGGTCTCCTACCGGCCGCGGCCCGACGTCAAGGCGCTGGCCCGGCAGTATTTCCACTACGGCCGCTGGCGGCGCGTGGTCGCGCGCACCCACGAGGGCACGATCAACCTGCGCTATCTCGCGCCGCCCGCCGCGGTGCTGGCCATGCTGCTCGCGCTGGCCGCCTCGCCGTTCTTCCCGCTGGCGCTCATCGTCCCCGGGGGCTACGCGCTCGCCATCGTGGCCGGCTCGGCGCTGACGGGCAGCGGGCTGCCGGCCGCCGCGAAGCTGCGCCTGCCGATCGTGTACGCCACCATGCACTGCTCCTGGGGCTGGGGTTTCCTCACCAGCCCCAGAAAGCTGGCCAGGCCGCCGCGGTGACGGCCGCTCAGCCCGCGAGCACCCGCTCGATGGCGGCGTTGAAGCGCGCCAGCGCGTCGGGATATTCCGGCCCGAGCAGATAGCTCCTGAGCTTGATCCTGGCCCGGGCCAGCGTGTCCTTCCCGTTGAGGAAGTCCGCCAGCCCGGCCAGGTCCTGGCCGAGCAGCTCGCCCGCCTCGGTGCTCGGGTAACGCTCGTGGAAGGCCTGCTCCGGCAGGCCCGCCACGTTCGTCACCGCGTACGGCTTCTCGCTGGCCAGGAAGTCGGCCACGACGCTGGAGATGTCGGTGACGAGCATGTCGCACTCGTTGAAACAGTCATAGAGATGCGGCTCGGCGCCGGTGACGATCAGGTGCCTGATCGCCGGCGCCTCGCCGGCCGCCGCCGACGGGTGCCTGGCCTTCGACGTGGCCAGCTCGGCCTCCTCGATCATGGCGACGATCTTCCGGTGCGCCCGGACGGCGCTCTTGTCGCGGTGGCCGGTCAGCGGGTGCGGCTTGTAGATCACGCGCAGGCGCGGGCGGTGGTCGAGCAGCGCCCGCACGATGCGCGGGCCCATGCTGATCAGCGACGTGTGCAGCAGGTCGTCGCTCCAGCCCTCCCAGGTGGGGGCGTACAGCACGGTCCGGTACGGCAGCCCGGGCCCCTCCGCCGCGATGCCCTCGAGCTGCGGCCTGCCGACCTCGTGGATGTTCTCGTCCCTGACCCCGACCCTGGCGCGCCGGTAACGGTCGCGGCCGGCCGGCCCGGCCACCCACACCTCGTCGTAGACCCGGGAGAACGGGTTGAACGACGCCTCCTTGTCGCTGTCGCCGTGGTTGAGGAACACGCTGCGCAGGGTCGGGATGCGCAGCATGTGGACGTTGCGGCCGGCGTTGGAGACGTACAGGCACAGCTTGGCGCCGGCCAGGGCGCGGAAGCTCATCAGGTCGGCCGACGACGGGAAGCACAACATCGGCAGGGTGGTCGGCTCCAGATGCGCGGCCATGCCCCGCTCGCGGAGCACGACGATGGCGCGCCTGTCGATGCGTTCGAGCACGGGCAGCCACATCCGGGCCTGGTAGGCGGCCGCGGGGGCGCCGGAGAAGTACAGGATGACCTCGGGCCGGTACCTCTCGACCTGCTTGCTGACAACCTCCATGACCCTCGCCCCGTCGGTGAGCGGGGCGGCGCGCCGTACGTACGGGATGAGCGCCAGCGTGCCGGCGGCGCCGAGCGCGACGGCCAGGCCCGCGCCCAGGGCCGCCATCCTGGCGTCGAACGCCGCGCCGAGCACCGGCAGCGCGTCGAGATAGAGGAAGCGCACGCTGCGGTCGTCACGCAGGAAGCGGGGCGGCAACTTGGGGATGCGCAGCGCGGAGACGTCGAGGTTGCGGGTCGTCACCGGCATCCGGCTGAGCATCTGCTTGAGCCGCAGGGCCAGCCCCGCGTGCCCGGCCCGTACGACGTGGATCGCGAACACGCCGGCCGCCATCCCCAGGAACCACGGCGAGTCGGGCCCGGCCGTCCGCGCCACCAGCAGCAGCGCCATGGTCTCCCTGGCCGCGAAGCGCAGCGTGAGTCCGAGGTGCACCTTGCACAGCAGGTCGGGCAGCGGCCTGGCGGCCCGCGGGGCCACCCGCTCCACCAGGTAGGAGGCCGCGGCGACGGCCCCGAACAGCACCGGCGCCGGCCACAGGGCCGACGCCAGCAGGACGGGGTAGCAGCCGAGCAGTGCCGCGATCACGATGAGTCTCCTCATGTGATCGCACGGTAACAAGCTTCAGGTCAAGCGCCGTCCACGCCTGCCTCTATGACTTGCCCTGATAGGTCGGAGATGAGGATGTCCAGCGAGGTCTGCGCGATGAGGTGCGGAGACGTGCCGGTATTGACGCAGTTGACCCGGATGCCGTCGGTGGCCCATTCGCGGGCGAGAGCCCGGGTGAGCCCGGCCACCGCGGCCCGTGAAGCCGCGTCCAGCGCCCCGGAACCGGGCGGGCTGTGCAGCAGCAGGCTGCCGCGCAGGTGCGGGCGGGCGGCGCGGGCCACGTTGAGCGCTCCCAGATGGTTGACGCCGACCGCGTCGGCGACGCTCCCGGCGGTGGCCTCGGCGAGCCCGCCCGCGTGGCCGGCGACCGCGGCGTTCACCACGTGGTCGACGTCTCCCACGCCGTCGAGGGCCTTGGCCACCGCATCGGCGTCGTCGACGCGCACCCCGTCGGCCTCGGAGAAGGCGTGCACCCGGGCGCCGCGGGCGGCGGCCAGCTCCGCGATCTCCGCGGAGCCGAAGACCACCACGCCCCGCCCGTCGAGCCCTCCCGGATCGCCCGCCGGCACCCTGGCGGCGAGCTGGAAGAGCCGCTCGGCGATGTGCAGGTCGGCCGGATGGGTGACCTTGATGTTGTGCTCGCTGCCCGGCACCAGATGGATCGGGACGCCGGGCAGGTAGCGCAGCACCACGCCGCAGTCGTCGGTGGCGGGCCGCTCGCCGAAGCCGGGATCGGCCATCGCCCGCTCGTACGCCTCGCGGATCAGGGAGAGCCGGAAGCACTGAGGCGTCTGGCTGCGCCGCAGCCGCGACCGGTCGAGCACGTCGCCGATCACCTCGCCGCCGGGCGCCGGCTCGGCCACCAGGACCGTGTCGGAGCTCGGGATCGCCACATTGACGGCGGGATGCTCGCGCAGCGCCCTGACGCACTCGGCGATGATCCGCGGCTCCACGAGCGGGCGCACGGCGTCGTGCAGCAGCACGTTGCACTCCTGCGCGCCCAGCGCCCGCAGCGCTCGCCACGTGCTCTCGGTGCGGCTCGCGCCGCCGTCGACGACCTGGCTGACCTTGCCGTAGCCGCCCCGCGCCACGATCTCGCGCACGCGGTCGGCGTGTCCCGGCGTCATCAGCACCACGATCTCGTCGATCTCGGGGGCGCGCTCGAACGCCGCCAGCGAGTGCTCGATGATCGTCCGCCCGGCGACCTCGACGAGCTGTTTGGGCGTGTCGTGCCCGAACCGCTGCCCCACGCCGCCCGCGAGGAGCACCCCAACCGACCGCAGCCGTGACGTCATACCGCGAGCCTAACGGTCCTGTTCCGTGATATCGCGTTGACCTGTCGCTACGCTGTGGCTACGCACCCACGTGTCCACGCACTCCCGACCCGACCGGGAGGAGACCTGTGCCTTGCCCGACTCAATGACGCGAGGTGGCACGACCACGGTCGTGGTCCTCGCCACGACCCCGGCATGCGGGCTCACCTGCGCCGACGGCACGCTGCTCGACCGGCTCAGTGACCAGCTCGCCACGCTGCCGGTGCGCGAGGTGCAGGTGGTCACCCCCAGCGGCGGCCTCGGCGCCGACCTGCGGGGGGTGGCCAAGATCGCCCGCACCGCCGCCGGCGCCGTCGCCGTGCTGCCCGCCGATCTCGTGGTCCACACCGAGGCGCTGGCGTTGCTGCTCGAACACCCGGCCCGCGACACCGGCGCGCTGGTCTGCCGCGAGACGGCCGCGGCGCCGCTCCGGCCGCCCGTACGCGTCGAAGGCGGCAAGGTCGTCGCCGCGGGCAGCTCGTTCCACCTGGTCCCCGAGGCGAACGCCACGTTCAGGGGCCTGCTCCAGGCGGCCGAGGCCGACCTCGGCGTGCTGGCCGACATCGCGGAGGAGCTGGCCGAGCTGGCCGACACCGGCCGCCTCGGCCCCGTCACCCCGGTAGAGGCCGTCGACCTGCTGCTCGTCGGGCTGGTCAGATCGGGCGTGGCCGTGCGCGCGGCGACGCTCGGGCCGCTGCACGCCGACCGGGTGACCGGCCAGATCTCCGCGGACAACGCCCTGGCCAAGCTGGCCGAGGTCGACGAGGCCAAGGTCAAGGTCGAGACCGCCGTCAAACACGACGACGGCTTCTTCGCCACCTACTTCGTCTCCACCTGGACCCGCCACCTGATCAAGCCGGCCGCCACGCTCAAGCTGACGCCCAACACCGTCACCGGCGTCTCCGTCGGCCTGGCGCTGCTGTCGGCCGTCTGGTTCTCCGCCGGCACCCCGGGCGCGCGGCTGGCCGGGGCGGGGCTGCTCTACCTGTCGTTCGCGCTCGACTGCCTCGACGGGCAGCTCGCCCGCTACACCCGCACCTTCTCCCCGCTCGGCGCGTGGGCCGACGGCATGGCCGACCGGCTCAAGGAATACGTGGTCTACATCGGCCTGGCCGCCGGGTTCGGCGGGTCCGGCATCTGGTATCTCGCCGTCGCCGCGATGATCCTCCAGATCGTCCGGCACGCCGTCGACTACGCGTACGCGGGGGCCGTGGCCGACGCCGCCCGCGTCGGCGCTCTCTGGGGCCGGCCCGCCCGCTCCCTGCTGGAGTCGGAGGACGCCCGCCGCGCCAGGGGAGTGCTCGGCCTCGCCCAGCGGCTCGAACGCGACACCGCGGCGCGCTGGCTCAAGAAGATCATCGTGCTGCCCATCGGCGAGCGCACCGCCCTGATCGCCATCACCGCCGCCGGCTGGAACGCCAGGGTCACGTTCCTGTCGCTGCTGTGCTGGGGCGGCGTGGCGGCCCTCTACCAGCTCTGCGGACGGATCGCGAGGTCGGCACGGTGACATCGGTTCACATGGCACCCGTCCCCAGCAGCACGGTCGTGGCCTACCGCGACGACGGGCCGCTCTCGCGCGCCATGGGCATGCTCGTGGCCGGGCAGCTCCCGCCGCTTCCGCCGGTGATCGCGGGCACGTTCGTCACCGGGGTGCTGCTGGTGCTCGGCGTGGCCGGGTCCGACGGGCTCGTCGTGTTCGCGCCCGCCGTGACGCTGCTGCTGGCCGGGCCGGGCAGCAGCCACGCGCACGACGGCCGGCTCGACTGGCTCGTGCCGCCCATCCTGCGGGTCATCGAGTACAGCTTCATCGCGGCGTGCGGGTTCGCCCACGGGGTGCACCCCGTGCTGATCATGCTGCTGCTCGGCGCGCTGGCCTTCCACCACTACGATCTGGTCCACCGGCTGCGCCAGCGCGTCTACGCGCCGGCCTGGCTGTCCACGTTCGGGCTCGGCTGGGACGGGCGGATGATGGCGGTCTCGCTGGTCGCCCTCACGGGCTGGCTGACCGGCGGCTATGTGCTGTTCGCGCTCTACCTGTGGGCGTTGTTCGGCTGGGAGAGCCTCACATGCTGGCTGGCCGCCCCCCAGGCGGGGGCGGAAGCGGCCGAAACGGGAACACAAGACTGATGGCAGATTGCCCACCGTAGGCCGAAAGGGAACTAACCTTTGGGCCTACGGTGGCGCGTCCGACGACCCGCCCCATCCCTTGCGCGGGTCGCGTCCAGTGCCCCGCCGCACGTTACGACTGAGGAGTGCACGTTGCTGGGAATGGTTCTGGCCGCTGGGGCCGGACGACGCCTGCGGCCGTACACCGACACGCTGCCCAAGGCGCTCGTGCCGGTCGACGGCGAAACCACGATCATGGACATCTCGCTGCGCAACCTTGCCGAGGTGGACCTGCGGGAGGTCGTGGTCGTCGTCGGTTACGCGGCGCAGGCCGTCCACGACCGCAAGGAGGAGCTGGAGGACAGGCACGGCGTCAAGCTCACCCTCGTGCACAACGACAAGGCCGAGGAGTGGAACAACGCCTACTCCCTGTGGTGCGCGCGCGACTACTTCGCCCAGGGCGCGCTGCTGGTCAACGGCGACACCGTGCACCCGGTCTCGGTCGAGAAGACGCTGCTGTCGGCGCCGGAGACGAGCGACATCCTGCTGGCCGTCGACAACGTGAAAAAGCTCGCCGACGAGGAGATGAAGGTCACGCTCTCGCCGGAGGGCGCGCTGCGCCGCATCACCAAGCTGATGGACCCGGCCGAGGCCTACGGCGAGTACATCGGCGCCACCCTCATCCGGCCGGGCGCCGCCGAGCGGCTGGCCGACGCGCTCAAGGCGACGTTCGAGCGCGACCCGCAGCTCTACTACGAGGACGGTTATCAGGAGATGGTCGCGCGCGGCGAGCTCATCCACGCGGCGCCCATCGGCGAGGTCGACTGGGTCGAGGTGGACAACCACGACGACCTGGCCAAGGCCCGCACCATAGCCGTGCGCTACTGAGGGGGCGCGATGCCGCTTCTAGCGAGAATGCTGCCGACGCCGCTGACCATGCAGGTCAGGCGGGGCGCGGTGGCGGAGCTCGGCGCGCTGCTGGCCGACAGCCGCGTGGCCACCTCCGGCAGGGTCGCCGTGGCCGTCGGGCCGGGCCAGGGCGACCACATCGAAAGCCTGATAGCGCCGACCCTGGACGAGGCCGAGATCTTCCGGGTGGCCGACGGCACGGTCGACGCGGCCGTCTCGCTCGGCGCCGACCTGCGCAAGGGCGCCTACGAAGTCGTGGTCGGCGTCGGGGGCGGCAAGACGATCGACGCGACGAAATACGCCGCGTCGCTCGCCGGCATCCCGATGGTGGCCGTGGCCACCAACCTCGCCCACGACGGCATCTGCTCGCCCACCGCCTCCCTGGTCTACGACGGCGGCAAGGGCACGTTCGGGGTGCCGATGCCGCTGGCGATCCTCGTCGACCTCGACTTCGTGCACAACGCGCCGCAGCAGCTCGTCCGGGCGGGCGTGGGCGACGTGGTGAGCAACCTGTCGGCGATCGAGGACTGGCAGCTCGGCAACGTCGAGCGCGGCGAGCCGATCGACGGGCTGGCCTGCTCCATGGCCCGCACGGCCGCGGAGGCGCTGATCGGGCGGGCCGACTCCATCGAGTCCGACGCGTTCCTCACCGTGCTGGCCGAATCGCTGATCCTGTCGGGCATGTCGATGGTGATCGCCGGCTCGTCCCGGCCCGCGAGCGGTGGCGACCATGAGATCCTTCATGCCGTGGATCAGCTCTTCCCCGGCACCTCCAACCACGGCGAGCTCGCCGGCATCGGTGCCGCCTTCTGCTTCTTCCTCAGGGAGGACGACGCTCGCGTGACGCAGGTGACCGACTGCCTGCGCCGGCACGAGCTGCCGGTCGTCCCCTCCGACATCGGGCTGTCCAGCGAGCAGTTCGCCGAGGCCGTCGCGCTGGCGCCGGCCACCCGTCCCGGCCGCTACACGATCCTGGAGCACCTGCGCATGCAGGACTCCGAGATCCACGATCGGGTGGAGGACTATGTCCGGGCCTTCGGTCGCTGAGCTGCGGCGGGTCGCCCAGCCCGAGGGCCACCTCCAGCGCAGGAACGGCGAGCACTGGGCGGGCGTCCTCTACATGCGCAGGATGTCCATCTACGTCACGTGGCTGATGGCCAAGACGTCGGTCACGCCCAACCAGCTCACGTGGGTGATGACGCTGGCCGGCATCGTGGCCGGCGTCGTGCTGGCCCTGCCAGGGCTCTGGGCTGCCGTGTTCGCCGCGCTGCTCATCCAGGTCTACCTCCTGCTCGACTGCTCCGACGGCGAGCTGGCCCGCTGGACGGGGAAGACCTCGCTGGTCGGCGTCTACCTCGACCGCGTCGGCGCCTACTTCACCGAGGCGGCGCTGCTGGCCGGGCTGGGCTGGCGGGCCTCGGCCGTCCTGCCCGACTGGTACACCGTGCTGGGGGTGGCCGCCGCGCTGGGCGCGATCCTCATCAAGGCCGAGACCGACCTCGTGGAGGTGGCGCGGGCCAAGGGCGGGCTGGCGGCCGCGACCGAGGCGTCCGTGGGCCAGTTCAGCTCCGGGCTGCTGGGGCTGGGCAGGCGGGTGCTGTCGGCGACGAAGTTCCACCGCATCGTGCAGCCGGTGGAGCTGTCGCTGCTCGCGCTGGCGACCGCGGTGATCGATCTGGCGATCGGCGACCTCACCCCCACCAGAGTGTTGCTCGTCGCCTGTTTCGTCGCCGCCTGCCTACAGGTTGTCCTGCATTTGGTCAGCATCCTGGCATCGAGGCGACTTGCGTGATCTCATTTCGGAACCGGAAGGGCCCCTCGTCCGTCGTATTGATCGGACGTCCGCCGTTCGGTGGGGGTTCACTGACGGTTCCGATACGCTTAGCTCCACCCATATCCCTAATGATGCAGACCAGCAGACTCGGTGATCATGAAAGAATGCTCCGCCCGTGCTCTCAACGCGTCAGGACGATGATTCGTTGAAGATCTCGTGCGTCATCCTCACCATGGGCAACCGGGTCGCGGAGCTGAACCGGGCGGTCGAGTCCGCGCTCAACCAGGTCGACGGCGACGTCGAGGTGGTGATCGTAGGCAATGGCGCCGACGTGCCCGAGGTGTCGGCGACGCCACCCGAGGGGTCGTCCGCGGTCGTGAAAGCGATCCGGCTCGACCAGAACACCGGCATCCCCGCAGGCCGAAACCGCGGCGTGGAGGAGTGCTCGGGCGACGTCGTGCTGTTCCTCGACGACGACGGCTGGTACGCCAGCCAGAAGGTGGTCGCCCACGTGCGCGACCGCTTCGCCACCGAGCCCGACCTCGCGGTGATCTCCTTCCGGGTGATGGACCCCGACGGCGGCATCGGGCAGCGGCGTCACGTCCCCCGCCTGCGCGCGGGCGATCCGCAGCGCTCCTCGCCCGTCACGACGTTCCTCGGCGGCGCCTCGGCCATCAGGCGCTCGGCCTTCCTGCAGGTGGGCGGCCTGCCCGAGCGGTTCTTCTACGCGCACGAGGAGACCGACCTGGCCTGGCGGCTGCTCGGCGAGGGCTACCGCATCGAATACGACGCCGAGACGGTGATGTACCACCCGCAGGTGCCGCCGACGCGGCACACCGAGTTCTACCGGCTCAACGCCCGCAACCGGGTCTGGCTGGCCCGGCGCAACCTGCCGTGGCCGCTGGCGTTCCTCTACCTCACCAACTGGGTCGTCCTCACCATCGTGCGCGAGCGCGGCTCGGGCGGGGCGCTCAAAGCGTGGTTCGCCGGCTTCTTCGAGGGCCTGCGCACCCCCGCGGGCGAGCGCCGCCCCATGGCCTGGCGCACGGCCTGGCGCATGGTCAAGCTGGGCCGCCCGCCGATCGTCTGAGCTCAGGCCTCCTCGGCCGCGCCGAAGACCATCTCGGCGCGCGAGACGTGCACGCTGAACAATGCCCGCTTCGGCAGCCCCAGCTCGCTCAGCTCCTTGGCGATGGGATGGTTGCCCAGGCGGATCAGCGCCCCGGCGGGGCGGGCCGTGGCGCCGCGCGCCCGCACCGACCAGGGCACGCGCCGCGTCACGCCCTCCCGGTGCGTGTACGCGTCCAGCGGCGCCATGACGGTGGCGCCCGGCACCGGCACGCCCGGCCTGACCAGCATGTCGAGCACGAGCCGGTCGTCCTTGCGCAGCACACACCGCTTGTACGGCGATCCGAGCCGCAACTCGATGTCGGCCAGCTCCTTCGGGAACCCCCACAACGTCCGCCCGGCTTCCAGCGTGAACTGCTGGTCGACGGGCAACCAGTGCACGAACACCCCGGCCTTCGGCAGGTCCGCCGGTCTCATGGGCCCCGACACGCCCGGAGGGCGCACCAGGAACGCCATGCCGAACTCGTGGTAGGCGTCGAGATCGCCGTCGCGGTAGTCGACGAACAGCAGCACGCAGACGGCCTTGCCGGGCAGGAACTCGGCGACGTCGAGCCCGGAGTACGCGATGACCGCCCTGGCGGCGTCGGCGCGCACCGGATAGAAGGCGCCGCAGATCTCCGCGTCCCGCACCCGCACCGGCATGCCGACCGTCCGGCCCTGGATCAGATGCGATGCCATGGTTCCCAGTACATCAACCGGCAAGCCGTGTGACCATTCCCGCCCCGGTGCCGTCTGAGTTTCCCACCGGCACGGGGGAGTCATCAGTGGCCGACGTCGCCTTCGACCTGACCACCCCTGGATCGGACCGGGTCCGGGCCCCTAGACCGCCAGCGCGTGCGCCGGCAGGCCGGCCCACGACTCCGCGCGGCGCACGAAGTCCTGCGCGTGGTCCGGCCAGTGGTGGCGCAGGCGCGCCTCGGCGTGGCCCAGCGCGCCCAGCTTGAGCCGGCGTGCCGGGTCCTCCTTGAGGTCCAGGACGGCGTTCAGGACGGCGTCCACGTCGAGGGGCACCACGAGGCCGCAGCCGGCCCTCTCGACCGGTGAGGCGGCCTGCGGGGTGGTGATCACGGGCAGCCCGCGGCCCATGTAGTCCATGATCTTGGTGGGTGCCGTCCGCACCGTGTCGCCGGCCAGCGACAGGCCCGCCAGCGCGCCCTCGGCCATGCGCAGCGCGTGCCGGTTGGGCACGTACCCGTACCAGTCGAGCAGGCCGACACGCTGCGCGTCGCGCAGCAGCGGCCGCACGTCGCGGGCCGCCGCGCCGATCAGGTCCAGCCTGACCCCGTGCGGGACCAGCCGCTCGGCCAGCCCGATCAGCTCCGTCACGCCGCGCTCGGCCGACAGGCGGCCGATGTGCACGACCCTGGTGTCGCCGGGTGGAGGTGGTCCGGCCGACACCAGGGTCGCCTCCGGGACCACCGCGGGCGTGATCACCCGGTGCCGGCGTCCCGCCCGGGCGAGCTGCGCCGGGGTCACTTGTTCGCGTACGTCCCAGACGACAGGAGGGCGCCGGTGGGGCAGCGTGCGCAGCAGCCGATGGTCGTGGACGAGCAGAAGGTCCGCGTCCTTCACGCCGCGCCTGAGCGCCGCGCGGGCCCGTCCAGACGACGCGTGGTACGCCACGTCGACGGCCCTGAGCCCCAGGGCCGGCGTCACGTTGAAGTAGGTGAACGGCGCGACGTAGGTCACCTCGTGGCCCGCGTCGAGCAGCGCCCGGATCTGCCGGTGCATGATCCGGGCGTCCTCGGGATGGTGGACGGTCGTGGCGACACATGCGCGCATGTGTCGATGCTCGGCGCTGACCAGGTCAATGGCGTTAATGCGGGCCGAACGGCTGCTTAACTTCGGGATGGGCGCCGGTAGAGCCAGGTCAGGCGAGGCTCAAGCACCCACTTGAAGACCGTGCGGGTCTCCGGCAGGCACAACACGATCGCCAGCGCGAAGGAGCTGAAGCTGATCGCCAGCACGCCGAGCGGCCCGTGCAGCCACGGGAGCTCGAGCCAGCCCTGGTCCTTAGCGATCAGCACGGGGATGCCGTGCAGCAGGTAGCAGTAGAGCGTGCGGGTGCCGAGGTCGGTGTACCAGGTCTCCTTCCTGGGCACCAGCGCCAGCACGGCGAAGCACATGGCCATGGCGCACACCAGCAGGCCGATGCGCAGCCCGAGCCCCATGTACCAGGACAGGTCGAGGTCCTGGAAGCTGTTCTTGTAGTAGAAGGGGCCGAGCGGGGCGTTGGGCGCGATGTAGATGGCCACCGCCGCCGCACCGAGGACCGTGACCGCCGAGACGATCTTGATCCAGCGCCGGTTGAGCAGCTCGAAGTGTTCGGGCTGTATCACGAGGCCGATGACGAAGAACGGCATGAGGCCGAAGAAGCGGTCCATGCTGAAGTCGCCCGAGATCTGCGAGAACCCGGCGAACAGGTAGATCGCGATCGCCACGGGGACGGGATATTTCATCCGCTTCCACACCGGCGTGGAGAGGCGCCAGAACAGCAGCGCCAGGAGATACCAGTTGAGCCACGCCGGGTCGATGATCGTCAGGCTCCACTTCTCGCCCAGCGCGAAGCGGAGGGCGGCGTAGCCGACCTCGACGATCACGTAGGGGACGAGGAACGTGTCGACCAGCTTGTTGGTCTTCGCGTTGGAGTTCCAGAAATTTCTGGAGAGGTAGCCGCTGATCAGCACGAACAGCGGCATGTGGAACGTGTAGATGAAGATGTACAGCGACCTGGAGGAGTCTGCCGAGAGGGTCGGAACCAGGGAGTGGCCCAGCGGCACGAGCGCGATCAGGACGAACTTGACGTTGTCGAGGAACGGGTCGCGCTTGCGCTTGGGCGGCTGCTCGCCCTGCTTGGGCTGCGGTTGCGGTTGCGGCTGCGCCTGGGGCTGCGCGGCGGGCGTCGTGATCACGGGACGATCGGCCCGCACCGCCGGCTGCGGCGCGGTGCGCTCGCCGGGCGGCACGCCGTGCGGGTCGGTGGCCTCGCTCCAGAAGGTCTCCTCCGGCAGCGGCCATCGGGCTCCCGTGTCGGCGGGCCCGCCCTCGCCGTCGGGGCTCCGCGGGGTCGTGACCTGTCGGGACCATCTGGTGTCAGACACTGGGGAGTCGCTCAGCTTCGCTCGGGGGCCGGGGAACACGACGGCAGCACGACCCGGACGACCTTACGGCCCCGTGTCGCGCTGCGTCGCCGACCCGCAACACACTATCCCGCTCTCAAGGGTGCTGTCCCTCGCGCGGGAGATATGACCCGATTACACAGCGAACTTGGAGTGTCAGACACACACGTTCTTCTGCTCGGATGCGGTGATGGTGCTTTCCTTGACGCTGTCGGGAAGCTTATTGACCTTGACCGAGTCGAAGTCCTCGCCGATGACGAACTGGATCACCGGGGTGCCCTTGAGCTTGGCCGCGCCGGTGCTGGTCGTCGCGGACGTGTACGGCTGCGCCCCGGTCGCCTTGACCTTGCCCGACGCCGGTGAGGGTTTGGGCAGGACGGCCTTGGCCAGCACGTCGGCGTAGTCGGGCGCCGTCTCGATCGACTTGGCGTAGTGGACCTCGCTCTTGGCCAGGCTGGCGCCGCCCGGGGCCTCGTAGTTGCCCACCTCGACCACCTTGAAGCCCTGTTCGGCCAGCTGGTCGGCGACCTCGCCGGCCTTGCCGGTGGTCTTGGTGCCGTTGAGCACCTGGACCCGCACCTGCTCCGGCTTGGGCGTGACCTTGGGCTTGGAGCTGGCGCTGGCGCTGGCGGACGGCGACGGCTCGGTGACCTCGGTGTCCGTCTTGATCGCGGTGAACAGCTTGTCGGCGTCGGGCTGCCTCCAGATCACGCGGGCCTCGGGGTTGTCCGGGTCGGGCAGCACCGGGACCGTGGTGAGCTCGACCCCCTTCGCCGTCAGCTGCTTCGTGCTCATGGCGATGGAGATGAGCTTCTCGGTGTCGTTGGCGAGCGCGGGGTCCATGGTGACCGAGCCGGCGGCGGCCGAGATGAAGTCTCTGAGCTTGCCGACGTCGGTCATGAGCTCGCTGCTGGTGGCCTTGGCGATGACCTTGCTCAGGAAGATCTGCTGCCGCTTGATGCGCTGGAGGTCGCTGCCGTTGCCGTATTTGCGCAGGCGCACGTAGCCCAGGGCCTTCTCGCCGTTGAGCAGGCTCTTGCCGGGCGGCAGCACCAGCTTGGAATATTTGTCGTTGACGCCGGACTTCAGGCAGATCTCGATGCCGCCCAGGGCGTCGACGATGTTCTTGAAGCCGCTGAAGTCGACCTCGACGAAGTGGTTGACGCGGATGCCGGTGAGGGTCTCGAGCGTGGAGATCGTGCACGCGACGCCGCCCGAGTTGTACGCCGAGTTGATCATGTCGCGGCGCGGGGGCATCTCCTGCTTGGTGGTCTCGTTCTTGCACTTAGGGATCTGCACCATCGAGTCGCGCGGGAAGCTGATCAGCCGGGCCTGGTCGCGGTCGGGGGAGATGTGCAGCAGGATGATCGTGTCGGTGCGCTTGCCGCCGCCGTCGGCCTGCCTGGCCGCCTTCTGGCCGTATTTCGCGTTGCCCTCGCCCGCGCGGGTGTCGGAGCCCACGAGCAGCACGTTGAGCGCGCCGGTGTCGACGGGCCGCGGGTTGATGATGTCGTCGTTGATGCTCTTCTGCTTGATGTTGCCGAAGGCGTCGCGGTAGACGACGTAGCCGGTCAGCGCGCCCGCGACCATGAGCGAGGTGACGCCGATGCTGACCCAGGCCAGCACCCGCATCTTGCCGCCCTGGCCACCGCCGCCGCGGTGGCCGCGGGGTGGTCCGTCGTCGTCGGGAGGCATGGGAGGAGGCGGTGCGGAGCCCGCCGCTCTGCGGGCCATCCTGCTGCCGGGCTGGGAGTGAGCGCCTCGATGGTCGTGCGGAAAATCGGCTACCGGCGCGCCCCTGTAGTCGCTCATACGCCCCCTAGCCTCACTTCTTGCGCCTGACGCGCCGGCTTGGTCGCTCCGGGCAACGAGAGTAGGACACGTGCGGCGTGCCCGTGGCCATGATCGTGGGGAACGGTCGTGGCCCGGGTGTGACGTTTTCGCGGCAAAGCATACTCAGAGCCGGACATTGGGTGGAATATCATCGCCAAACTCTTTTCACCCTCCGGGTACTCGTCGCAGCAAATCAGAGCTGAGGCTGAGGGCCGCCGCCAGACAGGCCAGAGGTACGGCCGGCAGCACGTAGCGATAGTCGAACTCGGCGGCCGCGGCCGGTGTGACCAGCAGCACGACGGCCGCCGACCAGGGCACCAGCCAGGCCGGAGCTCCCGCGCGAGGCCGGCCCTGCCGCCTGCGCCGGAGCCCGGCGACGGCCACCACCGGCGGCACCAGCAGCACCCCCAGGAGCACCGGGCCGGGCAGCCGCGCTGCGCTCTGGTAGGCCCGCAGCCATCCGGCGTAAGGCTCGACGATCTCCGTGCCGATCGCACCCTGCTCGTAGAGCTTGGCATATTCGGCGCCGACCTGCGCGGGATAACGGCCAGGCGGGCCCGGCTCCGTGACCGGGAACTCGTAGTAGCCGTAAATCTCGGCGTCAGGATAGACCGGGCGGCCCCAGGCGAACGTGCGGCCCAGCTCACCCAGCACGGAGGCGGCGTAGTCGAGCGGCTGGGTGGTGATCGCCAGCGCCGCGAACCTGGCCGCGAGCTCGTCGTTCTCCTTGGTGAACGTGATCCCCGGCCGCAGGACCAGGGGGGAGTCCTTGGCCCAGATGTACTCCTGGGAGGGCGGCCGCCGCTCCGGCGGGCGCGGGTCGCACAGGACCTTCAGATCGGGCGGCGGGTCCATCCTGGCGCAGTCGGCGAACGACATCGTGCGAGCGTAGAGGAAGGCGCCGTTCGCGCCCACCAGGCCGACCCGCTGGTAGGTGGCGTAGAACCAGGCGCCGTACGCGACGAGCGGCACCAGGGCGGCAGCGAGCAGCACCCCGGCCGGCCGGATGCGCCCGCGCAGCACGAACCAGCCGGCCAGCACGACGATCAGCGGCTGGCCGACCGTCCTGGTGAGCACGGCGGCGGCCAGCAGGAGCCCGATGGCGGCGACGGTGGCGGGCCGCCGCGTCATGCCGAGCGAGACGCCGGCCACGACCAGGAACGTGAAGAGCGTGTCGGCGACCAGCAGGTGCTCGAGCTCGATCTGGTACGCGTCCAGCAGCACGGGAACGGCGGCCAGCGTGGCCGCCCACCGGGGCGCCCGGTGGGCGCGGTGACCGATACGGCGGGCCGCCACGTAGACGAGCACGCCGGTGGCCAGCCCGAGCAGGTGCTGCACGGCCGTGACCGCGGCGAAGGAGTGCAGCGGCTCGAGAAGCTTGAGGAACATCGAGTAGCCCGCCGGCCGCACCAGGTCGGGGCGCGGGTGGAAGACGGTGACGACGTAGGTGTAGGTGTCGGGGAACCACAGGGCGGGCCGGTAACCCGCCATGGCCAGGGCGCGCAATGCCGTGCCGAGGCCGAGCACGGCCAGGAACCATCCGTGCCGTCGTACCAGGCGCTGGGCCAGGCGGCGGGTGTCGCGCGGGAGACGCCGCCTGCCCTGGCGGGCCGGCGCGGGCGCCTCCGCACGAGCCTCCGACATCACCCGTACGTCCTCCCGAATCTCCGGCACGCCGCAGAGGTGCGCGGTCCGCCACCCCCGGGCGGTCTGCCACCGTACGGTACCGGCGATCGCGCGGAGCCCGTGCCATGTCCGTCGGCCGGGCGGCGGCGCGCCACACCCCTGCCATGGGCCTGCCCGGTGCTCGCGGTTGGATACGCTCGCTCACCGATGGGACACGATCGACCGGGCCGGGTGCTCGCCGCGCTCTCGGTGCTGCCCGCGCTCGCCGTGGCGGGGTGGCTGCTGGCCGGGCTGCCGCTGCTGCTGCTCGGCCACTTCGCGCCGCTGCCCGCCGCGCTGCTCGGGCTGCCCGCCGCCGCGCTGCTGTGCCGGGCGGGCACGCGGCGGCTCGGCAAGCTGGTCGAGGCCACATCCTGGCAGGTCGCGGGGGTCGTGGCGGTGGCCGTGGCGTCGGGCGTGTTCAACACGGTGCTGCACAGCGAACAGGTCGCCGTCAGGCGCGATCCGGCGACCTACGCGCTCTACGCTGCCTGGATCGCGGACCACGGCTCGCTGCCCATCCCCAGGCAGGCCGAGGCGTTCGGCGGGTTCGACCCCTGGCTGATCTTCGCCGGCGTCGGGTTCTTCGACGTGCCCGGCGGGGTGGTGCCGCAGTTCATGCCGGGGGCGCCGCTGCTGTTCGCGGTGGGCAACTGGTTCGGCGCGCCGTTCGCCATGCCCGCCGTGCTGGGCGCGCTGGCCGTGCTCACGCTGGCCGGGGTGGTGGCGCGGCTGGCCGGCGCGCGGTGGGCGGTGGTCGCGGCGGTGGCGCTCGCGGTGAGCCTGCCGATCCTCTACACCTCGCGCACCACGTTCAGCGAGATCCCGTCGCTGATCCTGCTGTTCGGCGGCCTGTCGCTGGTCTGCGACGCGCTCGCCAGGCCGGGGTGGTGGCGCGGGGTGCTGGCGGGGCTGGTGTTCGGGCTTGCCGTGCTGGTCAGGATCGACGGGCTGCGCGACGTGCTGCCGGTGCTGGCGTTCGCGGGGCTGCTGGTCGCGATGCGGCGTTCGGCCAGGAACAAGGGCGCTCTGGGCCCGGGGCTGCTGGCCGGTCTGGTCGCGGGCGGCGGGCTGGGGATGCTCGGCGGATACGTGCTGGCCCGACCATATCTGGGCTATCTGGCGGGCTCGATCCGGCCGCTGCTGCTCATCTGCGCCGGCGTGCTCGTGCTCACCGCCGCCGGCACGGCCGCCGCGCCGTTCCTGGCGCGGTTGCGGCCGCCGGGGTGGTTGCCGATGGCGGGGGCCGGGCTGACCGTGCTCCTCATGGCCGGCCTCTACGCGCGGCCGTGGGTGCAGACGGTCACCCGGGTGCCCACGCATGCGGGTGACCAGCGCACGTTCACCATGATCGAGGCGATCCAGCGGGCCAACGGCATGGACCCCGACGGCAGCCGGCTCTACTTCGAATACTCGCTGCACTGGGCGGTCTGGTACGTCGGCCTGCCCGCGGTCGTGCTGGCCACGGTCGCCGCGGCCCTGCTCGTCCGCCGGCTGCTGCGCGACGGCACGCCGTTCGAGTGGCTGCTGCCGCTCGCGGTGGTCGGCTGGACGACCGTCACCACGCTGCTGCGGCCCGAGATCACCCCTGACCATCCGTGGGCGGCCCGCCGCCTGGTCCCCGTCGTCATCCCGGGGCTCATCCTGCTCGCCACGTACGCGCTGGCCTGGCTGCGCGACCGGGCGGGCCGGCGCGGCACACGCCTCCGGCGCTGGGGCACGGCGCTGGCGGTCGTGCTGGTGCTCGTGCCCCCGGCCGTGACCTCGATCGGCACGGCGTTCACGCCGATCGAGCGGGGCGAGGCGGCGGCGGTCCAGGCGATGTGCGGCCAGCTCCCGGAGAACGCGTCGGTGCTGTTCGTGGAGCGGGTCACCGGTGACCGGTTCATGCAGGCGGTGCGGGGCACGTGCGGGCGTCCCGCGGCCGCGGTCAAGCGCGTGCTCACCGACGTCGCCCCGGAGGACCAGGTCCGCCGTCTGATCGAGCGGGTGCGGGGCACGGGGCGCGTGCCGGTCGTGCTGGCCGCCGACGAGGACCAGGTCGCGCCGTACGGGCGGGCGACGCAGATCCTGGCGCTGGTCGCGCGCCAGGACGAGCGCTCGCTGATCGAGGCCCCGAACGGCACCTGGACCCTGCGGATGAACGTCTGGATGGCCGTGTCCGAATAAGATGATCTTGTAGGGTAGACTCGGTGCTCCCCTGGGCAGAGTAACCTCGATCCCCGTGAGCACGCTTGACGCCTCCAAGAGTGGACCTGCCGTGGAAGAAGCGCCATACGTCACGATCGTCCTTCCCTGCTACAACGAGCAGGATCACGTCATCGACGAGGTGGAGCGCATCACCAAGGCGATGGACTCGAGCGGCTACTCCTACGAACTCGTGGCCGTCGACGACTGCTCCAGTGACGAGACGCTGGCCAGGCTGAAAGAGGCCGCGCCCGGCTACCCCCACCTGCGCATCCGCGCCTTCCACCGCAACGGCGGCGCCGGCACCGTGCGGCGCATCGGCACGCAGGAGGCCAAGGGCGAGATCGTCGTGTGGACCGACGCCGACATGACCTACCCCAACGAGCGCATCCCCGAGCTGGTGCAGATCCTGGAGAAGGATCCCACGATCGACATGGTGGTCGGCGCGCGCACCAGCGAGGAGGGCTCGCACAAGCTGCTGCGGGTCCCCGCCAAGTGGGTGATCCGCAAGGTGGCGGAGAAGCTTGCCGGGCAGAAGATCCCCGACCTCAACTCCGGGCTGCGGGCCTTCCGCAGGCCGGTGGCCAAGCCCTACCTGCGGCTGCTGCCTCCCGGATTCTCCTGCGTCACGACGATCACGTTGTCGTTCCTGTCCAACCAGCACGACGTCTACTACCTGCCGATCGGCTACGCCAAGCGGGCCGGCAAGTCGAAGTTCAGCTTCGTCTCCGACGCCTACCGTTACATCCTGCAGGTGCTGCGGATGATCATGTACTTCAACCCGCTCAAGGTGCTGATGCCGCCCGCGTTGTGGCTGGTGGGCATCGGGCTCGTGAAGGGCATCTGGGACATGATCGAGAAGCCGTTCTACTTCCCGGCCAACACCGTCATGATCTTCCTGTCCGGGTTGCTGATCGGGTCGGTGGCGCTGCTCGCGGACCTGATCGTGCGCTCGCGCGGGGACTGACCGGTGCGCATCGCGATCGTCGGCCCGACCTATCCGTACAAAGGGGGCGGGGCCCAGCACACCACCGAGCTGGCACACCGGCTCGCGGCGCTGGGGCACGACGTGGTGATCGAGTCGTGGCGAGCCCAATATCCGTCTTTCCTCTATCCCGGCCGGCAGACGATCTCCGCGCCCGAGGGCAGCCCCTATCCGAAGACCGCGCGCCGGCTCGACTGGCGGCGGCCCGACGGATGGGTCGCGGCGGGGCGGCGGCTGCGCTCGGCGGACCTGGTCGTGCTGGCGGTGCTGAGCCCGGTGCAGGTCCCGGCCTACCTGGGGATCCTGCTCGGCCTGGGGCGGAAGGCCAAGGCCGTCGCCCTCTGCCACAACGTGCTGCCGCACGAGCGCAAACCCTACGACCAGCCGCTGATGCGGGCGCTGCTCAAGCGGGTCGACGCCGTGCTGACCCACTCCGAGCAGCAGGCCGCGCTGGCCAGAGGGCTGACCGGCAGGCCGGTGAGCGTGGCCGGGCTGCCGCCGCACCTGCCCTCGACCACCGCCGCGAGGTCCACCGCCGTGCACCGCCGGCTGCTCTTCTTCGGCATCGTCCGGCCGTACAAAGGGCTCGACCTGCTGCTGCGGGCGCTGCCCGACGGCGTCGCGCTGACGGTGGCGGGCGAGTTCTGGGGCGGGCTCGACGAGACCAGGGCGCTGGTCGCCGAGCTGGGCCTCGGCGACCGCGTCGAGCTGCGGCCCGGCTACGTGGCGGCCGAGGACGTGCCGGCGTTGTTCGCCGCCTCCGACGCGCTCGTGCTGCCCTACCGCACGGCGACCGCCAGCCAGAACGTTTGGCTCGGCCACGAGCACGGCGTGCCCGTGATCGCCACCCGCGTCGGGGCGCTCGCCGACCACGTCACCGACGGCGTCGACGGGCTCCTGGTCGAGCCGGGCGACGCCGGCGCGCTCCGCGAGGCGATCGAGCGGTTCTACGCCTCCGGCGAGCCCGAGAGGTTGCGGTCGGGGGTCAAGGCGGTCGATCCCGAGCCGTTCTGGTCCGCGTACACCGGGGCGCTGCTCGGCGCCTGACGGCCCAGCAGCCACGACACCCCCGCGGCCGTCGCGTCGGCCAGGGTGAACGCCAGCCGCGACACGATCGCCACCGCGAGCGCGGCGGGGGTGCCGACGATCGGCCCGAGCACCAGCACCAGTGCGCCCTCCCTGATGCCGACCCCCGCGGGCACGACGACGGTGAGGATGCCGGTCGCCCACGCGAACGCGTAGGCGCCGGTGGCCACGATGTAGAGGTCGGCGGTGCCGGCCAGCAGCCAGATGTGCACGCCGTACACGAGCCAGCCGAGCGCCGTCCACGCCACCGCGACGACGACCGTGCGGCCGGGCAGCACGCTCTCCAGCGGTTCCTTGCGCGCGACCCGCAGCGCGAGGTTGAGACCCCAGGTGAGCACCTTGGGGTGCAGGCAGACGATGATCACCGGCACGATCAGCAAGAGATACCAGGCCTGCCGCACCGCCTCCTGCGAGCCCAGCGTGGCGGCGGCGATCGAGATCGCGACTCCGATGTTGATCACCAGACCCAGCGAGATCGTCGCGAACGTGCGCCGCGGCGGGCTGCCGTGGTCACGGCCGAGGTCCATCATCGCGGCGTACGCCCACACCGCGCCCGGAATGTATTTCCCGAGCTGGCCCACGAACATGATCCGCCCGGCCACCCGCAGCGGCACCCGCGTGCCGAGCCCCGCCAGGATCTCGCGCCAGGCCACGAGCATGAAGAACTGGCCGAGCAGCACCGCGGCGAACGCCCCCAGCACCGCCCACGGCGACATGGCGGCCACGGCGGCGGTGGTCTCCTCCCAGTTCCCGGCCAGGCCGTAACCCAGGAAACCGAGCGCGACCAGGGCGAGGACGACGCGCAGCAGGCGGCGGAGCATTGGGCCAGGCTACGCGTTCCTTCCCCAGACGAGCCAGACCATCGCCGCGAGCACGACCAGCGCGGCGAGCACGGCCAGCGTGATCTTGACCGCGCTGTACGGCCGGTCGCCCTGGACCTCCCCGTTCACCCCGTTGATCAGCACCTGGTACGTCTTGCCGCCGAACAGGTAGTTGCCGATCCACACCGGCAGCAGCACCAGCTTGAACGTGACGTTCGAGTAGGAGGTGTTCACCGAGTGCACGCGCTGCGCGTCGCCGCCGATGTCCCGGCGGCAGTCGCCCACGATGACCTCGTGCATGACGGCCTTGGCCAGTTCCATGCCGGCCCGCGGCTCGGTGTCGTACCGGAGGCTGTGGTGCCCCGTCACGTAGCCGGGCTGGAACGCGACCGCCCGCTCCAGCGGCCAGGGCTGCATAGCGTTGAGCCGATCCGGGGGGAGCCGACTCGTGGCGGGGACCAGCACGTCGTCGAAGCCGCGCGCGACCCGGCCGGCGGCCGGATACCAGCGGGTCTTGCGGACCCGCCGGGTCTTGCGCTGCCCGTTGGACGTGTAGGACTCGGTCACCCAGTAGTGCTTGCCGCGCTGTCCGGTGTAGTCGGAGACCGTGGCCGCGTCGAACGTCCAGTGCGGCAGGTACGTGCTCTTCATGGTCTCCGCCTCGCTGACCTTCTTGAGGCGGTTGGGGGCGAACCAGCGGGTCCGCACCCATCCGCGCAGCGAGTTCCTGGCGGCGCCGCGGTCGAGTGCGAACGGCAGCACGGCCTCGGGGGCGATCTGGGAGTCGTTCGCCGTGTCGGCCACCAGGGCGGTGCCGCAGAACTGGCAGGCCCTGGACAGGGCGTCGCTCTCCGTGCGGGCGCCGCAGCCGGGGCAGGTGAACTGGTGCCTGGCCAGGGTGTGGACGCGGGGCTTGGCGAGGAACGCGTCGAAGGAGTGCTCGCGGACCCGCCGTGCGGGCGGGGCGATCTGCTGTTCGAGCCCGCAGTAGGGGCAGCGCAGGACGGTCGTCCCGGGCGCGAAGGCCACGCTCGCGCCGCAGCCGGCGCACGGCTGGGCGGGGGTCTGGGTGGGGGAGCTCACGGGAGGTCCTCTCGGGGCCCGAGGCCAGGCGGCAGGGGGAACGGCAGGGGCGAACGGCAGGGGCGAACGGCAGGGG
>NZ_SMKO01000107.1 GCF_004348685.1 Nonomuraea deserti | reverse complement strand
CCCACACGACCAGCCGACGCGGCCCCCACCGGCGAACCGTCCCCGCGACCTGCCGACGCGGCCTCGGCAACCGGAGCGGCCCCGTCACCACGGCCGTCCGGTACGGACCATGCCGTGGCGCCTTCGGCAGACACCGGCTCCCCGCTGTCCCCGGCAGACGCGGTACCGGCCGCGACGCTCATCGCGGCACCGGCACCGGCGGGAGCGGCCTGGGTCCCCTGCGATCCCGGCTGTGCCCCTCCGTCGTCCGCCGTTTCGACGGCGCCCTCCACAACGTCGGTCCGCCGTCCCGCGGCAATCGCCGGAACGGCCCCCGATGCAGGAACGGCTCCCTGCGCGGCAGCGATCCCAGGCGTCGAAGCACTCCTTGACGCGGCAACGACCCCGGGCGTCGAAGCGCCCGCCGATGCGGGAGCGGCTTCAGGCCCCGACGCGGGTTGCGCGCCCGGATCGGCGACAGCCCTTTCCTGCGCCTGCCTCTCATCGGACGGCGCGGCCTGCGGCCGTTCGTCCCCCGTGCTCTGTTCGTGTTCCAATGGCGTGTCCGCCATCGTCGTCCTCCCTGGTAATTCGACGACCATCCGGCACCCCGGGCGGTCGTCGATGCGGATGGAACCCCCGTGCAGCTCGACGATCTCCTTCACGATGGCCAGCCCCAGTCCCGCGCCCCCCGCGTCGGCGGTGCGTCCCGCGTCCAGCCGGGAGAAGCGTTCGAAGACGCGTTCCCTGGCCGCCGCCGGGATGCCGGGCCCCGGGTCGGTGACGGCGAGCCGTACGCCGTCGCCCTCTTCGGCGCCGCTGACGGTGACCACGCCGCCCGGCGGGCTGTGGCGTACGGCGTTGTCGAGGAGGTTGGACAGGACCTGGGCGAGCAGGTCGGGGTCGGCGCGCACCCCCAGCCGGCCCGGGACCACAGACCGGATGGTGACGTCGTCGCGGGCCAGCGACGCCTCGCGGACCGCCTGCTCGACGAGCCGCGCCAGCTCGACGGGCTCGGGTTCGATGAGGCGTACCCCTGAGTCCAGCCGCGACAGGTCGAGCAGCTGGGCGACGAGCCGTCCGAGCCGCTCTGTCTGGGCGAGCGCTGTCGACATGGTGACGGGGTCGGGTGCGGAGACGCCGTCCACGACGTTCTCGAGGATGGCGCGGAGCCCGGTGATGGGGGTGCGGAGCTCGTGGCTGACGTTCGCGACGAGCTCGCGCCGCTGCCGGTCGACCTCGCCGAGGTCGGCCGCCATCGCGTTGAACGCCCTGGCCAGCTCCCCCACCTCGTCGCGCGAGGTGGCGCTGACGCGCAGCGTGTAGCTGCCCTTGGCGATCGTCTGGGCGGCGCTGGCCATCTGGCGCAGCGGCTTGGTCATGCCCATGGCCAGCACCTGCACCATGATCAACGCCAGGACGACGGCGACCGCGATGCGCACCTCGCCGGCCAGGCCGGAGGCGATGCCGACCTCGTTCACCACGAACGCCGTGCCCACGGCCAGCACGATCACGATGCCGAGCTTGACCTTGATCCGGCCGAGGAAGTCGAGCGGCCTCATTGCCGCACCAGCGCGTAGCCGACTCCGTGGACGGTGCGCACCACGTCGGAGCCGAGCTTGCGGCGCAGCGCCCGTACGTGGCTGTCGACGGTCCTGGTCGCGGCGGCTTCGGAGAAGCCCCACACGTCGGACAGCAGGCGGTCGCGCTCGAAGACCTGTCCTGGCCGCTCGGCCAGGCGCCGCAGCAGGTCGAACTCCGTCCTGGTGAGCTGCGCCTCCGCCCCGCGTACGAACACCCTGCGGGCCGCGGTGTCGATCTCGACCTCGCCGACCCTGATCACGGTGTCCTCGACGGCGAGCTGGGAGGCCCGTTCGACCCTGCGCAGCAGCGCGTGGATCCTCGCGACCAGCTCGCGCATGCTGAACGGCTTGGCCAGGTAGTCGTCGGCCCCGACGCCGAGCCCGACGAGCACGTCGGTCTCGTCGCCGAGCGCGGTCAGCATGAGCACAGGCACCGGCCTGGCCGCCTGCATCCGGCGGCACACCTCTAATCCGTCGAGACCGGGCAGCAGCCGGTCGAGGATCACCAGATCGGGTTCGGCCCTGCCGTACTGGACGAGGGCGTCCTGCCCGTCGCCCGCCACCCTGACGTCGAATCCCTCGGCCGCCAGCCTGTTCCTGACGGCCAAAGCGATCGTCACATCGTCCTCGACCACGAGGATGCGCCGCTGCTCTGCCACGTACGGAAGCCTAGAAGCGCCCTGTGCAGACGACACTGCTGAAGTTGTGCACATCCGGTGCAGACTGGGCGGGTGAACACCGCCGCATATCTGCGCCGCCTCGGCCTGCCCGGCCTGCTCGGCGCTCCCGTCAGCGCCGATAACCTGCGGGCGCTGCACGTCGCGCACGTCGAACGGGTCCCGTACGAGGTCCTGGAGATTTGGCTGGGCCGCCCCACCACCGTCGATCCCGTCGAGTCGGCCGAGCGCGTCATCCGCGGCCGCGGCGGCTACTGCTACCACCTCAACGGCGCGTTCTCCGAGCTGATCGGGGCGCTCGGCTACGACGTGACCCGGCATGTCGGCGGCGTCCAGATTCGCGGCGCCGAGCCCGGCGTCACCGGCAACCACCTGGTGCTCACCGTGCGCGGCCTGCCGGCTGACGGCAATCCGGGCGGCGAGTGGCTGGCCGACGTCGGGCTCGGCGACGGCCCGCACGAGCCGATCCCGCTGGTCGCCGGCTCCTACCGGCAGGGCCCTTTCACGTACGGGTTGCGCCCCTCGGAGGTCGCGCCCGGCGGGTGGCGGTTCGACCACGATCCGAGTTGTTCGTTCGAAGGTATGGACTTTGATCCGGTACCCACGGACATGTCGGCCTTCGTCAGCATGCATGACCATTTGACGACGTCCCCGACGTCCGGGTTCGTCCGGGTCGCTGTCGTCCAACGACGCGACGGCTCCGGCGTCGACCTCCTGCGCGGGCTCGAGCTGCGCCGCGTGGGGGCCGTCGCGCACACGATCACCCTGGACACGGCCCGCGACTATTTCGCGGCCCTGGCGGACGTGTTCGCGCTGCCACTCGACGACGTGAGCGCCCAGGAGAAGGAGAAGCTCTGGCGCAAGATCGACGACGCCCACAGGGCCTGGCTGGCAGGCGAACCCGCATGATGGCCACGCGTGCGCACGGGCGCTATCGTGCACCTAGAGATGGGTGAGACCAGCAAGCTGGCCGGCCGCTACCGGCTGCTCAACCCCCTGGGCGCAGGGTCCGTCCTCCTGGCCTTCGACGAGGTGCACCATCGTGACGTCGCGGTCAGGCGGCTGCGCGTCCCCGCGGAGCTGCGCGACGCCGCGCTGCACGAGGCGCGCCGGGCCACCACGCTGCGGCACGCCTCGATCGTGCAGGTGCTGGACGTCGTGATCGAGGACCGCACGCCGTGGCTGGTGATGGAGTTCGTCTCGGGCGCCTCGCTGGAGCAGGCCGTGCGCTCGCGCCGGCCGCTGCCCGTCCCGCAGGCGGCGAGGGTCGGGGTCTGCGTCCTGTCGGCGCTGGCCACCGCGCACGAGGCGGGCATCGTGCACGGGCGGGTCGATCCCGGAAACGTGCTGCTCACCACGACGGGGCGGGCGGTGCTCACGGGGTTCGGCTTTCCCAGCCTCAGCATGCTGCCGTCCGCCGACCTGTGGTCGATGGCCGCCACGCTGCACTTCGCGATCGAGGGCAGGCCGCCGGGCCAGATGCCCGCGGAGGGCGCCGACCCGCTCAGGTCCCTGGTCAGGGCGATGTTGCACCCGGCGGGGGCGCCGCCGATGGACGTGGTGCGCGAGACGCTCGACCGGCTGGCCGTGGACCGCCCGCTCGACGCGGTCATCGCCGCCTCGGGCCCGCTGCCGCCCGCGGGCGCGGCCGCGCTCGGGCTGGCCCTGCTCGACCGCCTGCTGGCCGTCGGCGAGTTCCACGGCGGGGTGCAGCCGGGCAACGTCATGATCGACGACAGCGGGCGGGCGCGGCTCCTGCCGCTGCTGCGAGCGGGCACGCTCCCCGCCTACACCGCCCCCGAGGGCGCCCAGAGCCAGGAGGCCGATCTGTGGTCGCTGGGCGCGACGCTCTTCACCGCGGTCGAGGGCTTTCCTCCCGCTCCTGGCGCGCGGCTGACGCGGGCGGGCACGCTGGCTCCTGTCCTGTTACGGCTGCTGGCGGGGCATCCGCAGGACCGTCCGACCCCCGACGAGCTCCGCTCGGAGCTGCAAGCGATCATGGCTCAACGGGGCTGAAAGCGTGGGCAACGATTGCGATACATCGCGAGCGGAACAACGACGGCGCCCCCACTCGTTGGACAGGCGACGCACAATGTGGAAGAGGCGGGGCGCACGCTCCGCGTTCGGAGGATGTTGAGGATGTCGCCAGTCCAGAAGTACGCCATCGGCGCAGGCGCCGCCGTCCTGCTGTCGCTGATGATCTTTGGCACCGGCCTGGTCACCCTGCTGGTTGTCCTCGGCGTGGTCGCCGCTCCGGTGATCGGTTACCTGATGCTCGACCCGTCGCAGCGCGAGCGCCTCAAGAGGGCGCGCAAGCGCGGCATCGGCCGCTGAGCCCGCCCGGCGGAGGCCTCAGGCCTCCGCCGCGGTCAGTGCCGCCTGCACCCGCTGGGTCACCCTGCGCTCGACGTAGAACGACAAGAACGGCACCGTGCCGCCCAGCATGACCCCGAGCATGTACGGCCACGTCCAGCGTGCCTTCATGCCCAGGTTCATGACGGTGACGAGATAGATCATGTAGAGCCCGCCGTGGATGGGGGCGATGATCTTCGACATGGCCGCCTCGTCGAAGCCGTAGCGCAGCACCATGCCGACGCACAACACCAGCAGCATGACGCCGACCACGTATGCCAGCACCCGGAAGGGCTTCAGAGCCGATTCCACGATTTAACCTTCCAGAGCCATCTCAGGGGACTTGCCACGTTCCCGATCCGCTCGTACGGCGTCGCGTACGAAGTGGAACCACATGAAAACGGCGAATCCGGCAAAGATCCACCAGTTGGCGGCGTAAGCGAGGTTACGCCAGGTGAGCGTGCCGCCGACCACGGGCGGATCGACCTTGACCTGCGCCAGCGAGCCCGACGGCGGCTGCGCCACGACATAGCCGGCGCGCACCTTCTGCCCCGTCCACAGGTTGATCAGTTCGCCCGTGGACACCGTCTGCACTTGACCGGCCGGCAGCCCCTCGCCGCGGCGCTGCACGCTGTCGGTGCCCTGCTGCGGGCGCAACCTCCCCGACAGCGCGATCCGGCCCTCCGGCACGGCCGCCACCGCGGGGTCGCCCGGCGTCTTCACCCAGCCGCGCACCACCGGCATCAGCGTGCCGTCGTCGAGCCGGAGCGGCGTGAGCACCCAGTAGCCGTGGCCGCGGGAGACGTTGCCGCCGGGGGCGTCGACGTCGGGCCGCCGGTCGGCCACCAGGAGCTGGCGGCCGGCGTCATAGACGCCCTCCGCCGTGACCCTGCGGCCGACGGCCTCACCGTTCAGCTGAGGGCTGACCCGGGCGAGCGTGGTGACCGCGACAGGCGCGGGATCGGTGGAGGCGCGCGGTTTCCCCGAGTCCTGGAAGACGCCGAGCTGCCAGCGGCCGAGCAGGATGAACGCGATGAGGACCCCGATGGTCAGCAGGTGCAGCCCCAGCATGCGTGGGGAGAGCAGGGTCCTCAGCATGCTTCAAAACTATCCGCCGGGTGGGGTGGTCCCCTAATCAGGCCGCCCGTGGGGCAGGGCGTGCTTCACCCCTACAGATCCCGCCAAACTCCGCAAATGTCACAGGCGCTCACGCTAAGCTGCTGCTCATGTCTGACCAGCATATCGACCCGGCGGGCAACACCCAGCAGTTCCGCGCGTTCGCACAGCGGCGCGAGCAGGAAGCCTCGGTCCCGCCGAAGAAGTCGCCCATCGTTCCCATCATCGCCGTCGTCGCCGCGGTCGTGATCGTCGGCGTCGTCGCCTTCCTCCTGCTCCAGTAGGCATCCGGCAAGGATGACCCGCCGCGGAGGCCGTGGCGGGTTTTCGTCGTTCCTGTGACGGGTTTCACCCTGGACCCGATCGGCGGCCGCTCCGTACATTAGACCTACCGTCCAATAGGCGCGCCGCGGAGGTCACATGGCTGGGATAGTGATCGTCGGCGCCGGCCTCGCCGGCGTCTGCATGGCCATCAAGCTCAAAGAAGCCGGCCACCACGACTTCGTCATCCTGGAGAAGGCCGGCGACCTCGGCGGCACCTGGCGCGACAACGCCTATCCCGGATGCGCGTGCGACGTGCCGTCGCACATGTACTCCTACTCGTTCGACCTCAATCCGGACTGGTCGCGAATGTTCGCGCCGCAGCGGGAGATCCACGACTATCTGCGGTCATGCGCGGACAGGTACGGCGTGACCCCCCACATCCGGTACGGCAAGCACGTCACCGCCCTCGAGTACGACGACGCCCGCCGCGACTGGACGGTCACCACGGACGACGGCGGCACGCTGCGCGCGAACGCCGTGGTCTCCGCGATCGGCGCCCTGCACATCCCCAAATACCCCGAAATTCCGGGACGCGAGTCGTTCGCCGGACCGGCCATGCACTCCGCAGCCTGGGACCGTTCCGTCGACCTGACCGGCAAACGGGTCGCCGTCATCGGCACCGGCGCCTCCGCCGTGCAGTTCGTCCCCCAGATCGCCCCCATCACCCGCGAGCTCACCGTCTTCCAGCGCACCGCGCCCTGGCTGCACCCCAAACCCGACTTCGCGATCCCGCCCCGCGCGCGCGACGTGCTGCGCCTGCCCGGCGTGGCCAGGACGCTGCGCACCGCCCTCTACTGGGCCCTGGAGTCGCGCGCGCTCGGATTCGCCGTCGACCCGCGCCTGATGAAGGCGCACGAGAAGCTGGCGCTCAGGCACCTGGCCGCCCAGGTTCCCGACCCCGACCTGCGCCGCAGGCTCACCCCCGACTACCTCATCGGCTGCAAGCGCATCCTGATCTCCAGCGACTACTACCCGGCCCTGATGAGGGACGACGTCAAGCTGGTCACCGACGAGATCACGGAGATCAGGCGGCACTCGATCGTGGACGCCGCCGGCCACGAGCACCCCGCCGACGCGATCATCTACGGCACCGGCTTCCGGGTGCTGGACTCGCTCGCCGAGCAGCACATCGTCGGCCGGGCCGGCGTGAAGATCCAGGAAGCCTGGCAGCACGGCATCCAGACCTACTACGGCATCACCACCTCCGGCTTCCCCAACCTGTTCTTCCTGCTCGGCCCCAACACCGGCCTCGGGCACAACTCGGTCGCCTTCATGATCGAGTCGCAGGTCCGCTACGTGATCGGTTGCCTGCGCCTGCTGTCCAGGACCCGGGCCAGAGCCCTCGACGTCAGGCCGGAGGCGCAGCGGGCGTTCGACCGGAGGTTGCGCGAGCGGCTCGACCCGCTCGTGTGGAACGCGGGCGGCTGCCGGTCCTGGTACCTGGACGAGCACGGAGTGAACAGGACGATCTGGCCGGGCTTCACTTTCGAGTACTGGGCTCGTACGCGGAAGGTGAAACCCGGCGCTTACCAGCTCATCTTCTAGCCGGCCGCACGACCATCGCGCTGCCGCCGCCCCGGCGGCCCGGCTCGGCCACCGCCTGGACGCGGCCCCTGCCGAGGAACTCCAGCGCCGTGGCGGCGCCGATCTCCGGGTTGAGCGCGAAGCTGTGCCCCTTGGCCTCCAGCTCGGCCCGATGCTCCGCCAGGAACGCCTGCTCGGCCTGCGTCTGCTCGGTGTTGCGCTGGGTGGCGCGCGGCGCGGCCAGCGCGTCCGGCAGGCTCATGCCGAACTCGTACCGGTTGACCAGGATCTGCAGCACGGTCGTGATGATGGTCGAGCCGCCCGGCGAGCCCGCCGCCAGCACCGGCCTGCCGTGGTCGAACACCAGCGTCGGCGCCATCGACGAGCGCGGCCGCTTGCCGGGGCCCGGCAGGTTCGGGTCGCCGGGCGCCGGGCCGAACGTGAAGTCGGTCAGCTCGTTGTTGAGCAGCACACCCCGCCCCGGCACGACAATGCCGTTGCCGCCGGTGGACTCGATGGTCAGGTTGTAGGCCACCACGTTGCCCCAGCGGTCCGCGACGACCAGATGGGTGGTTTCGGGGCCCTCCGTCGCGACCGGCGCGGCGCTGCCCGCCGGCTCAGGGCACGGCTCGTACGAGCCGTCAGGGCTGCCGGGAGCGGCCGGGTGCGCCATCGCCGTGTCGCCGATCTGGCAGGCCCGCTCCTTGGCGAAGCCGTCGGACAGCAGCTGGTCGAGCGGCACGCCGGGGATGTCGCCGACGTACGCGCCGCGGTCGGCGAAGGCCAGCCTGGACGCCTCCAGGTATTCGTGCAGGCCGACCTCGGGCAGGGCCTCCAGGATGTTGAGCGCCTCCCCGACCGTGGAGCCGCCGGAGGACGGCGGGGCCATGCCGTACACGTCCATGCCCCTGTAGGAGACCTTGGTGGGCTCGCGCAGCAGCGCCCGGTAGGCGCGCAGGTCGGACAGCTCCATCAGGCCGGGCCGGACGTTGCGGGTGCTGCCGGGGGTGACCGGCGGGCGCTTGACGGTGGCCACGATCTCCTTGCCGAGCTGCCCGCCGTACAACCAGCGGGGGCCGCGCCTGGCCAGTTCGCGGTACGTGGCGGCGAGCTCCGGGTTCCTGAAGATCGAGCCGACGGGCGGCGGGGCGCCGTTCGGAAGGTACAGCTCGGCGGTGGACGTGAAGTCCTTGAAGCGGCCGGCGTTGGCGGCGGTCTGGTCGTGGAACGTCTGGTCGACGACGAAGCCCCTGGACGCCACCTCGATGGCGGGCCGCAGCGCCTTGCCGAGCGACATCGTCCCGAACCTCCGCAGGGCGAGGTCCCAGTTCGCGACCGTGCCCGGCACGCCGGCGGACAGGCCGCTGGTGACTCCCTCCTCGAACGGGATGCCCTCCAGCGTGGTCGCGGTCATCGCCCTGGGCGCGGTCTCGCGCCCGTCGATCGTGAAGACCTTCCGCTTCCTGGCGTCGTAGTAGACCATGAAGCCGCCGCCGGCCAGGCCCGACGAGTACGGCTCCGTGACGCCCAGCACCGCGCCCGCGGCGACGGCGGCGTCCATGGCGTTGCCGCCCTTCCTGAGCACGGAGACGGCGGCCTTGGTGGCGTCGAGGTCGACGGTGGCCACGGCGCCGCCGTACCCCTCCGCGACCGGCACCTTCTGCGGGGGCTGTGCCGGCGCGGGCGCCGCCGGCACGAGCGAGACGAGGACTGCTGCTGCGGGAACGATCACTCGGCGCATGGTGTCCACGATGACCCAGGTACGCCCGTCGTGGTAGGGCCCCCTCACACACAGGGATGATGCGCTGGTCAAAGCGTTGATCTAGCGTGTATGACGTGCGCAGGAAGTACGGATTCGACCCCTACCTCGCCCTGATCGTGGCCGCCGCCCAGTTCGTGATCGCCAAGGGCGCGTCCTATGGGCAGCGGTTCTTCAGGGAGCCGCTCGACCCCTATGCCTACGGGCTGCTGCTGGTCGGCCCGCTGGCGATCCTGCTGCACCGGCGTTTCCCGCTCCTCACGACCGCCGCCACGCTGGCCGCCAACGACCTGTTCCTGATCGGCGGCTACGCCTACGGCCCCAGCTTCATCAGCCCGGCCGTCCTGCTGTTCCTGCTGGTCACGCGGGGCAGGCGGCTGATGGCCTGGATCATGGCCGGGGCGACGCTGGTGTCGTTCCTCGCCTACGCCTGGCTGATGGGCAACCGCGACCTGCTGCACAGCGTGTGGATCCTGACCTTCATCATGTTGCTCATGGTGCTGGCCGAGCTGGTCAGGATCGTCAGGGAACGCCGGGCCGAACGCGAGCGCACGGCCGAGGAGGAGGCCAGGCGGCAGGCCAGCGAGGAGCGCCTGACCATGGCGCAGGAGCTGCACGACGTGCTCGCGCACAACATCTCCCTCATCCACGTCCAGGCCTCCACCGCGCTGCACCTCATCGACGCCAACCCCGAGCAGGCGAGGACCGCCCTGTCCACCATCAAGACGGCGTCGAAGGAGGTGCTCGGCGAGATGCGCTCGGTGCTGAACGTCCTGCGCGAGGGCGCCCCCCGGGCCCCCACCGCCGGGCTCGACCGCCTCGACGAGCTGGTGCAGCGCTCCGGCGTGAAGGTGACGCTCAAACGCGTCGGCTCCCGGCCGCTGCCGTCGCAGGTGGAGCGGGCCGCGTACCGGATCGTGCAGGAGTCGCTCACCAACGCCGCCCGGCACGCCCCCGGCTCGGACGTCACCGTGCGCCTGGAGTACGCCGAGCACGAGCTGCTCATCGCGGTGGCCGACACGGGCGCGACGGACGTTCCCCTCCTGTCCGAGGCCGGCAGCGGCAACGGCATCCCCGGCATGCGCGAGCGGGCCTCCGCCCTCGGCGGCACGCTGGTCGCAGGCCCGTCGGGCGCCGGCTTCCAGGTCGAGGCCCGGCTCCCCCTACCTGAGGAGACCCCATGATCAAGTTGCTGCTGGCCGACGACCAGGCGCTGGTACGCGCGGGCTTCAAGGCGCTGCTCGACGCCCAGCCCGACATGACCGTGGTGGCCGAGGCCACCGACGGCGCGGAGGCGGTGCGGCTGGCGGGCGAGCACCAGCCCGACGTCGTGCTGATGGACATCCGCATGCCGGGCACCGACGGGCTGACCGCCACCCGCCAGATGCCGCCGGGGCCGCACATCATCATCCTGACGACGTTCGAGCTGGACGAGTACGTCTTCGAGGCGCTGCGCGGCGGCGCCAGCGGCTTCCTGGTCAAGGACACCGAGCCGGCCGAGCTGATCCAGGCCGTCCGGGTGGTCGCGGCCGGCGAGGCGCTGCTGTCGCCCAGCGTGACCCGCCGCCTGATCGCTGAATACGCCACCCGCGCCAAGGCCCCGATCGCCGTCGACGGGCTCGACCAGCTCACCGAGCGCGAGCGGGAGGTGCTCGCCCTGGTCGGCACCGGCATGACCAACGACGAGATCGCGGCCAAGCTGTTCATGTCGCCGGCCACGGCCAAGACGCACGTGAGCCGGGCCATGATGAAGTTGCACGCCCGCGACCGCGCCCAGCTCGTCGTCATCGCCTACGAGTCGGGCCTGGTGAAGCCCGGCTGGGCCTGACGGGTCCGTCCGAGACGCGGGCCGGAGCGTCCTAGGACGTGAACCAGGTGGACACCGCTCCGGCCATGCCCGCTGTGCCCGCCGTACCCGCCCAGGCCACATAGCCGTCTGGGCGGATCAGCAGCGCGTCGGCGGGCGGGTCGTCGCAGCGCGCCCTCACCACCTCGATCCACTCGTCGTCGAGCCCACCCGCGCCACCGCCCAGGTCGAGGAGCACGGGACGGCCCGCCCGCATCAGCTCGGCAACCCGGCGCCCGTCCGCCAGGGCCAGGTCGGGGACGAACCGGCCCACCAGCGCATGTTCCCCCGGCCCGTAGCGAGCGCCGGCGTCGTGCAGCAGCCCGGCCAGGTGGCGGGCCGGCTGCTCGAACGCGAACACCTCGGCGAGCAGCTCGCGCAGCGCGGCTCCGTCCTCGCCCTCCACGCGGTCGATCGCCGCCTGAGCGCGGGTCTGCAGGAGCGTGCGCTCACCGACCGGCCGCCGCTCGGCCTCGTACGTGTCGAGCAGCCGGGCGGGCGCCCGCCCGCGCAGTGCGGCGGCCAGCTTCCAGCCGAGGTTGGCCGCGTCCGTCATGCCGACGTTGAGCGCCGACCCGCCCGCGGGGAACAGGTGGGCGGCGTCCCCCGCCAGGAACACCCGGCCGGCCCGGTACCGCTCGGCCAGCCTGGCCTGCGCGGCCGTGCAGGACATCCAGATCGGCTCGCCGAGCGGCACGTCCCGGCCCAGCACGCGGCGGACGGCGGCGCGGAAGGTCTCCAGCGTCACGGGCCCGTCGGAGGGCCCGCCCCGCTCGCGTACGCCGGCGACGAGCACGCCGTCGTGGAGCGAGGTGAGCAGCACACGGCCGTGCGGCCCGCGGTCCAGCCCGGCTCCAGGCCGTCGCCCTCCAGGGACTCGAACACCTTCATGTCGGCCTTGAAATGGCCGATCATCAGCCCTTCCTCGTCGGTGGTGCCGGGGAAGGCGATCCCGGCCCGCTCGCGTACGAGGCTCCGGGGGCCGTCGCAGCCCACCACGTACCGCGCCCGGACGATCCCTTCACCGGAGACGCCGAGCGTCACTCCTTCCTCGTCCTGGGAGAGCGACAGCACCTCGCACCCCCGCCTGATGTCGACCCCGAGTTCCCGCGCCCGCTCGGCGAGCAGCCGCTCCAGCCGCGGCTGCTGGATCAGCAGCAGCCGCAGCGCGATGTCGTCGAGCCCGTCGAACCGCATCGGCACCCCTCCGAACGGGAACCCCGGCGCCCGGCCCGCGAACGGGCTGCCCGCGCTGAAACGTTCCAGCAGCCCCCGGTGGTCGAGTAAGTCGACGATCTGGCCGCCGAGCCCGTTGGCCCTGGGCAGCTCGCTCGGCTCGGTCCTCTTCTCCAGCACGATCGGGCGGGCTCCCGCCAGGCTCAGCTCGCACGCGAGCATCAGCCCCACGGGCCCGGCCCCCACGATCAACACATCTTCCATGCCTGTCAGGCTAGGTTGACAATTCTCGGGCTGTCAAGCTAGCCTGACACCGTGGATGTTACGGAGCTGTCCGAGCGGATCAGGGCCGGAGACCCGGCGATGGGCCTGCGGGCGGTCGGCGCTCTGCACCGGCTGGCCGAGCAGGTCGAGGCGACGTCGGTGGCGCTGGCCAGGGAGCAGGGCTGGACCTGGGAGCAGATCGGCGACGCGCTCGGCATGTCGCGGCAGTCGGTGCACGCCAAATACGGGAAGTGAGGCCGGCGATGTTCGGCAGGCAGAAGAGCACGGTCACAGTGATCATCAAGGCCGCGTTCGAGGAGGCCCGGCTCCGCGGCGACCGCCGGATGGGCACCGAGCACCTGCTGCTCGGCCTCCTCCACCACGACGAGTCAGCGCGGGGACTGGGCGTCGACACCGCCGCCGCCCGCGCCGCGCTCGACGAGCTCGACCGGGCGGCCCTGCGCATGCTGGGCCTCGAGGTCGGCGACGTGCCCAAGTCGCCGCGCAAACATCCGCGGATTCCCGACACCGCGCTCACCTCCAGCGCCCGCGCCGTGCTCAACCAGGCCATCAAGGCCACGACGATGAAGACGAGGGAGGCGCAGATGCCCCGGCACCTGGCGCTCGGCCTGCTGGCGCAGGCGCATCCCGATCCCGCCGCGCAGGTCATCGACCAGCTCGGGATCGACCGCGCGGCGGTGCGCAGCCGCCTCACGTGACGAAATCTGGTTGAACGACGGGCACGGCCCCTGACAAGGTCGGAGGATGCGGCGCACGTACGACGACCTCATCCGGGAGGCGGCCGACGTCTCCGTGGACGGCTGGGACTTCTCCTGGCTCGACGGCCGGGCCACCGAGGAGCGCCCGTCCTGGGGCTATGCCCGGCTGCTCGGCGAGCGGCTGGCGACGGTCCGGTCCGCGCTCGACATCCAGACAGGCGGCGGCGAGGTCCTGGCCGGGGTCCCCACGCTGCCGCCGGTGACCGTGGCCACCGAGTCCTGGCCGCCCAACCTCGCGCTCGCCGCCTCCCGGCTGCGCCGGCGCGGCGCCCGGGTGGTGGCCGACGACGACGGGCCGCGCCTGCCGTTCGTGAGCGGCGTCTTCGACCTGGTGACCAGCCGCCACCCCGTGACGACGTGGTGGGAGGAGATCGCGCGCGTGCTGCGACCCGGCGGCTCCTACCTCTCCCAGCAGGTCGGGCCCAGGAGCGTGTTCGAGCTCGCCGAATTCTTCCTCGGCCCGCTCGACGGCTCGGCCCGCGGCGTCGAGCAGGCCAGGCGGGAGGCCGAGGCCGCCGGGCTCGAGGTGGTCGATCTGCGGTCCGAGCGGTTGCGCATGGAGTTCCGCGACATCGGCGCGGTCGTCTACTTCCTGCGCAAGGTCATCTGGATCGTGCCGGGCTTCTCGGTCGAGGCCCACCAGGAGAGGTTGCGCGCGCTGCACGACCGGATCGAAAGCGAAGGGCCGTTCGTGGCCCACTCCGCCAGGTTCCTGATCGAAGCGAGGAAACCCGATGGCCAAGCTGCGTGACGTGGTGGTCGACTGCCGGCACCCGGCCTCCCTGGCGAGGTTCTGGGCGGCGACGCTCGACGGCTACGCGGTGGCCCCCTACGACGAGGCCGAGCTCGCGCGGCTGCGCGCCAACGGGGTCGACGACCCGGAGGACGACCCGACAGTGCTGGTCGAGGGCGGGCCACCCCGGCTGTGGTTCCAGCACGTGCCGGAGCACAAGGTGGTCAAGAACCGGCTCCACCTCGACCTGGACGCCGACGACCCCGACGCCGAGATCGACCGCCTCACCGGGCTGGGCGCCACGGTGGTGGCCACCCGCGACGACTGGGTGGTCATGGCCGACCCGGAGGGCAACGAGTTCTGCGTGTTCTGACCCGGCTCGCGGACCGCGGAAGGCGCCGCACCTACCTCCACGGGTCGCGGACGAACGGACGAGGCGAGGCGCCGCACCTACCTCCGCGGGCGTAGGGCGGCCCGCCCTGAGCACTCCCTCGGGCGCAGCGGGAACAGGACCCGGCGTGTGATTCGCCGAACTGCCCCTTGGCGGATTCTGGAGGCAACCGTCAAGGAGGAGACATGAACACCATCGCACTGCTGGCGCCCCACTGGGGCGGCTCCGCGTTCTGGCCGATCATCCCGCTGTTCTGGGGCCTGTTCTGGGTCGGCGTCGTGGCGCTCGCCATCACCGCCCGGCGCAAGGGCTGGTGGGGCCCTCGGCAAGCTCACCAGGCCGGGCCGGCCGGACCTGCCGGGTCGCCCACCGCGTCCGCGGAGCAGATTCTCGCCGAGCGGTACGCCCGCGGCGAGATGGGCGACGACGAATACTTCGAGAAGCTCTCCGTTCTCAAGGGCGGGGCATCGTGACTTGCCCCCCGGCCTGAAGTCCGGCGATTCCCGTATCGCTCAAGCGGCGGTTCGCGGCGCGTCACCCGCGCCTCGGACCGCCGTTCCCGTGCTCGCGGCCGGCGCGGTCCGGGGCCTTTCCTCCGGCGCGAAGCCGCGGTGATCGCCCCGCGGCCCTCATCCAAACGTCACCGTGGGTGCGACAACTGTCACTCGCCGCATGCGGGACGCCGGGTTACGTTGCGTGTACGGGCTTCTGTAGAGAGTGGGGACAAGAATGCGGTCCATCACCGACTTCCGCCGCACGTTCGCCGGCCGCTCCGCGCTCGCCCGCTGAGCGTGAGCGCCGCCGCCCTGCTCGCCGGTGGGGTCGCCGCAGGGCTCGTGGCCGGCACCGCCTCGTGCACCGCCGCACAGGGCGGGCTGCTCATGGGGCTGGCCGACGGCCGCCACGGGCGTGATCCCGCGCTCGTGGCCTGGTTCCTGGCCGGCCGGCTGGCCTCCCACACGGTCGCCGGCGCGCTGCTGGGGCTGCTCGGCTCGGCCGTCACCCTGCCGCCGCAGGCTCGGGCCGTGCTGCTCGTCGTGGCCGGCGTCACGGTGATCGTCTTCGCGGTCCGGCTCATGCGGCGCGGGCACGCCGGCTGCGCTCCGCCGCCGTCGCGGGCTCCGTCGAGGTACACGGCGCCGCTGCTGGGCGCGGCCACCATCCTGGTGCCCTGCGGCGTGACGCTCGGCGTGGAACTCGTCGCGGTCTCCAGCGGGTCCCCGGTGGCGGGGGCGGCGGCCATGGCGGGGTTCGTCATCGGTACGGCGCCGGCGTTCGCGCTGCTCGGCTACGTGCTGCGGCGCGTCTCCCGCACCCGGCTGGCCAGGCTCGCCGGGGTCGCCGCGATCGCCGCCGGGCTCTGGACCGCCGGCTCGGGGATCAGCCTCGGCGGCTGGCTGCCCGCCCCCGACCCCGCGCAGGCGGTCACCGGGCCGGGCGGCCAGAGCGTCACGGTCTGGGCCACCCGCGACGGCTACCGCCCGGCCATCGTCTCGGCGCGCGCGGGCGTGCCCGTCGAGATCGTCTTCAAGGTGGCCGAGCACGGCTGCACGGACACCGTCGTGATCGACGGCCGCGACGTCGCCCTGCCGGCCACCGTACGCCTGCCGCCGCAACGGCCGGGAAGCCTGCGCTACGTCTGCGGGATGGGCATGTACGCCGGGATCCTCACCTTCTCCTGAGCCCGGCTACCGGATCCTGGCCAGGTCGACGAGGTAGAGATCGTCCTTGAGCGTGTAACTGAGGAGCCTGCCCGTTCGGTCCGTGGACGGCAACCTGATGGAGTTGCCCTCACCCTGGATGCCCAGATAGCCGGACTTGCCGGTGTCCAGGTCGTACAGCCCCACGCCGGCGGGCATCCGGGCGCCGTACGCCGAGATGTAGAAGCGGTCCTGGGTCAGCGGGGCCGAGTGCACACGACCGGGGATGGCCTTCTGCGACGAGCCGTCCCGGTGCCGGAAGAAGAGCTCGCCCTCCGCGGTCTGGCCCAGGCAGATGGTCACACCGCAACGGCGCAGCGTCTCGCCCGGATGGATGACGGCCGTCCTGGTCTCGCCGGTTTCCATGTACCGGATCCGGCCGAAAGACGTACCTTGGGGGTTGCCTCCCGACCCCCGCGTGCCGATCCACGGCCAGGACAGCAGATGCATGTCCGCCCCCGCGTCGACCGGCTCGACCGTGCCGCCATCAAGGGGGACGGTGTAGACGCCACCCTCGGTGAGGGAGAAGACGATCTTTCCGTCGACGACGGCGCCCCGCCGGGACCTTTCGCCGGGACCTTCCGCACGGCCTCCGGCCAGACCTTCTCCACGTGCTCGGACGGCGCCGCGGAGCTCGGCAGCGAGGCGGCCTCGCCCTGGACGGCTGTCACGGTGTCGCCGCCGCGCAGCACGGCCGTGGTCCCGCCCGCGACCAGCACGATGGCCGCGGCGGCGAGCACCGTACGGGCCCGCCGCCTCCTTCTCCGGTGGACGCGTTCGAGCCGCGCGGGCAGCGGGCCGGGGTGGTGGGGCGCCTGCTCCGCCGCATGGCTGAGCGTCCTGCGCAGGGTCTCCTCGATGTCGTTCATCGTGCGTTCGTCGCCGCTGGGCAGCGCGTCGTGGTGCTCGCGTTCCGGGGGATCCCAGGCGAGCCGCTCACGCCCGCGCAACCGCCAGGCGGCGATGTGCAGCCGGGCCATCGTGGTGCGCACGTAACTCTCCGGGTTCTCCTTCGGACGCAAGCGATGCCAGGCGCCGCGCAGCTTCAGCAGCGCCTCCTGGACCAGGTCGGCCGCATCGTGCGGGTTGCCGGCCAGTACGTAGCCGTAGCGCAGCAGCGCGTCGCCGCGTTCGGCGACGAACTCCGCGAAACGGGGATCGCCTTCCAACAGTTCTCGCCCTTCGTCGTTCTTCACCTCCGAGAGGGATCGACCGCGGAAACCGTTGCACGGCCGCGCGGGGGGACCGCGCCCGGCGTTCACCCTGGAGCACTTGTCGGCGATTACGGTTCGCGATCGCGTGATCACGTGCCACTCTGTCGCCATGGCCTGGCAAGGAGAGGTGACGGCGCCGGCCGTACCGGCGCCACGCGTGGGAGACGAGCACGAGCTGCTGGCCGCGGCGCGGACGGGCGACGCGCAGGCCGCGCACCGGCTCGGCAAGCTCTACGCCCAGCACGGTGACCGCGCGGCCGCCAAGCACTGGTGGGAGCGGGCCGCCGCGGGCGGCAACGTCGACAGCGCCTACAACCTGGGCATCTGGCACGAGAAGCACGGCAGCCTGGAGGAGGCCGTCTCCTGGTACGAGCTGGCCGCGAGCACCGGCGACGCCGAGGCCGCGGCCAACCTGGCGACGCTGCTGCTCGAACAGCGCGGCGACGCGGATGCCGCCAGGGGCTGGTTCGAGGCCGCGGCGCGCAACGGGTCGAGGGCGGCCGCCCGCAGGCTCGCCCTGCTGTGCGAGGACTCGGGCGAGCTGGCGGCCGCCCGCGAATGGCACCGCCAGGCGGCCGCCGACGGCGACGTGGCCTCGGCGCACGACCTGGGGTTCCTGGCCTACTCCGCGGGCGACGACGAGGAGACCGTGCACTGGTGGGAGCGCGGGGCCGGGGGAGGCCACGCCGAGTCGGCGCACTGCATGGGTCTTTACCTGCACGCCAGCCGCGACCCCGAGGGGGCGGAGGGCTACTACCGGCTGGCCGCCAAGTACGAGCACGCCGGCGCCTCGTCCCGGCTCGGCGGTCTCGCGCTGTCCAGGGGCGACCTGCGTACGGCCCGCGCCTGGTTCGAGCGCGCGGCCGGCGCAGGGCGGGTCGAGGACCAGCGGATGGCCGGGTTCGTCTGCGTGGAGCTGGGCGACAACGCGGCGGCCAGCCACTGGTTCGGCCGGGCGGCGGCCGGCGGCGACCCCGAGTCGGCCTACGACTACGCGCTGCTGCTCATCGCCGAGTTCGGCGACCTGGCGGGCGGGCAGCACTGGTTCAGGCAGGCGGCGCTGGCCGGGCACCACGAGGCCGCGGTCGAGCTGGGCGGGCTGCTGTCGGTGGCGGGAGAGCACGGCGAGGCGCGCGAGTGGCTGTCCGATCCGCCGCCGCCGGCCTGGGGCCGGTCCGCCGAGCCGGAGCTGACGGCGCGGGCGGAGCTGGCCGCCGCCGCGACCGGGCGCAGGGGCGGAGTGCCGCTGGACGTGGCGGACCTGGCGGAGGTGCTCGGCACGTGGGATGTGGTGACCAGGCCGCTGCACGACCATTCCGAGGTGGTCGGGTGGCTGGTGGAGCGGAGCGGGGTGCACGTGAGCGCGATCGAGCATCTGGCGTCGGTGCGCGGCACGCTGCTGCGTCCCGGCAGCGCGCCGTGGCCGGGCCCGGGCGAGCTCCGGCACGTCCTGGCCACCGCGCGCGACCTGCGCCGGCGGTTGGGGGTGCGCTGACCGGCCGGGCGACCCGGGTGCTCAGCGCCGGCCGGGCGACCCGGAGCCTCAGCGCCGGCCGGGCGACCCGGAGCCTCAGCGCCGGCCGGGCGACCCGGAGCCTCAGCGCCGGCCGAGGTGGGCCCGGGTGCGGTGGTCAGCGCTGGCCGAGGTGGAACTGGTGGCCTTCGTCGTCCTTGAAGACGGCCGACCAGCCCCACGGCTGGTGCTGCGGCTCGTGGACGAACTCGACGCCGCGCGCCACGAGCTCCTCGTGCGTCCTGACGATGTCGTCGGCCTGGAACAACACGTAGTGGGGCATGCCCGTGACCGGCGCGGGCCAGTCGGGGTCGGCCTTGATGAGGACCAGCCGGGCACCCCCGTCGGGCGGCTCGACCTCGATCCAGCGGTCGTCGCCGTAGGGCATGTCGGTGGTGACCGTGAAACCCATCTTGCCGGTCCAGAAGTCGACCGCGCGCTGCTGGTCGTCGACGTAGAGGGTGACCTGGCTGACGGAGAGTGGCATCGTACCTCCCAAGGTATATCCATATTGGATATAACCAGAGTGGTGCTATGGTGTCAATCATGCTCACCGCCGCCGGGTTCCACGTGCTCCTGGCCCTGGCCAGCGGCCGCAAGCACGGCTACGCGGTGATGCGGTTCGTCGAGGAGATCAGCGGCGGCGCGGTCAGGCTGGGGCCCGGCACGCTCTACCGGACCATCAACCGGCTGGTGGCCGACGGGCTGGTGGAGGAGTTCGACGCCGGTGACCCGGCCGCCCCCCACGACGCCAGAAGGCGCTACTACAAACTGACCCCGCAGGGTGAGCGGGCCGCACGGGACGAGGCCGAGCTGATGACCCGCCTGGTGACGGCCGCGAAAGAGGCAGGGCTGATCACATGACGTCGCTACGGCCGCAAGGGTTGTGCCCACACCTGTTCGTGCGCGACGCGGATGCGGCGATCGGGTTCTACCGGGAGGGCCTGGGCGCGGTCGAGGTGTTCCGCAACACGCTGTCCGACGGGACGATCCTCTTCGTCGAACTCCAGCTCGGCGCCGGACGGCTGCTGGTCAGCGAGGAGACGCCGGCGTTCGGCGCGCCGGCCCCGCCGACGCTGGGCGGCAGCCCCGTGCTGATCCTGCTGGAGGTCGACGACCCCGACGCGGTGGCCGAGCGGGCGATCGGCGCGGGCGCCGAGGTGGAGATGCCGGTGGGCGAGATGTTCTGGGGCGAGCGGTACGGCGTGCTGCGCTACCCCTTCGGCCACCGCTGGGCCGTGACGACCGCCAGGGAGCAGCTCACCCCCGAGGAGATCGTGCGGAGCACGACGTACCGCGTGGACGACTAGTGGACGACTAGACGAGTTCGGTCACCGGCGTGTACGCCAGCCCGAGCGCCTCGGCGACCGGCTGGTTCGTCAGCCGGCCGTCGTGCGTGTTGAGCCCGCCCGCGAGCCCCGCGTCGGTCTCGACGGCCTCCCGCCAGCCCATGTTCGCCAGCTTGACCGCGTACGGGAGGGTCGCGTTGGTGAGGGCGTAGGTGGAGGTGTTGGCGACGGAGCCCGGCATGTTGGCCACGCAGTAGAAGACCGATTCGTGCACCGTGTAGGTGGGCTCGGCGTGCGTGGTCGGGCGCGAGTCCTCGAAGCAGCCGCCCTGGTCGATGGCGATGTCGACGAGCACCGAGCCCGGTTTCATGCGGGACACGAGGTCGTTGGAGACCAGCGTCGGGGCCTTGGCGCCCGGGATCAGCACCGCGCCGATGACCAGGTCGGCCCGCAGGACCTCCCGCTCGATCGCGTACGACGTCGAGACCAGCGTCTTGAGCCGGCCCTGGTAGACGGCGTCGATGAAGCGCAGCCGGTCGACGTTGGTGTCGAGCACGGTCACGTCGGCGCCCATGCCGACGGCGATCTGCGCGGCGTTCAGCCCCGACACGCCGCCGCCGATCACGACCACCTTGGCCGGAGCCACGCCGGGCACGCCGCCCGGCAGGACGCCGCGGCCGCCGTTGAAGCGCATCAGGTTGTACGCGCCCACCTGCGGCGCGAGGCGGCCGGCGACCTCGGACATCGGGGCGAGCAGCGGCAGCGCCCCGCCGACCTGCACCGTCTCGTACGCGATGCCGGTGGTCCTCGCCTTGAGCAGGGCGTCGGTGCACGGGCGCGAGGCGGCCAGGTGCAGGTACGTGAACAACACCAGCCCCTCGCGCAGCCGGTGGTACTCCTCGGCGACCGGCTCCTTCACCTTGAGCACCAGGCCGGCCTCGCCCCACACCGCGTCGGCGCTGTCGACGATCTTGGCGCCCGCTGCCAGATACTCCTCGTCCGTGATGGACGAGCCCAGACCCGCGCCCCGCTGGACGGTGACGTCGTGGCCGTTGCGCACGAGTTCGTGAACGCCCGCGGGGGTCGCCGCGACCCGGTATTCGTGGTTCTTGACCTCGGCGGGAACGCCGATCTTCATCCGTGGATCCTTTCGCGCGCCGGCACGCCGTCGTACCGGATGGTGTTACGACGAGCGGCCCCTAGAGGCGCGCCCATGCTTCGGTGAGCACGTTGCGGAGGATGGACCCGATCTCGGCGAACTCCTCGGGTCCGGCGATCAGCGGGGGCGCCAGCTGGATGACGGGGTCGCCGCGGTCGTCCGCGCGGCAGTAGAGGCCCGCCTCGTACAGCGCCTTGGACAGGAAGCCGCGCAGCAGCCGCTCCGACTCCTCGGCGTCGAACGTCTCCTTGGTGGTCTTGTCCTTGACCAGTTCGATGCCCCAGAAGTAGCCGGAGCCGCGCACGTCGCCGACGATCGGGAGGTCGCGCAGCCCGTCGAGGGTCTCCTTGAACAGCGGCTCGTTCCTGGTGACGTGGCCGAGCAGGTCTTCGCGCTCGAAGATGTCGAGGTTGGCCAGCGCGACGGCGGCGGAGACGGGGTGGCCGCCGAAGGTGTAGCCGTGCGCGAACATGGTGTCGCCGTCCTTGAACGGCTCGAACAGCCGCTCGTGCGCGATCATGGCACCGATGGGCGAGTAGCCGCTGGTCAGGCCCTTGGCGCAGGTGATGATGTCAGGCACGTAGTCGAACTTCTGGCCGCCGAACATGGTGCCGAGCCGGCCGAACGCGCAGATGACCTCGTCGGAGACGAGCAGCACGTCGTACTCGTCGCAGATCTCGCGCAGGCGCTGGAAGTAGCCGGGGGCCGGAGGGAAGCAGCCGCCGGCGTTCTGCACGGGCTCGGCGAAGACGGCGGCCACCGTGTCGGGGCCCTCCATCTCGATGGCGCGGGCCACGCGCTCGGCGGCCCAGAAGCCGTACTCCTCGGGGCTCATGCCCTTGACGCCGGTGATCTCGTCGGCGCGGTAGTGATTGGTGTTGGGCACCCTGATGGAGCCGGGCACGAGCGGCTCGAACATCTCCTTGAACGCCGGGATGCCGGTGATCGCCAGGGCACCCTGCGGGGTGCCGTGGTAGGCGATCTGGCGGCTGATGACCTTGTGCTTGAGCGGCTTGCCGACGAGCTTGAAATACTGCTTGGCCAGCTTCCATGCCGATTCAACCGCTTCGCCGCCCCCGGTGGTGAAGAAGACGCGGTCGAGCTCGCCGGGGGTGTAGGAGGCCAGGCGCTGGGCCAGTTCCGCCGCCTTGGGGTGGGCGTAGGACCACAGCGGGAAGAACGCGAGCTCCTGGGCCTGCTTGGCGGCGGCCTCGGCGAGCTCCTGTCGCCCGTGCCCGGCCTGGACCACGAAAAGCCCGGCCAGACCGTCGAGATAGCGCTTGCCGTGGATGTCGTAGATGTAGGAGCCCTCACCGCGCACGATGGTCGGGATCTCGGCCTGCTGGTAGGAGCTGTGCCTGGTGAAGTGCAACCACAGGTGGTCTTCCGCGGCCTTGAGGACGTCGTTTTCCGGCTGCGTCATGGCTATCTTCCCTCGTGTCTGACTTCCCACAGTTTGCCTGTTCCCTTGTGACTTGCCAAGCGAATCGGTCGCGACACTATGCAAGAAAATCGAGATCCGCAGAAGCGCTCTGTAACAGCAACGAAATCCGTACACCTGCCGGGGCGGCTTCGCACGGTTTCCGCGTCGCGGAACCTCGTATCCTCCTCCCATGACGGCAAAGCGCCTGTCACCCTGTAGAACTGTTCGAGAAATCTTCGTGAGAACGACCCCCGGGGGAACCGTCCGTGACTCCTGACCAGATCGAAAGCGCTGTCGCCGCCGCGATGCCCCAAGGCGTCGAGGAGCTCAAGCGGCTCGCCGCCATCCCTTCCGTGGCCTTTCCCGGGCATCCGGAGGAGCCGGTGCGCGCCGCCGCCGCGCTGACGGAGGAACTGCTGCGTTCCGCCGGTCTGCCGCGCGTCCAGCAGGTGCAGGTGGAGGGGAGCTTCCCCGCGGTCTACGGCGAGGCGCCCGCGCCGCCCGGCGCGCCCACCGTCCTGCTCTACGCGCACTACGACGTGCAGCCCGCCGGCGACCTGGCCGCGTGGCGCACCCCGCCGTTCGAGCCGACCCTGATCGACGGCCGGCTGTACGGGCGCGGCTGCGCCGACGACAAGTCCGGCGTCATCTCGCACGTCACCGCCCTGCGCGCCTTCCAGGGCCGGTTCCCGGTGGGCATCAAGGTCCTCATCGAGGGCCAGGAGGAATACGCGGGCGAGCGTCTGGAGGCGTTCGTCGAGCAGAACCCCGAGCTGCTGCGCGCCGACGCCATCGTGGTGGCCGACACCGGCAACCCGCGCGTGGGCGACGCCTCGGTCACGACGTCGCTGCGCGGCATGGCCGCCTTCACCGTCGAGGTCCGCACGCTGCGCGAGTCCCTGCACAGCGGATCGTTCGGCGGCGCCGCCCCCGACGCGCTGGCGGCCCTGATGCGCATGCTGACCGCGCTGCACGGCGACAACGGCGAGGTGCGGGTGCCGGGCCTGCCCAGGGGCAACTTCTTCGGCCAGGGGCCGTCGGAGGAGGAGTTCAGGCAGACGGCCGGCGTGCTCGACGGGGTCTCGCTGGTGGGCTCCGGCTCGCTGGCCGACCGCCTGTGGTCGTCCTACTCGATCACCGTGACCGGCATGGACGTGCCGACGGTGTCGGGCGCGGTCAACGCCGTGCAGCCGGTCGCCAGGGCCAGGGTGACGGTTCGCATCCCGCCGGCCGGCGACCCGAAGACGACGGTCAACGCGGTGACGGAGTTCCTGCGGCAGGTGGCGCCGTGGGGCGTGCGGGTGGCGTTCGGCGACGTCGTCGTGGGCTCCGGCTTCCAGGCCGACTCGGGCGGCAAGGCCAGGTCGGCGCTCAACCGGGCGATGGAGCGCGCCTTCGGCCGCCCGCCGCGCGACGTGGGCGCGGGCGGGTCGATCCCGCTGGTCAACACCTTGCTGAAGCAGTTCCCCGCGGCGGAGATCCTGCTGTTCGGCGCCGAGGACGAGGACGCCGCCATCCACGCGCCCAACGAGCGGGTCGACCTGGAGGAGCTCCGCCGCGTCGCCACCACGGAGGCGCTGTTCCTGCACGAGCTGAGCCTCCCGTCGGCGCTCGGCGTCTAGGAGGGGTGCTCGCCGGTCGCTCCTAGGTCGGGGCGAACATGCGGGGCCGGGCGTGCAGGACCACGACGCCCGGCCCCGGCTCGGCCAGGGCGCCGGCCAGCTCCTCGGCCAGGGAGGCGGCGTGGCGACGCGGGCGGGCACCCCGCCGGGGCGTGCGCGCTGGCCGCCGCCGCGACGGCTGTCGCCGTCCCGGGGGGCGCGGACGTTCAGCCGCCGGTCGCGACGACGACGCGGCCGGCTGCGACGAAGACGGTGCTGGAGCGGGCCGCGCTGGTGGCCGGCCGATCCGCCGCCAAGGAGATCAGGCCCGACCAGTGGTTCTACCTGAAGGAGTCGCAGCACATGGGCAGCGACCTGCCGTCCTCCGAACAATGGAGCCGGATGGACGGGGGCAGGTCGGCGTTGCGCCAGGAAGGCGGTGAGCTCAAGGTGGGGGCCCCGGAGAAGGGGCCGACCAACGTCACCCGCACCCAGCGGGAGGTGGAGGCGCTGCCCACCGACCCTGACGCCCTGCTGGAGCATTTCCGCGGGCTGGAAAGGCCACTCACGCCGCTGTCGGTGTGCGGGCCCGAGTGTCCCGCCGAGATCGCCGCCGACGTCAAGGTGTTCGGGGCGATCGGGTGGTACATGAAGTTCGGGCCGATCATCCCGCCGGACACGCGAGCCGCGATGTACCGGGCGCTGGCCAAGCTCCCGCACGTCTCCGTCGAGGAGTACGTCACCGACATGGACGGCCGCGCAGGCGTCGGCGTGGTCTTCGACGCGGGCCCTCACGGCAAGGCCGTCTACATCCTCGACTCCGGCGACTACCGCTATATGGGCGTGAAAGTCGTTGACGACGGCGAGGCCGTCGGGATGTCGGTGCTCGGCGCCGGCATCGTCGACAACGCCGGCGACCTGCCCTGACCCCGTGGACCGCCCGCCGCCGGTCAGTAGTGCGCGGGACGGCGGTGCACGAGCCGCAGGCCCATCTCGATCAGCGCCCAGCCCAGCCGGACCTCCCAGCGGCGGACGGCACGGACGGGTGTCCTGGCCAGGCGGCTGCGCTCCGCCTCCGCGCGCAGCTCGAAGGCCCGCACGCGCTCGACGTACAGGAACAAGTCGGTGTTCATCAGCCCTCCTGGGGTCCGCCTCGGACGCGGAGCGGGGATTCGCTTCAGGCGCGGAGCGGGGGTTCGCTTCAGGCGCGGAGCGGGGGTTCGCTTCAGGCGCGGAGCGGGGGTTCGCTTCAGGCGCGGAACGGGGGTTCGCTTCAGGCGCGGAACGGGGGTTCGCTTCAGGCGCGGAGCGGGGGTTCGCTTCAGGCGCGGAACGGGGGTTCGCTTCAGGCGCGGAGCGGGGATTCGCTTCAGGCGCGGAACGGGGGTCCGCTTCAGACGCGGAACGGGAAGCCGTTGACGTGCAGGGCGACGTTTTCGCGGCCCTGTGTGGCGCCCGCCTCGCGGGCCGCCGCGCCGCGTTCCCGCCACTTCGCGACCAGCTCGCCGAGCTCACGGCTGAGGTCATGCAGTTCCTCGGCCGTGAGCGACAGCAGGAATTCGGAGCTGAAGGCCGCGCCACGCCAGTCGTCGGTCCAGGCCGGCTTGGTGTCGAGGTATTCCTCGTACATCTCGGTCCGCTGGCGGACGTAGACGCGGGACACGGCGGTGTGGACGGCGGCCCGCTCGGGCGCGTCGCGCCAGTCCTCGTCTCTGGTGCTGACCACGGTGGAGACCGGCCGCCACCACCGCTCCCTGGCGTCGCCGCTGCCCGGCTCGGCCTCCACGATGATGCCGTGCGCGGACAGCTTTCGCAGGTGGTAGCTGACCAGTGACACGGCCTCGCCGACCTTGTCGGCCAGTTGGGATGCCGTCGCGGTGCCCGCCATGTAGAGCGCGCGGTAGAGCTTGATGCGCAGCGGGTGACCCAGCGCTTTGAGCGTGTCGATGTCCTTGACGCGGTGGTCCTTGTCGGCGGCCATGGCTCCACCGTAGAAGCAAAAGGAAATTTGCGCAATAGATGTTGCGCAAATTCCCTTTCCTATCTTGAGCGCGCCAGGGCCGGCCGCGAAAGATTTGCCGCCTTTCCGCCGGTCCGGGCCCTATGTGGTACGAGTCCCGCATGGGCGGCCCCGCCCGGCCGTCATGGGCGCCAGGACGGCCGGGCCCAAGGGGCCCTATCTGACGGGCAGGGCGTAGACCCGGCGCACGCTGCTGCCGAGCCGGCTCACGTCGGCGCCGTACACGTGGAGGGACACCCCGACCTCCTGGCTGGTGTTGCGCACCATGTGGATGTCACCGGGCGGCGCGAACCCGCTGACCTCGCCAGGACGGTTGGCCGCGCGCCCGATCTCCACCAGATGGTCACCCATGTCGCGGTAGAGGGTCTCGTTCTCGATGCCGCTGAGAATGCCGAACGTGCACCACGCCACATGGTCGTGGATCACCGTGAACTGGCCGGGCCGCCACACGACCGCCACCACCGAGAAGTCCTCCTGGGCGTGCAGCACGTGGGACACGTACCCGTCGGATGAGCCCGCGCGCTCCTCCGGCGTGAGGATGTCGAGCCCGGGGAGGCCGTCGCGGAGCAGATCGGCGACGGCGTGCGCGGTGTCGCGGGGCGCTGACTCGCGTGCCACGATCTCGGAGATGCCGGACACGATCGGACCCAGCCCCGGACGGACGACGGTGACGGTGCGCATGAGGTTCTCCCTGGAAGTTCGCCTTCCCTTCTACCGTGTCCCACATGGATCGATAGGTCCAACAGAAGTCTTCTGGTCCATCGATAGATACGATTGATGAATGCTCGACGTCACCCGGCTCCACGTCCTGCTCGCGGTCGCCCGCACGGGTTCGCTGACCGCGGCCGCCAAAGAGCTCCACTACTCCCAGCCCTCGGTCAGCCATCACCTGGCCAAGCTGGAGGCGGAGACCGGGGCCAAGCTCATCCAGCGCGCCGGGCGCGGCATCCGGCTCACGGACGCCGGCCGGCTGCTCGCCGAACGCGCCGCCGAGATCATCGGCCGCCTCGACGCCACGTCCGAGGAACTGGCCGCCCACGTCGGGCTGCGTACCGGCCGCGTGAGGCTGGCCGCCTTCCCCTCCGCGCTGGGCACGTTCATCCCGAAGGCGGCCGGCCTGCTCGCCGCCGCCCACCCCGGGCTGCGCCTGGAGCTCACGGAGACCGAGCCGCCGGAGGCGCTCAGGCTGCTGCGGGCGGGCCGGGCGGACGTGGCGGTGATGTTCCGGTACGACGACACCGCGCCGGAGGGCAACGGCCTCCACATGATCCACCTCTTCGACGACCTCAGCTACCTGGTGTCCAGCACGCCGGCCGGGGGTCTGCACGGCGGGCTGGCCGAGCATGCCGGCTCACCCTGGATCGCGGGCTGCGACCGGTGCCGCAGCCACCTGCTGGACATCTGCGACAAGGCGGGATTCACGCCGCGCATCTCGTTCACCAGCGACGACATCGTGGCCGTGCAGGCCCTCGTGGCGGCAGGGCTGGGCCTGACCCTGCTGCCCGGGCTGGCGCTCACCGCCCACCGCCACCCCGGCGTGCACGTGGCCGAGGTGCCCGGTTCGACCCGGCACGTGTACGCCGCCGTCTACGGCGAACCACCCCACCCACCGGCCACGGAGGCACTCGTGAAGGCGCTGCGGGAAAGCCTGTGACGCCCACGAGCTGCCCGGTGCGGTTGCAGCGGTCGCTGTTCCGGAACGGTCCGCCCGGTGGCCGGCGGCGTGGGCGCACATCCGCGAAGGCATGACAAGAGCGGAAATTTTCCAGCCATAGTGCGATAGTTGGATCACAGGCTCGTCGGGGGGACGACACGTCGCGACGTACCTAAATGGGCGGACCCATGGACACGCCACCACACCGCCTCGCGCTCGAACGGGTCGTCGAGGTCTACTCCGGTCACGACGACCTCGTCGGCGTGACCGGATCTGGATACGTGATCGGCGCCGACCTGGTGCTGGCCTCCGGCCAGGTGGTCGGGCCCGATACGCCGTGCCAGGTGCGCGCGCCCTGGTCGGCCCGGTGGATCGCGGCCGAGCAGGTGTGGCGCGGACGCGGCGCGGCGAGCGCGGTGCTGCTGCGGGTGCCCGGCGCCCCATGGGCCGAACTGCCCGGCATCGAACACGTGCGCTGGGCCAGGGCCGCCGCGCCCGGCGTACGGTGCCTGGCCAGAGGGTTCCCGCGGGCGGGGCAGCGCGCCGGGTTCCGCGACGCCGAGACGCTGGCCGGCCTGGTCGACGCCCCGGTCGACGCGGCGGCGAAGGCGCTGACGGTCTCCGTGGGAAACCCCGGGAGCCACGCCGTGCCGGGCTCGCTCTGGGGCGGCATGCCGGGCGCCGCCCTGCTCGCCGAACCGGCCGGCCAGATCATCGGCGTGATCACCTCGGGAACCGCTCCGCGGCTGGACGCCGTACCGGTGACCGCGCTGCTGAGCGACGCGCGTTTCCGCGAGCTGGCCGGCGTGCCACCCGGCCGGCTCGAGACCGTGACCGGCGACGAACCCTCCGTACCACTCGCGGACCTGCTGGCGCCCGCCCGGGACGACCCGCCGCCGGACGGCCCCGACTGGACGCTGCTGCCCGCCCGTCACGCCGTCGTGCCGTTCCTGGGGCGGGAGGAAGAGCTGGCCCGGCTGCGCGCCTGGGCCGCCGAACCGGCCGCGCTGTCGATCGCGGTCCTGACCGGCCGCGCGGGAACCGGCAAGTCCCGGCTGGCGGGCGAACTGTGCGTGGAGCTGGCGGGGTCCGGCTGGGACGCCGGCCTCCTCCCCCTGGACACCCTCTACGACCTGGCCCCCGAGCCCGACGCTGACCCCAGGCTGGACAGGGACTCCGGGCCGGACGTGGGCCCCGGGCCGGAGGTGGATGCCGGCCGCGCGGCGGTGGACGGAGGGGCAAGCGCCGCGCTGGACGCCGTCCGGCCGACGTTGCTCGTCGTCGAGCATCCCGAACCCTCCGTTCCCGTGGTGGGCGAGCTGATCCGGCGGCTGGCCAAGCACGGCCGCAATCCCCGCGTACGGCTCCTGCTCGTGGCCCGCGAGCCGGGCGAGCCCGGGTGGTGGCGGCGCCTCGACACGGCGGCGGGCGGCTGGCTGCGGCGGCTGAACACCACGACGATCCAGCTCAACACCAGCCCGCTCACCCTGCCCGAGCGGACGGAGCACGCCCGCGCCGCCATGAAGGCGTTCGCCCCCAGCCGGGCCGCGCTGCCCGCCCCGCCCCATCTCGACGACCCCGAGTACGGCCTGCCGCTCCACGTCCACCTGGCCGCCCTGATGCGCCTGCGCGACGAGGGCGGGCACGCGCGCGGCGGGCTCCTGGAGCGGTTCGTCGCGCGGGAACTGGCCGAGTGGGCACTGGCCTGGCCCACAGGTCACCAGCGGGTGGACGACGTGACGGCGCGCCCGGCAGTGGCGGTGGACGACATGATGGCGCGCCAGGCCATGGCGGTGGACGACGTGACCTCGCGCCAGGCCATGGCGGTGGTCACGCTCACCGCGCCCACGCCCGCCGAACTGCCCGGCCTGCTCCCGGCCGTGCCGGGACTGCGCGACGCCGCGTCCAGCGGACCCGGGCTCGACGGCCGCCTCCAGGACATGGCCGCCTGGCTCCGCCGCATCCTCCCCGGCGGCGAACGGCTCGTCCCGCCAGGCCCTGACCTCGTGGCCGAACAGCTCCTGTCCGGCACGGAGGGCCTGGAATCGCTCGTGCTCGCCGTGCACGACCTCGACGGCCGCACGGTCCGGCATCTCGTACGGATGCTGGACGTCCTGCGGATGTGCGCGGGTGGGGAGCGGGTCAGGTCGGCGCTGCGGACGCTCGTCACGGCCAGGGCCGGCAGCCTGGTCGAAGAGGCCGTGACCCATCCAGGCACGCGGCTCGGCGACCTGGTCAACGCCGTAATCGGGCTGTTTCCCGCCGAACCGGAGGTCATGGCCGCATTACCGGTACGGACCGGGCGGGACCGGCTCGGCCTGCGGGCCCTCGACGTGACGCTCAGCGAACTGGCCGTGCACCGTCACCGGGCACGAGGTGAGCGGACCGCCCTGGCGGAGGCGCTGTCCATGCTGTCGGGCCGGCTGGCGGCCGCGGGACGAGTGGGCGAGGCCGTCGCCGCGGCCGCGGAGGCCGTGGAGATTCACGCGGTCGCTCCCCCGTACGAAGAGGCGGCCGGACGGGCGGAAGCGCTGTTCGACCTGGGAGCCTGCCTGCTGCTGGCGGGCGAGGCGGGTGCCGCGCTCAAGCCCGCGCAGGAGGCGGCGGCGAGGTTCCGGATCCTGGCCGAGAACGACCCCCGGTATACGGACGAGGCCGTACGGGCACAGCACAACCTCGCGTGCGCGCTGCTGGAGACAGGGCGGCTGGGCGAGGCGGTCCGGGCGTTCGAGGCGGCGGGCGGGGACGGCGGGTTCGCGGCGCATCTGGCTGCCCTCCTGTCCGTGCCCGCCGCACAC
>NZ_SMKO01000106.1 GCF_004348685.1 Nonomuraea deserti | reverse complement strand
GCCTTGAACGCGGCCAGCTGCTCGATGGTGCCGCCGGCCACGATCTGCCCGGCGCCGTTGATGTTGGCGGCGGTGAGCCCGTGCCTCTCGATCGAGGCGAGAACCTCCTCCTCGACGCCGCCGAGCACGGCCGTCATGCCGGTCTCGGTGATGGCGGCGGCCTTGGCCATGGCCTGGGCGCGCTCGCGGATCAGGGAGAGCGCCTGCTCGGGGGTGAGCACCCCGGCCAGCGCCGCGGCGGCGAACTCGCCGACGCTGTGCCCGGCCACCACGTCGGGGGTCGCGCCGAGCGCCTCGGCGGAGGCCAGCGCGGCGGCCACGAGCAGCGGCTGGGCGACGGCGGTGTCGCGGATCTCGTCGGCCCCGGCGGTCGTGCCCTGGGCGATCAGATCGACCCCGGCGACCTCGGACCACGAGCCGAGCCTGTCGGCCAGACCGGGCAACTCAAGCCATGGAGTCAGGAAGCCTGGCGATTGGGCACCTTGGCCCGGAGCGACGAGTACAAGCACAAAATCCACCATGCCCTGTAGAACTCCGACACGCGGATGGAGATCCGTACGAACTTTGTCCAGGGTGATTTGTAGGAACCCTACAGTGGGGATTTCGGCGCGGTTACGTTAGGGCGCGCCAGCTTACTGCACTCTCCGCGAGCCTGCCGAGGATGAGCCCCACCTGGAGGGTGAAGGCGGACCTGCCCTCGGTGGGCTGGTAGCCGGTCAGTTCGGTGATCTTCTTGAGGCGGTAGCGCACGGTGTTGGGATGGACGAACAGCAGCCGGGCCGTGGCCTCCAGCGAGGTGCCCTGCTCCAGGTAGGTGGCCAGAGTGTCGAGCAGCGGAGTGCCCGCGAGCGGCAGGTGGACGCTCTCGATGAGCTGCCGCCTGGCGTCGAGGTCGCCGTCGAGCGCCCGCTCGGCCAGCAGGTCCTCGGCGTGTACGGGCCTCGGCGCGTCGGGCCATCCCGACGACGCCTTCAGCCCGGCCAGCGCCGCCCTGGCCGAATTGGCGGCGGCGTGCAGGTCGGGCACCTCGGGGCCGATGACGATGGGGCCCACGCCGAAGCGGGCCACGACCTGCTTGGCCGCGTCGTTGACGCTGCCCGCGCCGCCCACGATCACGATCAGCCGGTCGGCCTGGACACCCGCCAGCAGGTCCATGCCGATGCGGCGGCCCTTCTCCCGCAGGCCGTCGATGACCGCGCGCGGGTCGCCCTCCGGGGCGTGCCCGGCGATGACGACGACGGGGGAGGAGGTCCAGCCCAGGGCGGCGGCCCAGGAGTGCAGGCCGTCGTCCACCTCGCCGCGCACCAGGGCGTCCACGATCAGGGCTTCGAGCCTGGCGTCCCACGAACCCCTGGCCTCGGCCTCGCGGGCGTAGACGTGGGCGGCGGCGAAGGCGACGTCGCGGGTGTAGCGCAGCATGGCCTGCTGGAGCTCGTCCTCGCCGCCGGGCGCGGCCAGCTCGTGGGTCTGCGCCTCGACCACCTCGACCACGACCCTGACGATGTCGACGGTCTGCTGGAGCGAGATCGACCGTTTGAGCTCGCGCGGCGCCGTGCCGAAGAACTCGATGCTGGGCGTGCGCCGCCCCTCACCGGCGGTCGAGAACCACTCGACGAACGCGGCGATGCCGGCCTGGGCCACGAGCCCCACCCACGACCGGTCCTCGGCGCTGAGCGCCCGGAACCATGGCAGTTGCTCGTCCATGCGCGCCATCGCCGCCGTGCCGAGCGAGCCCATGGCCCGCTCGAGCCTGCGTGTCGTGTCCTCCCGGGTCCGCTCTGTCACGTCTCCTAGAGTGCCAGGTCCCCTCGGCTGACCGGAACGGTGACCGGCCGGTCAGATGACGGCGACGGCGGTGATGAGCCCGATCGCGACGTGGGTCACCGCGAGCAGGCGCGCGCCCGGCTGCAGGTCGGGCTCCTTGACCAGCTCGCGTACGGAGATGCCGACCACCCGGTCGAAGATCAGCATGGCCACCGTCTGCACCACGATGCCGACCAGCCCGAACACCGCCGTGCCCGCGAGGCCCTCCGTGAGCCGGCCGCCCGACGACCAGATCGAGGCGGCCACGATCAGCCCGATCGCGGCCATGGCCGAGGTGGCCAGCAGGGTGGCGTTGGGATTGCGCTCGGTGCGGATGACCTCGCTCAGCTTGCCGGGCGTGGCCCAGTCGATCACGTAGAACCCGACGATCATCAGGATCACGCCGACGGCGGCGTATGCGGCGACGGCGCCTGAGCCGCGGGCGAGGATTTCGAGAAGAGTCACGTCAGTTCAGTTCCAATCACGGGGAGCGTGTCCGCCCGGAGCTGGGGCGGGCAGGAGTCGGTCGGAGAACACGTCAATCAGCGATGCGGTGCGGGACGAACGATGAGGTGTCGTCGGTGATGAGGCCGGTGGTCTCCCTGATGCCGAGCCCGGCCGCCTCGTCGGCGACCACCCAGGCGCCGAGCACCGGCCGCTGCCCCTCGAAGACGGGCAGCGCCTCGAAGCCCTGGAACACGTACCCCTCGCGGCCGTAGACGCCGGGGGTCTCCTGGGTGCCCTCGGGGGTGACGATCCGCATGGAGGCCCCCTCCCTGCCGAGCAGTGGCTTGGCGATGTAGGAGGTGAGGTCACGAGGGCCGTCGAGGTAGGCGGGCATGAGGTTGGGATGGCCGGGATGGAGCTCCCACAGCAGGGCCAGCAGCGCCTTGTTGGACAGCAGGGTCTTCCACAGCGGCTCGATCCAGGTGGCGTGTCGTACGGCGTGGCGTCCGAAGTCCTCGGCCAGCATCCACTCCCAGGGATAGAGCTTGAAGGCCGAGCGGATCATCCGCTCCTCGACGTCCACGAAGCGGCGGTTGAGGGAGTCCCAGCCGATGTCCTCCATGGCCACGGAGACGGTCTGCAGGCCCGCCTGCTCGGCGGTCTCCTGCAGGTAGGCCACGGTCATGGCCTCCTCGCCCGTCTCGTCCATGTTGGTGAACGCGAAGTGCGTGGGACCGGGGGGCAGCCCCAGCTGCGTCCAGCGCTCGATGAGCCGCTCGTGCACGGAGTTCCACTGGTCGCCGCCGGGGTGCGCGTCCTGCAGCCAGAACCACTGGATCACCGACGACTCCACCAGCGAGGTGGGCGTGTCGGCGTTGTACTCCAGCAGCCTGGCCGGACCCGTGCCGTCGTAGCGCAGGTCGAAGCGGGCGTACAGGTGGGGGTCGCGGCGCTCCCACGAGCGCGCGACGTCCTCCCACGCCCATTCGGGGATGGCGAAGTCGGCGAAGCGGCCCGCCGAGACCACGTGCTCGACGGTGCTCAGGCACATGGCGTGCAGCTCCTCGACCTGCTCCTCCAGCTCCTCGACCTCGTCCATCGAGAAGACGTAGTGGACGGACTCGTCCCAGTAGGGGCGGCTCAGCCCCGACGGGTGCGCGGCCTTGTGGTAAGCCAGTCCCTGGCTCTCGATCGTCTCCTCCCAGCCTGGCCTGGGAGTGCCGTGCTCGCGCCGCACCTGTCAGCCCCCGCCGCCCCATTTGCTGCCGAAGCCGCCTCGCTGGATGGATTTGCCGTTGCGGGTGTTGATGTCGACGTTGGACGGCCGGTAGGTGGTGCCACCGCGCACCCGGTTGCCGACCCGGGTGCCGCCGTAGTACCAGAGGTAAGCCCCACGCGACCCGCCGTAGTAGTGCGTGCCGCCGTCGTCGTCATCGTCGCAGTAGTCGTCGTCGACGATCTGGTAGCTGCCGTCGTCGAGTCGCATGACGCAGTCCGCGGTGACCTCCTCGTCGTCCTGCACGGCGGCGCAGTAGCCGACCAGCATCACGGACAGGACGCCGAGGATCGTCAGGGGGATGGCTTTCGACGCCTTGCGCGGAGGTTGCGGAGGCGAGTGGTGGGTGGGCGGCGGTGGTGCCATCAAGCTCCTGCTTTCATGGGCCGATTACTCTAGCGGCGGCGTCCGTCCGTGTTCAATGAGTAATTACTGCATCTCGATTTATTTCGGCTATGGAGGATGTATGGATCCGGTCATGGCCCTGCGTGAGATCGCCTTCCTGCTGGAGCGCGCGGGCGAGCCCACCTACCGTGTGCGGGCCTTCCGCCGCGCCGCCGCGGTCGTCGCAGACCTCCCCGAGGACGAGCTCGTGCGGCTGGTCCGCACCGGTGGGCTCGGCGACCTGCCGGGCATCGGCAAGGTCACCGCTCTAGTGGTCAACGAAAGTCTCGATGGCCAGGTTCCGACCTACCTGCGAAGGTTGCACGCCACGGAGGGCGTCGAGCTCGACGCCGAGACCGCCGCGCTGCGCACCGCGCTGAAGGGTGACCTGCACAGCCACTCGGACTGGTCGGACGGCGGGTCGCCGATCGAGGAGATGGCCGAGACCGCCGCCCGGCTCGGCCACGCATATCTGGCGCTGACCGACCACTCGCCCCGCCTGACGGTGGCCAAGGGCCTCTCGGCCGAGCGCCTGGAGCGCCAGCTGGGCGTGGTGGCCGAGCTGAACGAGCGCCTGGCCCCGTTCAGGATCCTGACCGGCATCGAGGTGGACATCAACCCGGACGGCTCGCTCGACCAGGAGCGGGAGCTGCTCGAACGGCTCGACGTGGTGGTGGCCAGCGTGCACTCCAAGCTCCGCATGGACGGCGCCGACATGACCCGCAGGATGGTCACCGCCATCGCCGACCCTCTCGTGGACGTGCTGGGGCACTGCACCGGCAGGGTGGTGCGGGCCGGCGGGCGGCGCGGGGAGCGCAGGCCGGAGTCGGAGTTCGAGGCGGAGCTGGTGTTCGAGGCGTGTCGGCGGTTCGGGGTGGCGGTCGAGGTCAACTCGCGGCCCGACCGGCTCGACCCGCCCAAGCGGCTGATGCGGCTGGCGTACGAGATGGGGTGCGTCTTCGCGATCGACTCCGACGCGCACGCCCCGGGGCAGCTCGACTGGCAGCGGTACGGTTGCGAGCGGGCCGCCATGTGCGGCATCGAGGCGGAGCGCGTCGTCAACACCTGGCCCCTGCAGAGGCTCCTCGACTGGACCCGGGCCTGACGCGCGCCCCCGACCACCCCCCGGTCGTCAGATCTTTGTAGTCTTGCGGTGAGGCAGGGGTTACCGGGCGCCGCGGGGGCCCGCGATTGTCGGTGGCTCGGCGTAGCGTCGCGGCTGTGAACCGTACCGACCGGCTCTACGCGCTCGTCGAGGACCTGCGCGCCATCGCGCCACGCTGCCGCTCCGCCCGCGAGCTCGCCGGGCGGTTCGAGGTGAGCGTGCGCACGATCGAGCGCGACATCACCGCGCTGCAGGAGTCCGGCGTCCCGATCTACGCCCAGCCGGGCCGCAAGGGCGGTTACGCCATCGACAGGAAGATGTCCCTCCCCCCGCTCAACTTCAGCCCGGCCGAGGCGGTGGCGATCGCGGTGGCGCTCAGCCAGGCCGGCGACCAGCCCTTCGGCCGCCAGGCCCGCAGCGCGTTACGCAAGGTGGTGGCGGCGATGCCGGGGCCCGAGGGCGAGCTCGCCAGAGAGCTGGCCCGGCGGGTGCAGCTCGTCCAGCCGCCCGACCAGCCCGCCGCCGGCATCCGGCCCTTAGGCGCCGAGGGCATCTCCCGGGCCATCGAGGAGGCGCTGCTGCGCCGCCGCGTGCTCAGGCTCGACTACGCCGACGCCAAGGGCGCGTTGACCTCGCGTGACGTCGAGCCCGGGGTGTTCCTGGGCGGGCGCGGCGGTTTCTGGTACCTCGTGGCGTGGTGCCGGCTCCGCGACGACGTACGCGTCTTCCGCCTCGACCGCATCGCCTCCGCCACCGTCACCGGCGAGCGCTGCCCGGAGCGCCCGCTCGAAGGGTTCGCCACCGACGTGCCCGAGATGGTCGTCCACGGCACCAGGCTCGACTGAACGTGCGCTCGAAAATCAAGAGGAAACACCGACATAGGGTTGTCGCCCTGCCGTTAGATCGTTGTCCTGTTCGAGAACTGAGGAGACGATGATGGACAACACGGTGACGTGGTTCGAGGTCGCCAGCGACGACCCCGAGGGCGCCCAGAGGTTTTACGGCGGCCTGTTCGGCTGGGCCTTCACCGGCGAGGGCGGCCCGATCGACTACCGCACGATCAGCGCGCCGGGCGGCGACCAGCCGATGGGCGGGCTGTTCAACACCAAGGGCGAGTTCCCCAACCACGCGATCTTCCACGTGCAGGTGGCCGACGTGGAGGAGACCTGCGCCAAGAGCGAGTCGCTCGGCGGCAAGGTGCTGATGAAGGTGATCGACGACGGCGCCGGCACCGACTTCGCCTACGTGAGCGACGTGTCCGGCAGCGTCTTCGGGGTCTTCCACCGCAGGTGACCATCCGGGCGCGGGCCGGGGGAGCGCCTTCCCCGCGACCACCGGCCGGCGCCCGGGCCGCTCCGCGCGGAGCGGTTCACCATGACGCCCTGGACACGCCGCCGATCGCCGAGCGGCGGCGCGTCCAGGGCGATCGTCAGAAGTCGACGGCGGCCAGCCAGCGGTCGAGGAGATCGCGGTCGCCGTGGACGGTCAGGTCGTCGGGTGAGCGCCTGCCATAGAGCATGAGCAGCAGATCCGACACCGGGCCCTGGACGGCGGTGTCGCCCTTGGCATGGCCGCGCGCCCAGGTGATCTTCCCGGCGGGGCCCTGCGTGATGGTCCACTCGCCCTCGCCGTCGCTCGCGTGGAGGTGGATCGTGGCCCCCTCCACACCGAGCCCGGCCAGCGACCGGGTGACCCAGGCGGCGTGCGGCAGGTTGTGCAGGAATTCCTCGACGCCGTCGATGGCGGTCTCCGCCGGGACGACCGGGTCGAGGCCGAGCGCGAGCTCGGCGTCGGCCCGGTGGACCACCAGCTCGAAGAGCATCCGGCGCGGCCACCACGCGGCCCGCCGGTCCGGGCCCCAGGTCCACACCTCGAGCTCCGGATCGGTGGTGCGCAGCGTGTCGAGCAGCTCGGCCGCCCCCGACATCAGCCAAGCGGGGTCGCCGCTCTGCCCCTCGGCCAGCCCGCTCGGCACCTGCCGCGACCAGATCTTCTCCCGAACCTGGTTGCGCAGCACGTGGACCGCCCAGCGGTGAGTCTGGCCGACATGCGTGATCAGCTCGGCGATCGTCCATCCCGGGCACGTCGGCACCGGTACCGACAGGTCGCCGGCCAGGGCGGCCAGGCGCGCGGCCTCGGTCTCCATCTGCTCGATGCGTGCGCTACGCGAGTCGTTCCCCGTCGCCCGGCCCGCGCTCCGCGCGTTGTTCTGCGTCACCTGGCCCAGCCTAGGCCGCCGGGCATGTGGCGCCCTTCTCGGGCACCTTGCCGTCCAGCAGGTACGCGTCCACGAGCCCGCGCACGCACTTGCTCCCCGACAGGTACGCCCCGTGCCCCTCGCCCTCGTACGTCACCAGCGTGGCCGTCTTGAGCTGGGACGTCAGCTTGGGCGCCCACTGGTACGGCGTGGCCGGGTCGCCCTTGCCGCCCACCACCACGATCGGCGCGGACCCGGTGGCGTCGACGCGCCGCGCCTGGTCGCTGCCCTTGACCGGCCAGACCCGGCACAACCCGCCCGAGCCCTCGCTGCCGAACAGCGGCGAGATCTTCAGCGCGGCCGCCTCGGTGCGCCGCAGCTCGGCCTTGCTGGGACGCTCCGCGGTGTCGGCGCACGTGATGGCCGGGAAGCTGGTCATCTGCGTGGAGTAGGTGCCGTCCTCCCTGCGCCCGGTGTAGTTGTCGGCGAGATAGAGCAGCGCCTCGCCGTTGCCCTTGAGCCCTTCGCTGAGCGACTGCTCCAGGAACGGCCAGGTCAGCTCGGAGTAGAGGGCGGCGGCCACGGCGGTGGAGGCCAGCCCCTGCGTCAACGTGCGGCCGTGGACGTTCAGCGGCTTGGTGGTCAGCCGCTTCAACAGGTTCTCGACGTTGCGGTTGGCGGTGGCCTCGTCCTTGCCGAGCGCGCACGTGGTCTTGACGCACGACCGCAGGAAGCTCTCGTACGCCCGCTGGAAGCCGCGCGTCTGCGCCAGCGTGCGCTGCTCGAACGAGACCGTCGGGTCGAGCGGCGCGTCGAGCACCATCCGGCCCACGTTGTGGGGGAACTCGGTGGCGTATACGGCACCGAGCTGCGTGCCGTACGACATGCCGACGTAGTTGAGCTTGGAGTCGCTCACGGCGGCGCGGATGCGGTCCATGTCGCGGGCGGCGTTCACGGTGCCGACGTAGGGCAGGATCTTGCCGGAGTCACGCTCGCAGAGCTCGGCGAACCTCTTGTTGGCCGCCGTGGTGCGCCGGTGCGTCTCCTCGTCGGGCGGCAGCGTGTTCAGCGAGGTGTACGTCTCCAGCTCGGAGGCGTCGCCGCAGCGCACGCCAGAACTGCGGTCGACGCCGCGCGGGTCGAAACTGACCAGGTCGTAGCGGGTCCGCAGCGTGGTGAGCGCCTTGGCCGCCTGGTCGAGCGTGTCGACACCGGACGCGCCAGGGCCGCCGAAGTTGAACACCACGGATCCCAGCCGCCGGCCCTTGCCGGTGGCGGGCAGCTTGATGAGCGCCAGGTCCAGCTGCTCGCCGTCGGGTTTGGCGTAGTCGAGCGGCACCGCGAGCGTGCCGCACCGCACTGAGCTGTCCTGGCGGGCGGGAGGCTCACCATCGGGACGCTCGATGTCGGTGCACGGCCCCCAGTCGATCGTGGCGGTCTCGCCGGGGGCGTCCGTGGCGGGCTCGGCGGGTGCGGTGGAGCAGCCGGCTGCGGTCACGAGCAGGGCGGCGGCTAGGACACGACGCATATCGATGGAACTTCCCCTCGTCTCTCAGGGGGAAGTAGTGCCCACAATACGTGACGATGCACCGATCCCGGGTGAGGCGGCGCGTATCCACCCTGGTCGCGCCGCATCGACGGCGCTCCCGCGAGGCCTCGCGGGAGCGCCGTGATCGCCCGGCTCAGATGCCCATCGACTGGGTGTCGTTGCTCTCGGCGCCGCCCGCCTCGGTGACGCCGTTCTTCAGGTGGTAGCGGGCGATGGCCTCGCGCAGCACCTCGCCGCCGAGCTCGCCCTGCTTGACCAGGCTGGACAGCACGGCCAGCGTGATCGACGCCGCGTCCACGTGGAAGTGGCGGCGCAGCGCCGAGCGGGTGTCGGACAGGCCGAACCCGTCGGTGCCCAGCGAGGACCAGTCACCCGGCACCCACTGCGCGATCTGGTCCTGTACGGCCTTCATGTAGTCGCTGACGCCCACGAACGGCCCGCGCGCCTGCGACAACACCTGCGTCACGTAGGGGACGCGCCGCTCGGCGTCGGGGTTGAGCAGGTTGTGCTCCTCGCAGGCCAGGGCCTCGCGGCGCAGCTCGGTCCACGACGTCGCCGACCACAGGTCGGCCGACACGCCCCAGTCCTCGGCCAGCAGCCGCTGCGCCTCCACCGCCCACGGGCCGGCGACGCCCGACGACAGGATGTTGGCCTTCGGCCCCTGCGTCTGTGGCCCCTCGGCGAACTTGTAGAGGCCCTTGAGCAGGCCCTGCACGTCGATGTGCGGGGGCTGCGCCGGCTGCAGGTAGGGCTCGTTGTAGACGGTCAGGTAGTAGAAGACGTCCTCCGGCTGGTCGCCGTACATCCTCCTGAGGCCGTCCTTGACGATGTGGGCCACCTCGAACGCCCAGGACGGGTCGTAGATGACCGCGGCCGGGTTGGTCGAGCCGATGAGCGGCGTGTGGCCGTCCTCGTGCTGCAGGCCCTCGCCGTTGAGCGTGGTGCGGCCCGCGGTGGCGCCGAGCAGGAAGCCGCGGCCCATCTGGTCGCCCATGGCCCACATCTGGTCGCCGGTGCGCTGGAACCCGAACATCGAGTAGAAGATGTAGATCGGGATCATGTGCTCGCCGTGCGTGGCGTACGACGTGCCGGCGGCGATGGCCGAGGCCATCGAGCCCGACTCGCTGATGCCCTCGTGCAGGATCTGCCCCTGCACCGCCTCCTTGTACGACAGCAGCAGCTCCCTGTCGACGGCCTCGTAGGTCTGGCCGTGCGGGGAGTAGATCTTCGCCGTCGGGAACATGGCGTCGAGACCGAACGTGCGGGCCTCGTCCGGGATGATCGGCACGAACCTGTGGCCGATCTCCTTGTCGCGCATGAGGTCCTTCAGCAGCCGCACGAACGCCATCGTGGTGGCGACCTGCTGCTTGCCCGAGCCCTTGCCGAAGGCGTTGTAGACGTCGTCGCCGGGCAGCTTGACCGGTTTGGCGCGGACGACCCGTTTGGGCAGCACGCCGCCGAGCGCGGCGCGGCGCTCCATCATGTACTGGATCTCGGGGTCGTTCTCGCCCGGGTGGAAGTAGGGGGGCAGCTCGCCCTCGAGCGCGGAGTCGGGGATCGGCAGGTAGAGCCGGTCGCGGAACTCCTTGAGCTCGGCCTTGGTGAGCTTCTTCATCTGGTGGGTGGCGTTGCGCGCCTCGAAGTCCTTGCCCAGCGTCCAGCCCTTGATGGTCTGGGCGAGGATCACCGTCGGCTGGCCGACGTGCTCGCGGGCCGCCTTGAACGCGGCGTAGACCTTGCGGTAGTCGTGGCCGCCGCGCGACAGCTTGCGGATGTCGTCGTCGGTCAGGTGCTCGGCCATCTTGCGCAGGCGCGGGTCGGAGCCGAAGAAGTGCTCGCGGATGTAGGCGCCCGACTCGACGGAGTAGGTCTGGAACTGGCCGTCGGGCGTCGTGTTCATCTGGTTGACCAGCACGCCGTCGACGTCGGCCGCCAGCAGCGGGTCCCAGTCGCGGCCCCACACGACCTTGATGACGTTCCAGCCGGCGCCGCGGAAGTAGGACTCCAGCTCCTGGATGATCTTGCCGTTGCCGCGCACCGGGCCGTCGAGCCGCTGCAGATTGCAGTTGATCACGAAGGTGAGGTTGTCGAGCTCCTCGCGCGCCGCCAGGCCGATGGCGCCGAGCGACTCGGGCTCGTCCATCTCGCCGTCGCCCAGGAACGCCCACACGTGGCTGCGGCTGGTGTCCTTGATCTGCCGGTTGAGCAGGTAGCGGTTGAACCGCGCCTGGTAGATCGCGCCGATCGGGCCCAGGCCCATGGAGACCGTCGGGAACTCCCAGAAGTCGGGCATCAGCCGCGGATGGGGGTAGGAGGGCAGGCCGTGGAAGCCGTGCGACAGCTCCTGACGGAACGCGTCGAGCTGGCTCTCGTTGAGCCGGCCCTCGAGGAAGGCACGGGCGTAGATGCCCGGGGCGGCGTGCCCCTGGAAGAAGACCTGGTCGCCCGACTCGCCGTGGTCCTTGCCGCGGAAGAAGTGGTTGAAGCCCACTTCGTAGAGCGACGCGGCCGAGGCGTAGGTGGCGATGTGGCCGCCGACGTTGGTGCGGGCGTTGGCCCTCGACACCATGATGGCCGCGTTCCAGCGGATGTAGGCGCGGATGCGGCGTTCGACGTGCTCGTCACCCGGGAACCAGGGCTCGCGCTCCGGCGGGATCGTGTTGATGTAGTCGGTGCTGCGCAAGCCCGGCACGCCGACCTGGTGCTCGCGGGCCCGTTCGAGCATGCGGAGCATCAGGTAGCGGGCTCTGGTGCGGCCTTCGGTCTTGACGACGTTGTCGAGAGACTCGAGCCACTCGTTGGTCTCACTGGGATCGACATCAGGCAGCTGGCTGGGTAGGCCGTCGCTGATGATCGAGAATCGCTGGCGTCCGGAAGCCACTGGGTCTCGCCTTCCGAGGTGGACTGATGACTGGTCTGGGTCGCCTTCCATCCTGGTCGCTAGTCGTAGAAAACGCATCTCTACTCGCCGGTAACCAGGGTGTCCCTGCTGGCAGGAGGGGTGCCGATGGCCTAGACCACCGATGGTAGGACGAATCTCGCCACAGGTTACATCCCGGGAGCAATTTAACAAGACCGGAAAACGAACGAAATTTCGCTCAAATGGCCTGGAGTGGTCCCCGGGCGGCCCCGCCGTACGAGAACCTGCCCTGGAAGGGAGGGGGTACGCGCCTGTGCGCCGTGCCGCGCGAGTCTAACCTCATCGCCCGGCGCCGCCTCGGACGGGGCGGGCGCCGTGCCCCCTATATAGAGGCGTGTTCGTGCGCGCGTATAGAGACGTGTCCTGTGCCGGCGATCTTCGGCTCGCGTCCTCAGGGCATCCCTTGTTCGCTCACAGGAGAATCGTCGGTGGGGGAGGGCGGACGGGGGCGGTTGGGAGCGCAGAGGCTCGGCGCGCCGGGCGCCGGCGGTCCGAGCCGCGTAACATTTTGGTCATATTTCTACTTGCCGTCGCTCCGGGTGCAAAAAGTGCCCTGTCTCCTGATCCGGTCTTTTCCTGAGGCCTTAGGAGTATCAGTCTGGAGGTATGAAGGCGACGGTAGGCGACCGGCTCCTGGTGCACGGGAATATCGTTGGCGAAAGGGACCGGATCGGAGTAATCGTGGAGGTCCAAGGCCCGGACGGCGGGCCTCCCTACATGGTGCGGTTCGACGACGGGCACATGGGTCTGGTGTTTCCCGGTCCTGATGCGGTCGTTGTCCGTAAGTAAGATTTTCCTGTGAGATCTGAAATCATCTCTGTGGCCACCGGTTCACGCGAGACGGTGCACGACATCACGGCCGAATGCGCCGACTTCGTGCGCGCGCAGGGCGAAGACGGGCTGCTGCACATTTTCGTGCCGCATGCCACGGCCGGGGTCGCCCTGCTCGAGCTGGGGTCACGCAGCGACGACGACCTGCTCGCCGCGCTGCGCGGCCTGCTGCCGCCCGACGACCGGTGGCGTCACGCCCACGGTTCGGCCGGGCACGGAAGGTCGCACGTCATGCCCGCGCTGATCCCGCCCTATGCCACAATCCCCGTGCTGGGCGGGAGAATGGCGCTGGGCACCTGGCAGTCGGTGGCGCTGGTCGACCTGAACGTCGACAACCCGCAACGACAGGTTCGCCTGTCGTTTTTGTCTGATTGATTCTGACCGACCACGGCCGTACCCGTGGCGACCGTTGACGACTGAGGGTCACAGCGTGTGGACTGTGCCGAAGCGATAAACCGCATAAGCGGGGCCACTCAAGCAGGAGGGATAAACGTGAGCGCGACCGCGGGTCAGGCGCAGGGCGAGCGCGGCCTGGCCGAACGACTCGGCCTCAAGCCGGGTCAGGTGGTGCAGGAGATCGGTTGGGACGAGGACGTCGACGACGAGCTTCGCGACTCCATCGAAGACCTGACCGGCAACGAGTTGCTGGACGAGGAGAGTGACGACGTCGTCGACGTGGCGCTGCTGTGGTGGCGCGACGGCGACGGAGACCTCTTCGACGCACTGACCAACGCCATGCGAGCACTCGCCGAGGGCGGCCAGATCTGGCTGCTGACTCCCAAGGCCGGGCGCGAGGGCCACGTGGAGCCGAGCGACATCGGGGAGGATGCCACGACCGCGGGTCTCTCGCAGACCAGCAGCATCTCCGCCGCCCCCGACTGGTCAGGCACGAGGCTCGTGACGCCCAAAGGCCGACGGTAGGAGCTCGAGCGCCCGCCGTGCGGCAGGATGGTTCCCGTGAACGCACATCCTGCCGAGGTCGGCGCCCAGGCTCCTGATTTCGAGCTGCAGGACCAGCACGGCACGCCGGTGCGCCTGTCCCAGTTCCGGGGCGCCAATGTCGTGCTGGTCTTCTACCCGCTCGCCTTCAGCGGGATCTGCCACGGCGAGCTGTCCGCGCTGCGCGACAACCCGCTCGACGGGGCACGACTGCTGACCGTCTCGGTCGACTCCATGTTCACGCACCGCGCATGGGCGGATCGGGAGGGTTACACGTTCCCGCTCCTCTCCGATTTCTGGCCACACGGACAGGTCGCGCGGGCGTACGGTGTCTTCGATGAGGCGAAGGGGCTCGCGCTACGGGGGACCTTCATCATCGACGGCGAGGGCGTGATCCGGTGGAAGGTGGTCAATCCGGCCTCCACCGCACGTGACGTCGCCGACTACGTGAAGGCACTCGCCGACATCTCTTGACTTCGGAGGCAACGATGCCCTGCTACCGCTGCGGGGCCCGGCAGACCGACCCGGTGCGCGGCGCCAGCCCGTGGCAGCGCGGAGTGCGCAACGAGTCCCAGGTGCTGATCTGCCCGGACTGTCAACGGCTGCACGACCACGACCTGGACGCGTGCTCCACCTGCGGGTCCAGGGCGCTGATCTGCCGGCTGGGCGAGGTGGAGTGCCGGTCCTGCGGGGCCGTGCGGATGGCCCGCTCCGATGCGCTCACGGTCTCGGTGCCGCCGCCGCCGGGGCTCTCCGCGGAGGTGGAGGCGGCCCTCAACCGGGTCCTCGGACGCGCCTGAGCCGCTCCTGGGGCGGCCGGACGGCCTGATGCCGGGCCGGCTCCCGCCTCCAGGTGCGCAAGCCCTCAGACGTGCGCCTGGACCTTCGGGGGCGTGTGCCGGGAGTCCGGCCGCGTGCGCGGGTTGCGTGCGAGGCTGAGGCGCGTCATGTGCGCGGGTTGCCAGCGAGGCTGGAGGCGTGTTCGTACGCGGGTTGCGTGCGAGGCGGAGGCGGGTTGCGTGCGAGCCGCTGCCTGGAGCGCCGGTCGGCGGGTCGGCCGTCTTCGCGCGCCGGCTACGTTCGTGCTTCAACAGGGCCTTTCCGGACATGTGATGAGCTGCGCTATCGTCTCCTTCCGTGTCCGCAAAGAGTTCGTTCGTCGTAGCGCTCGACGTCGGTGGCACGTCCATGAAGGGCGGCCTGGTCAGCGAGTCCGGCGCGGTGTTGCTGAGCGAGCGGCGCCCGACCCCACGGGCGGAGGGCCCGGAGGCGGTCGTGGCCGCCATCTCCGGCTTCATCAGCCACCTCGCCGGCTCTGGCGACGGCGTCCCGGCAGGCGTCGGTCTGGCCGTGCCCGGCCTGGTGTCGGACAACTCCGCCGTCTACGCCGCCAACCTGGGCTGGCGCGACGTCCCCGCCACGGACTTCACCACCCTGGACATCCCGGTCATGCTCGGGCACGACGTACGCACGGGCGGCCTCGCGGAGAGCATCCTCGGCGCGGGCCGCGGCGTTTCCGACTTCCTGTTCCTGCCCATCGGCACGGGCATCGCAGGCGCCTCGATCATCCACGGCGAACCCTACGGCGGCTCCGCGGGCTGGGCCGGCGAGATCGGCCACACCCCCGTCTTCCCGGACGGCGAAGAGTGCGCGTGCGGCCAGTTCGGCTGCCTGGAGACGTACGCCTCGGCCGCCTCGGTGGGGCGCCGCTACAGCGAGCGGGCGGGCGTGGAAGGCGTCAAGGCCGAGCAGGTGGTCTCCTCCGACGACCCGATCGCCATCGAGGTCTGGGACGAGGCCGTGGAGGCGCTGTCGCTGGCGCTGGCCACGTACACACTGCTGCTGGACCCCTCACTGATCGTTCTCGGCGGCGGCCTGGCGGAAGCGGGCCCCGCCCTCTTCGACCCGGTACGCACCCGCCTCGTCAAACGCCTGGCCTTCCGCGACGCCCCACCCCTGGTGCCGGCGGCGCTCGGGGTGGACGCCGGGATGCTGGGAGCGGCCCTGCTCGGGTGGCGCGCGGCAGGCCGTCCTGAGCTGGGCCCAGGGTGGACGGTGGATGTGCGATCGGCGCCGATGGTGTCGTAAGGTGTAGTGCCGATCAGGGGCGGTTAGCTCAGCGGTAGAGCACTCGCCTTACAAGCGAGGGGTCACTGGTTCGAACCCAGTACCGCCCACCAGCAGAAAGAGCCCCGTTTCCGATCATGGAAACGGGGCTTCGTGCCATTAGCGTGCCATTAGGTGGTGCGGGAACTTGTTCTAAGATCTTTTCGCTGTCTTTGTGATCTTGGCGTTCATCGCGTCGGCGATCCTCCGGTCGGCTTCCGCCGTACTGTGCTGATAGATCAGTGCGGCACGGACCGAGTCATGACCCATACGTTGCATGAGGTCTTTGAGGCTCGCGCCGGAGCCGGCGGCGATGGTGTTGCCGGTATGCCGTAGATCGTGAAAGTGCAGGCCGGGGACCCCGATCCTCGTTGTGCTGTCGTCCCACCTGGCCGAGCGCCGGAAGTTGCTTCGCCGGAGGATGCCGCCTCGTGCGCCGGTGAAGATCAGCGCGTCGGCCTCTGTGGCGGTGAACTGGTCGAGGTGGTCGCGGAGCGCTGGGAGGATCGCTTCTGGAATGGCGATCGTACGGACTCCCGCGCGTGACTTGGGTGGACCGACGAGGAGTTCTCCCGTGTCGAGTTCGACGTGCTGTTGCCGAACGCTGACGGTTCTGGCCGTGAGGTCGACATCCATCCGACGCAAGGCCGCTACCTCGCCCCAGCGCAGGCTGGCGAAGGTGGCGAGTAGGACCAGGGCGCGGAGGCGTGGCGGCATCAGGTCGGCCAGTTCGAACACCTTTGCCACGGTGAGGACCGGCCGTTCTTCCGGCTTCTCCTCACCCGCGCCCCGGATGCGGCAGGGGTTGCGCGGGATGATCTGATCGTCCGCCGCCGTCATGAGCACCGCTCTCAGGAACCGGTACGCCTTGGCCACTTCGGACTCACTGACGCCATTGCCGAGCAACAGTACTCGCCACTCGCGGATGACGGCTGTGTCCAGCTTGCCAATGGGCATGCCGTCCAGGTGAGGGCGGATGTGGCGTTTGAGCAGGCCCTTGTAGATCTCGACTGTGCGCGGCCGGAGGTTCGTCCGTTCGGCGATCCACTTGTCCGCGTAGTCGCCGAACTTGACCTTCGCGCGTTGCGGATCGGTCCAGTCTCCCGTGATCAGCTTGGCCTCGATCAGGGAGAGCGCCTTTTCGGCGTCACGCTCGCGGACGTAGGTGGTCTCACCCATGCGTCAGGGCCGGGATAGCGGATCTGGAATCTGCCGGACGGGAGTTGACGGATGCTTCCGAAACGCCGCTTGCCTGGTTTGTTCGCCATCAGGCAGCCCTCCCGAGATCAGTTGCCGAAAGGTCTTGTCCGTTGGCTCTGGCTTCCAGTTCCCTGAGGTGGGCTCGCCAGCGTTGGCGTTCATGGACGGAGCGGAGGAGGCGGACGCCCAGGGGTGGCACGTTCGCGTCTCCGGCTGGAACAGGACGCCAGACGTATCGGTGCGGGTCGGTGGGTTCGTCGGTCTGGCCGAGGGCTTCCAGGACCCAGGTCCGGCGGTCCTGCTTGTGTTCGGCGAGGGTCTTATTGGACCACTTGCGGGAGACCAGGACGCGGCGTCCGGCGTAGCCGAGGTGTTCGGGCTTGTGTGCTTTGGAGCGGCAGCGGCCGGGCTGCATGCCGGGCTTGGCGTTCTTGGGCTGTACGCCGTAGCGCAGCCAGTTCGGGCAGGTGGGGGTGCAGGGTTCGTAGCGGAGGGCGTCGAGCATTCGGGCGGCGTGCTCCTGCTGGGCCTGGCCGCCGTCGAGGGCGTCGCCGATGGACTTGGTGAGGTACTTGGACAAGTAGCGGATGCACTGGTCGGCGTCCGGAGTGCCAGCCAGCATGCCCTGGACATCGACCTGTTCGCCGAAGCGGATGACGTGCAGCGGGTCGGCGTCCTCGTCGAGAGCGTCGAGGGCTTCGTCCCAGGTGGGCAGCACTTCGCCGGTGGTTGGGTCGAGGTAGCCGGCCTCGTCGTGCCAGACGGGCAGGTGTTCGCCGTTGAAGCGCACTTCGTCGGCCTGTGGCCACCACACTTGGTGGTAGGTGGCTGCGGCGATCTGCTTGATCTCCGCGCGCGGCAGGGTCCCGCGGATCGCCATGTGCAGGTGCGGGGCCAGCCGCTTCTGAGGCTCCACGGCCGCGAAGTACTGCACGTCATAGCCCGCGACCCGGCGCAGGTTCTGCACGAAGCGGTCCACGAGCTTGGAGAAGTGCAGCGCATCGCGAGCCGCGCGTCGGTAGTCGTAGGTGTCGGGATCGATGGGGACGCCGTCACGGACTCTGCCGTAGCTGGGCAGGGTGAGCGTGACGAACAGCGACGGCCGGTAGGTCTTGCCATCCGGCGCGTGGAAGGTGCGGCCGAGGGTGGTGTTGGTCATCTTGCGTTTGGGCAGGTCGGGTGCATCCTGCCGCCGTCGGGTCGATCGGGTGCGCTTGGGCGCCGCGGATCCGGTGACGCTGCCCCGCATGCCGGCGGCGTTGATCTCGTCATCTGAGGCCGGACAGGACGGCGTCCAGGTCGGTGGTGTCGTCGCCGGCCTGTTCGGCGGCGTCGCGCTTGGCTTGCATGTCGGCGCGGAACTCGACGAGCCAGCGCTGTTCCTCGTTCGGTTGGTCCGGCGTGATGGTCGGTTCGGTGTCGAGGTGCCAGCCTTCGCGGCATTGGGCCATGCGGAGCTGCCGGTTGCGCTTGGCGCAGGGCGGGCACTTGCTGTCGAGGACGGCCCCGCACGGCACGTCGATGACCTCGGACCTGCCAGTGATGGTGTCGAGCCGCCGCAGCGGGACGGGCCGAATGCAGACGCCGTGCTGCTTGGCGACCTTTCGAGTACGTCGCGGGCTATCGGCATGGCTTGGCGGACGGCCCGGGGGAGTGCGCGGTCGTGCGGATGGGTCATGCGGACCTCCCTTCGTCGGTGTCGGTGAGAATGCGTGCGCTCTGTCCGCACTCGCGGCATTCGACCAGGGCGCGGGCCGGGTCGAGCCGCAGAGCGTTCAGGGTGTGGCAGGCGGAGCAGCGCAGGCCCTCCAGGGCGTGGGCGAGCGTCATCGGTCCTCACCTCCGGTGAAGGTGGCGGCCATGGCGCGGATGTCGGTGTCGGAGACGTAGGCGGCGCGGACCCGGATGGGTTCGGGGCTGGCTTCCAGCCGGATGTAGCCGACTCCCGCGCCCAGCTCCGGAACCGGTGAGATGTGGTCAGCGAGGGCGCCTCTGTCGCGTGCGCCGTCGCCGAGGACCATGTCCACCTGTTCCGACTCGTCGAGCCGCAGGGCGATCTTGTCGGGGAACAGGTTGCGGATGTTCATGACCTCTTTGCGCGGGTCCTGGAGCGCGGCCAGGACGCCGACGCCGACCGCGCGGCCTTGGGTGGTGAGCGTGGCCAGCGCTGAGGTGATGCGCTGCCGGAGTTGCCGGTCGGACTGGTAGGCGGTCAGGAACGCCACCTCGTCCACCACGACCAGGACGAACGGGTCGTCGACGGTGGGGGTGTGGGAGCGCTGGAGACCGGCGAACCGGGCCGCCCGCTTCTGCATGACGCACACAGCTTCGTCCAGCAGGTCGGCGCACTCCTCGGGAGTGGCCGCGTACCGGGGGCCGAACAGGTCGCGGCCGTAGGACAGCTCCATCAGTTTGGGATCCAGCGCCCACAACTCGACCAGGCCCGCACGGGCGGCGGGGAGCAGGGAGCGGATGACGGACCAGATGATCGATCCCTTGCCGGCTCCGGTCGCGCCCGCGACGAGGACATGGGTGCCGTGCACCTTGAGCCGCCATGGCCGCCCGTCCTCACATCTGCCGATCTCCACCGGCCCACGGTCGGCTCCTCTGGCACGGGAAGCGCTGGCAGAGGTTCGGAGAGGGGATCGTTGCGGGGGAAGGTCAGTTTGAGCCGTCCGGCCTGGGACAGCGCGACCCGGCATGACTGTGCGCCGAAGCCTTGGGCCAGGTGGTCGGTGCGGTCGGCCCAGTCCTTGACTGCCTGGCCTTTGAGCATGCGTACGGTGACTTGGTCGGCCCAGGAGGTGCAGGTGACCTTGCCGAGCCGGGGCAGGTAGTCGCGGCCCCGGAGGTGACGGCCGAGACCGGAGACGATCATGACGGGTTGCCAGTGCCGCCGGTAGATCAAGCGGCGGCGCGCGCGCCGCCGTAGCCCCGGCCCTCCGCCCGCCCGCCGTCCGGGCGTGCGGCCTGGGGGCCGGTCCCGGACGGCGGCGGGACACCGGGCCGGGCACCGCACGCCGGCCCCGCCGTACCGACGTACGCGCCGACCGGGATTGCCGCGCCGCCGCACTGATGCGGCCCTACGATCGCCATTGCATGGCTGGGTGCAGTGCGTGCTTGGGGGCGATCGACGATCCAGGGTTCGTTCCTCACCCTGGCTCACCGAGCAGCGTGGTTGATCTCTTGAGGGGCATGATGTTCGGCATGCCGGAGGACCCGCCCGAGTCGATGAAGCATCACTTGCGTCAGCGCTTGAACGACCACGCTCGTTCGCGCTGGCAGCTGTCCGGGATCGACGTGCGTTTCCGTGGCAGATTCGCTTATGTCGAAGCGCGCCTGCAGGGTGGTGCCTACGCGCGGTTGTGCCGCCTGCGTTTTGACGGCCCTCTGCGCACCTGGGGCTTCGCCATTTACCTTCCCGACGAAGGTATCTACCAGGACAGTCTCCTGCCCAGCGGCTACCCTTCAGGCTCACCCGAGGAAGCCCTCGACTGTGCGTGCGCCTTCCACTTCGCTGACCCCGACGCTCCTGCCACACCCCCACCACCCTCAACTCGAAGCGACGCAGGGATAGACAGGAACGCCTGATCCATAGGGCTAGGCTTCCCGGGGCATCCGGCGGACCCGTGCAATATGCGTACCATGATCTTGCTAGTGGTGGCGCTCTGGCAGAGAGGGACTGCAGGTCCAGAGCATTGAGTTGAGAGGAACAGGCACGAGCTGTCAACCGCCGGTAGTTCGACTCCATGCAGGTGGATCACCCGTAGGGGCGTCTGGTTCGCCTCCGTGCCATCTGCGTGCCGCAGGGCCGTGCCATACCGCGCCAGATCCCGCAAGCGAGCGCCACGTCAAAGGCATGATCGCCGTGCCATTAGCGTGCCATTAGACCGACTCGATCACGCGTATTAAGTGCCCCAGCAGGTACGGGGATGCAGGTCCAGACGTACAGCCAAGGGATCATGGCTCCTTACAAGCGAGGGGTCACTGGTTCGAACCCAGTACCGCCCACCAGCATGAACACCTGATCATCAATCTTGCCAGCGGCCTTTGCGGGGTGACGGGGGACGAATTCGTCCATCGCGCCCCTCTGGGATGTCGCAGAGTTTCACGAGGTTCCGCTTGACCTTGGCGCTGGTTGACCGCCCGGTTGAGGATGCCGTGGATCAGCTTGAGTGAGGGACGAACGGTACAGTTCACGATGTTCGGTTGATTCGGGGATGCCTTCGATGCGGACTCGTCCGCATCGCCGAGTTCCCATGCCTCATCCGTGTGAGCTGGGAAGCGTGAACAACTCAAAGCCGAGCCACGTGCCTTTCGGGGCGGTGGCAAGGATCAGGAGCTGGTCGTCGGAACCCAGTAGCGACGCTTCTGCTCGGTGATGTCGAGCAGCCGTCCGCCGTTGGCTTCGATGACCCGTTGCGAGGCGATATTGGTCTTGTCGCACATGACCAAAGCTCGAGAGATGCCTAGAGACCGGGCGATCGGCAGCGCTGCGGCGAGCATGGCCGTCGCGTGACCCTGGCGGCGTGCGCCAGGGCGGACGTCATAGCCGATGTGGCCGCCGAGCTTTTCCAGTGCCGGGGTGAGCCGGTGACGGATCGCCAGAATTGCTCGCGGTCGACCCACCAGAGGGTGGTCATCGGTACGAATCCGGGGCGTGCGCCCGATGAGTTCCGCTCGGCGACCACGCGCGCGGTGTACGCCTCGAAGGCTGCCGGGTCCACCAGAGCCTGCGGGTCGACATCGTCGACGAACCAGGTACGTTATCGCAGGTAGAGCCATCATGTGGGCGTTCTGTCGAGCATCGTCCAGTCATTCTGCCGCCCTTGTCGTGGGCGTTCTGCCGGAGCGGGATGGACACCCGGCGACAAGGGATGTCTGCTCTTCCAGATCCGGCAGTGGGAAATCCCCGTCGGTATCCCCGCGTGTATGCCGTGCCCGACGCCCCGGCACGGTGTTTCTCCAAGAACGGGTTGGACGTGCGTAAGGGCTGTGGCGGCCGACACGGCGATGTGAACAGCGTGACAACCGGCCGGGTACGCGGATCAGGTGAAGGACAAGGGTGCATCACGGTCCTGGATGAAGATCAGGGCGTGCGGGTCACCGCACTCGGCGGTCAGGGTCGCGCGTCCGCATTCCGGTCGTCCTCAGCGCTTGCGCGTCCGGCCGTGCGGTCTCCGTGTAGGGCGCACGGCTTGGCGACAGTCACGTGTTCATCACCGCCGCCCGCCGAACTCCCAGTCGTGGACCTCGATGTCGGCGTACCGGTCCTGGGTCAGGATGGCGCGTGCCGCGTCCGGGTCTGGTGCCCGGAGGAGCGCCGCCGTACCGAGCCAGGTTGTGCCGTCGTCGGACAGCAGCGGTCCGTAGGCGATCAGCTCGTCCTGGTCGGGCGGCGGGGCAGGGTCGGCGACTTGGCCGGTGCCCAGGCCCAGTACCAGATATCGGTTGCCGCCCTCCCTGCCGCCGGGGAAGTCCCACATGGTGCGCCCGAGGACGTTGCGCCATCGGCGCAACATCACGTCGCGGTAGACACCGGCCTGGTAGTTGGGCTCGTCGAAGACGAACGCACGCGCGGTGGCGAGATCGGGCAGGTCGACGATGTGCACGCTGCCGGTGGCCGTGTCGGTGCCGCGGGCGAAGGTCGGGCCGCGGGCGATCATCTCCGCCGCGTACCGGTCCATGTAGGACCAGTGCTCCTCCAGCAGCTCGTCGCGTAGCGTCGCGGTGTCAGGGCGGTCGCGGTGGTAACAGAAGAACTCCATGCCGGGAGTACCTACCATGGACGGCAGCGGCAGCTCCACTCGATCAGGGCTCCGGGCCTGCCGGCCGGCTCTCGCCGGCCTGTCGAGTGTCGTTCACGGCGACCACCCGGGTGTCCACCAGCGCCTTCGAACGTGATCACGGCGCTTCGGCGAGTGACAGGCTGTTTCCGTCCGGGTCCAGTACGACGACATGGCGCACGCCGTTGCTGTAGGTCTCCACCGGTTCGTGGCTGATGCCGTGGGTGGCGAGGCGGGCCAGGATGTCGTCGAGGCCGGTCACGCCGAACGTGACCATGGCCGTGCCCACCCGCTCGGCCCGCACGTCCCGGTCGTCGACGACGACCCACGCGTTCTCGCCGACCTGCCACAGGTACTCCTCGCCGATGACCTCGTCCGCCGGGCGGCCGAAGAACACCCCGAACCATTCCAGTGATCTCGTGCGGTCGCTCACCGGCATGACGGTGTACAGGTCCACGTGGACCACTCCTTCCGATCGTGTCGGACGTTGGACCACTCCCGCGACCGAATCTCATCGGGGAAACGTTCGCGGAGTCGTCCAGGAATCCTCGCGGGGGTGAACGCCGCCGCTGCCGGTCTGCGCGCGTACGAGGAGGCCGCCGAGAGCGGCGGCGGCGACCGGCAGGCCGGCGGCCACCGCCGCGATCACCGGCCACGGGGTGGGGAAGGGCACCCGTGGCGGCGAATCCCACGTGGTCGCCGCCGTCAGCGGCCAGATCAGCAACATCCCGATCGGGCACCCGGCGACCGCGCCCAGCACCGTGCCGCACGCCGCGCTCAGCCCCGCGCGGCAGGCGCCGAACCACCGGAGCGTCGCAGCCGAGCCGTCACCGGCCCGCCTCAGCACGCGGCCCACCCGCGGGCTCGTGGCCCTGCCTCCGCCGGTGGCCAGAGCGCCGCCCAGGGCCAAGAGGAGGACCGCGGCGACGACGGCCGTCCAGCCGGTCCAGGGCTGGAACCCCCGCTCCACAGAGGTTTCCGCGATGTCACCCAGCCGGTCGTCCAGCCGCTCCTGCTCGCTCGCCGAGGTGCGATGGAGGGAGGGATCGACGATCAGTTCGCCCGGCTCCAGCTGATGGCCGAGGTCCCGGACCACCTTCGCCGGGACGAAGACCGTCGCCATGTGCGGATCGACGGTCCGGGCGACGATCGCCGGAATGGTGTTGGTCGTCAGCGGATCGCCTTCTCCGGTGACGATCTTGACCGAGTCGGCCTTCACGTCGGTGGTGGTGATCACCACGGCCGTGCCCTCGTCGTACGGCGTCGACCGGTCACCCGTGAGATACCGCAGCAGCGCCTCGTCGCCGATGACCTCGTCCGGGTAGACGGCACCTTCCGGCCGGTCGAGGCCGTCGACATGCGCGCGGATACGCGGAAGGTGACGCGGGACCTGCCTCTCAGCCCATGGCACGCCGGGTAACTCCCGCTGGATCGCCGCGCGTACGGCATCCGTGCCCGCCGAAGAGAGAGGGCTCACCAGGAGGGCGCCGGGCCGGGCCCGCGGGAGGTAAGCGGCCCTGCTCTGGGCCGTCGCGCCGACCGCGATGATCGTCAACGCGACGCCGAAGGCCGTCGCCATCGCCGTCAGCGTGATCGCGGGAGCCGTCGCCGTACGGCGGCCGGCCAGGTCGCGGGCCGCCAGGCGAAGGGGCAGCGGCAGCCGTTCCGCATGCCGGTGGAGCGTTTCCAGCAGCCGCGAGGCGAACGGGCCCAGCCCGAAGAGAAGCAGGCCCGCGCCCATGAGGGTCGCCAAGGTGAATCCGGCCCATGCGAAGACGCCGTAGCGCGAATCTTCACGTGCCGACCACGCGCCGAATGCCATCAGCCCGACGCCGATGAACGATACGAACAGGCCCCCGAGGAGATATGCCCGGTGTATGCGCCCGTGGCGGGACTGTGGCGCAGACAGCATCGCCAGCGTCACTGAGATGGACGCGAACATCCCGATGATGATCACGATCCCGGTGAGGGCCAGGGGCGTCGCCTCGAAGATCATGGCGGAATGGTAGTGCGCCGTACGGACGGCGAATGGACCAGAGCGTCACGCCACGGTGGCAGGGGTGAATGCGGCGAGGTCGCGGGCGGGCGGTGAGGCACTGCTTTCCCATGGTGCGGGGGCATTCACCGGTGCGGCCCGGTGGTTCATTCTGGAGAGATGGGTGACAAGCAGGGGGCGCCGGGGTGGGCCGGCGGGGTGGTGATCTCACTCGGCTGCGCGGTGGGCGGAGCGCTGCTGGTCTTAGCCGGTGAAGCGGCGGGCGTCATCGCCGTGGTGTGGTGCTCGTGCTGCTCGGGGTGACGGCGACGGTGTACCAGTTCGTCCGGGCGCGGCGCGCTCCGGCCTCCGGTGCTTCCCGTACGGCGGGAGGAGACGGGCGGAACGCGGGCTCGGCCGCCACCGGGCGGTGCGGACTTGGAGGAGGCCGAGGCCGAGGTGGACGCGCGCCTTAGCGCGCTGGGTGAGGAGCATCCGGACACGCTGGCGAGCCGGGACAACCTGGCGCGCGTGCTGGGGAGGCGCGGGGAGTTCGAGTACGCCGCGATGGAGAACCTGACAGTGCTCCGGGTGCGCCGCCGGGTGCTGGGTGAGGAGCACCCTGACACGCTGGCCAGCCGGCACGAACTGGACGTCGTGCTGCTGGTTCGCCGAGCGGGCACGTTCTCCACCGACGAGAGCGAATAGCAGTGGTACGTCCCCCGCCCCCGCGGTCAGGGCACGATCAGCGGTTCGCCGTTGGCGGTGACGTTCTTGAGCCCCAGGTTCTCGACGTGCTCGACCACGATCGGCGTGGCGGTGGTGCCGAAGTCCACGTCGGTCAGCGTGACCCCGCGGATCGGGGCGTCGGCGTAACCGCGCAGGTTGAGTGCCCGGTTGGCGGTCCGTACGGTCACGTCTCGCACGTCGATCCCGCCCACCTCGGGGTTGAAACCGTGGCCGGGCCCCTCCTCGTAGTGGAAGTTGATGTCGATGACCGAGCCGCCCACCTGACCGATCTCGAGGTCCCTGGCGTGGAAGCCCTCGATGAACCCGCCGCGCACGGAGTTCGTCTTGAAGCGCAGCGCGATGTCGAGGTTGGGGCTGGACATCGCGCAGTCCCTGATGAAGACCTCGCGTACGCCGCCGGACATCTCGCTGCCGATCGTCATGCCGCCGTGCCCGTCGCGGAAGGTGCAGTTCTCGACGACGATGTGCTCGCTGGGCACGTTCACGCGGCGGCCGTCGGCGTTGCGTCCCGACTTGATCGCGATGCAGTCGTCGCCGGTGTCGAACGTGCAGCCGCGGATCACCACCATCCGGCTCGACTCGGGGTTGCAGCCGTCGTTGTTCGGGCCGTGCGACTCGACCGTGACGTTCTGCACGAGGACGTTCTGCGACAGCGTGGGATGGATCTCCCACATCGGCGAGTTGACGATGGTGACGCCCTCGACGAGTACGTTGTCGCACCGGTAGGGCTGGACGAAGGACGGGCGCAGGTAGCCGCCCTCGCCGTATCTCCGCCGCCTGACCGGCACACCCTGCTCTGCCTGGGCGAACAGCGCGGCCCTGGCCTCGGCCTGGTGGGGCTCGCCCGGCTCCCAGCCGTCGTCGCCCGACCCCTTCCACGGCCACCAGTGATCGTGGTCGGCCTGCCCGTCGAGCACGCCTGACCCGGTCACCGCGATGTTCCGCTGGCCGTACGCGTAGATCAGGGGCGAGTAGTTGTAGAGCTCGACGCCCTCGAACCTGGTCAGCACCAGCGGGAGGTACGCCTTCGGGTCGGTGCTGAACAGCAGCCTGGCGCCCGCGGTGACGTGCAGGTCGACGTTGCTCAGCAGGTGGACGGCGCCGGTCAGGAACCGCCCCTCGGGCACGTCCACGTGTCCCCCGCCCGCCGCGTGGCAGGCCCTGATCGCGGAGCGGATGGCCTTCGTGCAGTCCGTCACCCCGTCTCCGATCGCGCCGAAGTCCCTGATGTCGAGCCGGCGTCGCGGGAACCTCGGCCCGCGCACCCTGGCCACGATGTGGTTCGCCCGCGCCCACGGATCGGGCGCGGCGTGTACGGCACGCGCGTCGAGGATCGGGACGGCGAGGGCGGACATCGCCATGGCGCGCATGGCGTTGCGGCGGCTCAACATGGGGCGGCTCCCTGCCTGCTCGGGACACCCCGGATGGTAGGCCAACCCGTTGCAGTGATCCAGGGGTGTGGGCCACATCAGGCCAGGATGAGGGCGGCAACCGGTTGCAGTCGTGTCCGGGACGGTCACTCGTCCAGGGCGTACCGGAGGTAGAAGCCGGGTTTCGCGAGATAGCGGCGGAAGTGGTCGACCACCTGAAGCTCGTCCCACTCCACCGGGTGGATGCCGTCGTCGCCGAGTTCGAGGATCTGCGCGCCGGGCAGCCCGCTGAGGATCGGTGAGTGGGTGGCGCAGATGATCTGCGCGCCCTTGGCCGCGGCGCGGTCCATGAGGCCCATGAGCCGCAGGCACGACGTGAACGACAGGGCCGCCTCGGGCTCGTCCATGAGGTAGATCCCCGGGCCCGACACCATGCTTTCGAGCACGGTGAGAAAGCCCTCGCCGTGGGACTGCCGGTCGGGGTGCTCCGTCCAGTAGCCGGGCAGGCCGGAGACGGCGCGGCCGAGGTTGATCAGGGTCTCGGCGCGGAAGAAGAACGAGCGGCGCTTGAGGCGGGGCCCGCGCGTGAGCCGCAGCCCTTCGGCGGTGAACTCCGCGTCGAGCGCCTCGCCGAGCGCGGTGGCGGGGCCGGTGTTGGCGTAACGGGTGCCGGCCTTGCCGCCTTCGGAGTTGACCTTGCACGCGTCGGCGATCGCCTCGATGATCGTGGACTTGCCCGAGCCGTTCTCGCCCACCAGGAAGGTGACCGGTGCGGAGAACCGCAGGCCGTGCTCGGCGAGGTGGCGGACGGGCGGCAGTCCGGCTGGCCAGCCGGTCAGCGGATCGCGAACGCTCAGCCGGGTGAGCAGCATCACCGCGTCTCCTCCTGGTCGTCCGGGGTCGCTGGGCCCACCACGCTAACGGGCCGGAGCGCCGCGTGCGGCTTCCGGCACGTCCGCGGTCATCGACCGCCGGTACGTGGTGGGCCCGCCCGATCAAAAGACGGGGATGCCGGCGACCTGGCCGATGCGCTCAGCCTCCACCGTGACCGAGGTGACGTCGTCGGCGGGCGCCGGATAGTACACGTAACCTCGGGCGACCTCGCCGGCATCAAGCGAGGGCACCCAGTTCTCGACGAATTCCGAGTGCATTCTCAGCGGGTGATAGCGCGTCTTCGTCGCCGGGTCCACGAGGATGAACGCGCCGAAGTCCGCCGCCGCGAAGAAGGTGCTATGGCGGTGAGCGCCGCGTCGCCTTCCGAGACCACGTCGAACGTGGCGACCAGATAGGCGCCGTCGCGGCGGAAGGGGTGAAAGTCCACCCGCAACCGGTCGCCACCGCTCCGCCAGGCGAGCGAGCCGGCCACCGGCCCTGGCTCCGCCCGGAGCGGCGCCGGCGGGCGGGTGGAGCCGCGGGCGTCCGACGGGCCTGTGGTGACCGTGACGTCCGGCTTCTCCTCCTTGATCTGGTAGGAGATCTCCACTCGCCGGTTCCGGGCACGGCCCTCGAGGTTGTCGCTCCCGTCCGGCTTCTCGTTCTTCGCGATCGGCTCACTCTCGACCTTGCCGGTGGCCTCGTACGTGTAGCCGGAGCCCAGCCTGCCGGCGAGGTGGTCGCGTACCGCCTCTGCACGCTCGACCGACAGGTCCTGGTTGTAGGAGTCGCCGCCCTTGCTGTCGGTGTGTCCCTCGATGGTGATCGGCGGCTTGGCGGGGTCGGCCCGCTCGCGGGTCTCGCGTGCCGGCCACGAGGTGGTCGACGCCGACGAGTACATCGACTGCCGCATGCCCACGCCCGAGGAGGCGCACGAGCTGCAGATCCGCGTGCACACGCCGGTTTCGTGCTGTACCGCGTCGCGGAGAACGATCGTGGCCAGGTCGTGGACCTGGCGGTCATCGTCCTGCCCGGTGACCGCTGGAGATTGCGCTTCAAGGTCTGGAAGAAACGGCAGGCCGTCGCCATGAGGCAACCGTTCCCATCCTGAGAGCCGTCGCGAGGGGGTGCCGGACATCGGGTTGAGACGCCACAACGCGGAGCACCCCCTCTGTCCCGCACGTTATGCGCGTCGACGGCCGCTGACAGGACTCCCGACGGCGAGATTCGGCTGGCACTCCGGCCACACGCCGTAAGGCGACACCGAGGCGCCCGAGCTCATCGGCTTCATCCCGTCGGCGGTCCGGCGCGACCGGCAGGCACCGCGGCGAGGAGCCGTTCGCCGAAGGTGCGGCAGGCCTCCAGGAGGTGCGGCGCCGCGTCGATCTCGAAGTCGGCGTCCAGGAATGCGAGGTTGAGGATCAGCCACGGCCAGGAGTCCAGGGCGAGAGTGATCCTGGTGTGCGTGTCGTCCACGGAGTGGATCTCGGCGTCCTGGAACCTGAGGGCGTCGACGACATCGGCGGCCGGGGCTTTGACCAGGACGGTGGCGGGTTCCTTGCCCCTGTTGAGTCCTCGTCGCAGATAGTCCGACGCTGACTCGGCCGGCAGCGGGCGCGGCGTGTAACGGTGGCCGGTCGTGGCCGGGCCGGTGATCCGGTCGAGGCGGAAGACGCGCCAGTCGGCACGGTCGATGTCCCAGGCCAGCAGATACCAGCGCAGCAGGTGGTGAACCTGCCGGTAGGGCTCGACCCGCCGTTCCGTGCGTTCGCCGCGGGCGTCGGTGTAGGTGAACGCCATCGTCTCGCGGCGCGCGATGGCTTCGGCGACGATGCCGAGCTGGCGGGCGGCGACGCTCGGCGCGCGTTGAGGGCTCGTCTCCAGGCTGGAGCGGATGGAGGCGACATGAGGGCGCAACCGGGCGGGGAGAAACTGGTCGAGCTTGCCGTACGCGCGGGTTGCGGCGGCGTCGATCCCCCCTTCGGCGGACGGCTCGACGGCCGCGAGGGAGGCCAGGGCCAGTAGGGTGGCCACCGCCTCGTCGTCGTCCAGCACGAGCGGCGGCATCGTACGGCCGGAGGCGAGCCGGTAGTAGCCGCCGGGGCCGGGCTGGGTGTCGACGGGATAGCCGTATCCGCGGAGCCGGTCGATGTCCCGGCGCAGGGTGCGCGGGCTGACGCTCAGCCGCCGGGCCAGTTCCTCGCCGGTGAACGACCGGCCCGTCTGCAACGTCGACAGCAGGGCCAGCATGCGTTGGGTGACGTCCGCCATGTCCTGATCCTCCCATCGGTTGCGGTCAGGATGTGGCCACATCTGCTCGTAGCCTCCCAGCTATGAGTGAGCGCAGCATCATCATTCGCCGGGCCCGGACCAACAACCTGGCCGACGTGGACGTCGACGTCCCGCGCAACCGGCTGGTCGTCTTCGCGGGGGTGTCAGGTTCCGGAAAGTCGTCGCTGGTGTTCGACACGATCGCCGCCGAGGCCGGATACCAGATCAACGAGACGTTCCCGCCGTTCGCGCGTAACCGGTTGCCGAAGTGGACCCGCCCCGACGTCGAGCGCATCGACGGGCTGACCCCGGTGATCGTCGTCGACCAGCGCCGGATCGGCGGCAACGCGCGCTCGACCGTCGGCACGATCACCGACTCCTGGACCTACCTGCGCCTGCTGTTCTCCCGCCTCAGCCGGCCCTACGTGGGCGAGTCGAGCCACTTCTCCTTCAACGAGCCCGCCGGCATGTGCCCCGCCTGCTCCGGCCTCGGGGAGGTGGTGGTCACCGCCGTCGAACGTTTCCTGGACCTGGACAGATCGCTCGCCGAGGGCGCGATCCTGCTGCCCGGCTTCGGCAACGGCGGCTACTGGTACGCCCAGTACGCCGACATCGGATCCTTCGACCCCGGCACCCCGCTCCGGCAGTGGGCCCCGTCCGAACGCGAGGCGCTGCTGTACGGCGGTCAGGCGGCGGCGCGGCTGGGGCGCAAGCCCCCCAAAGGCTACGAGGGCGTCGTCGAACGGTTCGAGCGGATCTACCTGCACACCTCCGACAACCTGTCGGAACGCAAGCAGGAGACCATCCGCCGCTTCACCCGCGCCGAGACCTGCCCGGAGTGCGGCGGCGACCGGCTCAACAAGGCCGCGCGGACGGCCACGGTGCTCGATCACACGATCGGGGAGATGGCCCGCATGGAGATCACGAAACTGGCCGGACTCGTCCGGACGATCGACTCCGCCCGCGTCGCGCCAGCCGTGGAGGCACTGACCGCCCGGCTGGAGGGGATGATCAGAATCGGGCTCGGCTACCTCACGCTCTCCCGGGCGACCACGACCCTCTCCGGTGGGGAGTCGCAGCGCGTCAAGATGGTCAGGCACCTCGGGTCCAGCCTCACCGAGATGACCTACGTCGTCGACGAACCGAGCGTGGGACTGCACCCCACCGACGTGGAGTCGATGATCAGAATCCTGGAACGGCTCCGCGACAGCGGCAACACCGTCCTCGTCGTCGAGCACGACCCCGTCGTCATGGCCCACGCGGACCAGGTCGTCGAGCTCGGACCCGGCGCCGGCGACGGGGGCGGGCGGCTCGTGTTCCAGGGCACCTTCGCCGAGCTCGGGAAGGCCGGCTCGCCGACCGGCCGCGCGCTGGCCAGGCACTGTCTCTTAT
>NZ_SMKO01000105.1 GCF_004348685.1 Nonomuraea deserti | reverse complement strand
GCGGGTGGCGTACCAGTCGGGGCTGGTCAGCTCGTCGGCGCGCTTCAGCCAGACGCGGGTGTCGCGCCAGTCGGTGAAGAGGCTGACGCTGTAGCCGCTCGCCATGATCTCGTCGAAGTCGCCGAGCGCCTCAACGGGCAGCCCTTCGCGGACGTACTGGCGCAGCTCGAAGGCGGGCACGAGGTCGAGCGTCAGCGACGTGACGACGCCGAGCGCGCCGAGCGCCACCACCGCGCCGGGGAAGTCGGCGTCGCCGCGGGAGAGCGTCAGCATCGAGCCGTCGGCGGTGACGAGGTCGAGCGAGGACACGGCGGCGGCCAGGCTGGGGATGCCCTCCCCCGAGCCGTGGGTGCCGGTCGCGACGGAGCCCGCGACCGAGATGTGCGGCAGCGAGGCCATGTTCGCCAGCGCGAACCCCGCCTTGTGCAACACCGGCGCGAGCCGCGCGTACGTCATGCGCGCAGGAACCCTGGCCGTGGCCGCCGCGCTGTCGATCTCCACCGCGTCGGGCATGCGGTCCAGGACCACGAGGTCGCCGGTGGCGTCGGCGACCTCGTTGAAGGAATGAGCGCTGCCCAGCGCCCGCACCTGGGCACTGGCGGCGACGAGCCGTTGGAGCTCGTCGAGGGAGGTGGGATGGTGCACGTTTCGAGCGCGGAATGCGGTGTTGCCCGCCCAGTTGGTCAGCGTCACGGCCCTCACCTTGCCACAGACATCCTCTGTCGATCCTGGCGGGGTGCCACCGCACCGCCGCCCCCCAACGCCGCCCCCAATGCCGCGCACCACCCCCACGGCGGGCAGGGCGGCGGCGCGGAGAGGCCGCCGCCCCGGTGCCCCTCGTGGTGTCGCGGCCGGTCAGAAGCCCTGGGCCAGGCGGTAGTACGCCTGGTTCCAGCGCAGCTCCTTGGCGAACCGCTCGGTGGTCGTCTCGGCGTCGATGATCACCAGCTCGACGCCGAGCATGTCGGCCAGGTCGGTCAGCTCGTCCCGGCCGACGGCCGTGGACAGCACCGTGTGGTGGGGCGCGCCCGCGGTGAGCCACGACTCCGTGGACGTGCGCAGGTCCGGGCGGGGCCGCCACACCGCGCGGGCCACCGGCAGCTTGGGCAGCGGCTCGGGCGGGGCCACGACGTCGATCTCGTTGGCCACCAGCCGGAACCTGTCACCCATGTCGGCCAGGCCGACCACGATGCCGGGGCCCGGCTCGGCGTCGAAGACCAGCCGGACCGGGTCCTCCCTGCCGCCGATGCTCAGCGGATGGATCTCGCACGACGGGGTGCCGGCGGCGATGGACGGGCAGATTTCCAGCATGTGCGCGCCCAGGATGAGCTCCTGGCCCGGCGTCAGATGGTAGGTATAGTCCTCCATGAAGGAGGTGCCGCCGGGCGACATGGCCTTGAGGGTGCGCAGCAGCACCGACGTCTTCCAGTCGCCCTCGCCGCCGAAGCCGTGGCCGTCGGCCATCAGCCGCTGCACGGCCAGGCCGGGCAGCTGGCGCAGGCCGCCGAGGTCCTCGAAGTTGGTGGTGAACGCCTTGAAGCCGCCGGCCTCGAGGAAGCCGCGCAGGCCCAGCTCGATCCTGGCCGCGTAACGCAGCGACTCGTGACGCTCGCCGAGCAGCTCGGGCGCGACGGCGTACTGCTCGGCGTACTCCTTGACCAGCGCCGTCACGTCGGCGTCGGCGGCCGCGTCCACGACCTCGACCAGGTCGTTGACGCCGTAGGTGTTGACGGAGACGCCGAAGCGCAGCTGCGCCTCCACCTTGTCGCCCTCGGTGACGGCCACGTCGCGCATGTTGTCGCCGAAGCGCGCCAGCTTCAGCGTGCGCACTTCGGCCAGGCCGCGGGCGGCGCGGACCCAGGTGAGGATGCGCCCGGCCACGGACGGGTCGCTGACGTGCCCGGCCACGGTCTTGCGCGGGACGCCCAGGCGGGTCTGCACGTGGCCGAACTCGCGGTCGCCGTGCGCCGCCTGGTTGAGGTTCATGAAGTCCATGTCGATGGAGCTCCACGGCAGCTCCACGTTGGCCTGCGTGTGCAGGTGCAGCAGCGGCTTGCGCAGCACGTCCAGCCCGGCGATCCACATCTTGGCCGGCGAGAACGTGTGCATCCACGCGATCACGCCCCCGCACGAGTCGTCGGCGTTGGCCTCGAGCATGATGCGCCGGATCGCCGCCGCGTCCGTCAGCACGGGCTTCCACTCCACCGGCATGGGCAGCTGCTCGGCGATCCGCCGGGACTGCTCGGCCACCTGGCACAGCGTGTCGTCACCGTAAAGTCCCTGGCTGCCGGTCAGAAACCAGATGTTCAACGCGGGCTCCTCTGTCCGTAGACGTTCTGATAGCGGTCGTAGAGGCGGTCGATGTCGTCCTGCGGGATGGGCAGCGGCTCGCCGAGCTGCCTGGCCACGTGGACGGTACGGGCCACGTCCTCGCACATCACCGCCGCCTTCACGGCGGCCTTGGGGTCCTTGCCGATGCTGAACACCCCGTGGTTCCGCATGAGCACGGCCTTCGAACGGTGGCCCTTGAGCGTCTCCACGATGCCCTGGCCGATCGAGTCGTCGCCGATCAGGGCGAACGGGCCCAGCGGGATCTCACCGCCGAACTCGTCGGCCATCGCCGTCAGCACGCAGGGGATGGCCTCGCCGCGGGCGGCCCACGCCGAGGCGTAGGTGGAGTGGGTGTGCACGACGCCGCCCACGTCGGGCATCGTGCGGTAGACGTACGCGTGCGCGGCGGTGTCGCTGGACGGCGAATGCCCGCCTTCGACGAGGTTGCCGTCGAGGTCGCACACGACCATGTTCGCCGCGGTCAGCTCGTCGTAGGAGACGCCGGACGGCTTGATGACGAACAGGTCCTCGCCCGGGATCCGCCCCGAGACGTTCCCGGCCGTCCACACCACCAGGTTGTAGCGCACGAGCTCCGCGTGCAGGTCCGCGACCGTGCTCCTCATGGCCTCACCCCGCTCGGCGGCTCGCTCGCCCGACGCCGCCACCCTCCCCCACTCTGGTCGCTCCGCTCCCGCCGCTCCTCCGGGCGACGGCACTCCCTCGCGGCTCACGAGCGGGCCTCGTTCCTGATCGCGCGCAGGGTGTGCAGCATCTGCCCGTCTCCGAAGAAGTCGTGGAGCCTGCGGTATTCGGCGTAGAGCCGGTCGTAGGCGTCGGCGCGGGCCTGGTCGGGCACGTACGCGGCCTCTGTGCGCTTGCCCATGGCCGCGGCCGCCTCCCCGATCGAGGGGTAGGCGCCGGCGGCGACGGCGGCGTGGATGGCCGAGCCGAGCGCGGGCCCCTGGTCGGAGCCGATGGCGGACAGGGGGCGGCGCAGCACGTCGGCGTAGACCTGCATGAGGAAGGGGTTCTTGAGCAGGCCGCCGGCGACGACGAACTCGTCGACCGGCACGCCGGACTTCTCGAACGTCTCCACGATCATGCGGGCGCCGTAGGCGGTGGACTCGATGAGCGCGCGGTAGACGTCCTCCGGCTTGGTGGCCAGCGTCTGGCCGACGATCACCCCGGAGAGGTTGTGGTCCACGAGGACCGAGCGGTTGCCGCCGAACCAGTCGAGCGCCACCAGCCCGTGCTGCCCCACGGCCTGCTTTTCGGCCAGCGACGTGAGCTGCTCGTGCCCGTCCGTGCCGAAGGAGTCGACGAACCAGGCGAAGATGTCGCCGACCGCGGACTGCCCGGCCTCGTACCCCCACAGGCCGGGCACGATGCCGTCCTGGACGACGCCGCACATGCCGGGCACCTCGGCGAGCTGGTCGCTGGGCATGATGTGACAGGTCGAGGTGCCCATGATGGCCACCATCTGGCCGGGCCGTACGGCGTCGGCGGCGGCGGCGGTGACGTGGGCGTCCACGTTGCCGACGGCGACGGCCACGCCCTCGGGCAGCCCGGTCCATCCGGCGGCCCGCGCGGTCAGGCGGCCGGCGAGGCCGCCGAGCGGGGCCAGCGTGACGCCGCCGGCCTGGTCGCCGACCTCGCCGGTGGCGAGTTTGGCGGCGAACCCGGCGAACCCGGGGTTGAGCGCGGCGAGGAACTCCTCCGACGGGTAGCGGCCGTCCTGGAAGACGCCCTTGTAGCCGGCGGTGCAGATGTTGCGGCTCTCGACGCCGGTGAGCTGCCAGATGATCCAGTCGGCGGCCTCGATCCAGCGCTCGGACCTGGCGTACACGTCGGGGGCCTCTTCGAGGACCTGCAGGCCCTTGGCGAACTCCCACTCGGAGGAGATCTTGCCGCCGTAGCGGGGCAGCCAGCTCTCGCCCCGGCGCGCGGCCAGGTCGTTGATCCGGTCGGCGTGCGGCTGCGCGGCGTGGTGTTTCCAGAGTTTGGGCCAGGCGTGCGGCTCGGCGGGCGTCTCGAAGCACAGCGGCGTGCCGTCGGCGGTGGCAGGCAGCACGGTGCAGGCGGTGAAGTCGGTGCCGATGCCGATCACCTGATCGGGCGCGACGCCCGCGGCGGCGACGGCTTCGGGCACGGCGGTTCTGAGCACGTCGATCCAGTCCTGCGGCGACTGCAGCGCCCAGTCGGGCCCGAGCCGTACGCCGGAGCCGGGCAGTTCCGTCTCGATGACGCCATGGGTGTACTCGTGGACGGCGCTGCCCAGCTCGGCGCCGTCGTGCACGCGGACGACGACGGCACGCCCTGAGAGGGTGCCGAAGTCCACTCCGACCACGTAGGTGTTAGCGTTCACATTGGACTCCAGGGGTTATCCGGGGGCATCCCCATCATCTACCGAGTTGGGGCGGTGCTCGACCTGACGACGAAGGTGGGACGCACGACCAGGCGCTCGTACGCGGAGGGCCCCCCGTCGATCGGCGCGTCGATCGGCGCGTCGATCTGCCGCAGCAGCACCTCGATGCAGTGCCTGCCCACCACGTCGAAGTCCTGCCTGACCGTGGTGAGCGGCGGCGAGAAGAACTCCGACTCGGGGATGTCGTCGAAGCCCACCACGCTGATCTGGTCGGGTACGCGCACCCCCGCCTCGCTGAGGGCGCGCAGCACGCCGAGCGCCATCTGGTCGTTGGCCGCGAAGACGGCGGTGACGCCGTCCATCCGCGCCAGGCTCTTGCCCGCCTCGTAGCCGGCGCGCGGGCTCCAGTCGCCGGCCAGCGGCTCGGGCACGTCCCGGCCGGCCTCCTCGAGCGCGGCGCGCCAGCCCTGGATCCGGCCCTCGGTCTCCAGCCAGTCGGACGGGCCGCTGACGTGCCACACGGTCTCGTGGCCCAGCTGGAGCAGGTGCCGCGTGGCGAGCCTGGCGCCCTCGATCTGGTCGATGCACACCACCGAGACGTCCGCGCTGTGCGTGCCCTCGACCGCCACCGCCGGCATGCCGGACGGCAGGTTCTCCAGGGCACGCGCGGCCGAGCGCTGCGGGGCGACCACCACCACGCCGTCGACGCCCTGCTCGGCGAGGTAGTCGATGGCGTCGCGGACGCCGGCCGCGTCGATCGACTTCAGGCTGACGATGCTGACGAAGTAGCCGGCGCTCCTGGCCGCCTGCTCGATGCCGTAGATCGTGCTGGCCGGGCCGTACAGCGTGGTGTCGAAGCTCACCACGCCGAGCGTCCTCGACCGCTTGGTGACCAGGGCGCGGGCGACCAGGTTGCGCCGGTAGCCCAGCCGGATGATCGCCTCCTCCACCCTGGCGCGGGTGTCGGCCCGGACGTTCGGGTGGTCGTTGAGCACCCGGGAGACCGTCTGGTGCGAGACGCCCGCCTCTTTGGCCACGTCAGCCATGACCGGCAGACGGCGCTTGGGGGTCGTCACGGTCTCTCCTTTCACTCGGCCGGGCAGGTTCCGCTAGCGCGCGGCGCCCGCCCTGCGCTTGGTCCACACGTCGAAGGCCACCGCGGCGAGGAGCACGGCGCCCTTGACGAGCATGACCCGCTCGCTCGGCGAGCCGATCAGGGACATGCCGTTGTTGATGACGGCCATGATCAGACCGCCGGTGATCGCGCCGACGATCTTACCGACGCCGCCCTGGACGGCCGCCCCGCCGATGAACGCCGCCGCGATGGCGTCCAGCTCGAAGGCGTTGCCAGCCGTGGGACCCGCCTGGTTGAGCCGGCCGGCGAAGATGATCCCGGCGATGGCCGACAGCACGCCCATGTTCACGAAGATCCAGAAGACCACCGACTTGACGCGTACGCCGGACATGACCGCCGCCTGGAGGTTGCCGCCGATCGCGTAGATCTGCCGGCCGAACACGGTCCTGCCGGCCATCAGCGAGTACGCCAGCACGAGCACGGCCAGCAGGACCAGCACCCACGGGAGGTTGTTGAACCGAGCCAGCTGCACCACGAGGAAGAGGATCAGCGCGGCGCCGGCCGCCATCTTCAGCACGAACAGCGCCATCGGGTCGACCGTCTGCCCGTACCCCTGGCGGGCGGCGCGCGAGCGCCACTGGGCGGCGACCATGCCGGCGACGGCGACGAGGCCGACGAGCAGGCTGAACAGGTCGGCGCCGCCGAGCAGGCCGAGGCCGATGTTGCCGAGATAGCCGCTGGTGAAGCCGTTGGCGAGCGTGCGGACCTGGTCGGGGAACGGGCCGATGCCCTGGTTGCCGAGCACGGTCAGCGTCAGCGCCCGGAACAGCAGCATGCCGGCCAGCGTCACGATGAACGCCGGAATCCCGAAATAGGCGATCCAGTAGCCCTGCCAGGCCCCGATGAGAGCTCCGGCCACCAGCGTGATCAGCAGGGCCAGCGGCCACGGCACGCTCATGTTGACCATGAGCACCGCGGCCAGCCCGCCCGTGACCGCGACCACCGAGCCGACGGACAGGTCGATGTGCCCGGCGATGATGACGAGGATCATCCCGATCGCGAGGATCAGCACGTAGGAGTTCTGGACGATGATGTTCGAGATGTTCTGCGGTGTGAGCAGGGCTCCGTCGGTCAGCACCGAGAACAGCGCGACGATCAGCGCGAAGGCGATGTAGATGCCGCTCGATCGCAGGTTGAGCGACAGCCCGCCGAGCGACACCCGGCCCGGCTGCCGTGGCGATCCTCCGTCGCCCTTGGCGCCGACCTCCACGTCGGCGGGCGTGATGCTGCTCATGTGAGCTACTCCTGTCCCTTGGTCATGAGGTGCATGAGGCGTTCCTGCGTGGCGTCCCGGCGCGGCACCTCGCCCGTGATGCGGCCCTCGGAGAGCGTGTAGATGCGGTCGCACAGGCCCAGCAGCTCAGGCAGCTCGGAGGAGATCACGAGCACGGCCTTGCCCTGGTCGGCCAGGCGGTTGATGATCGTGTAGATCTCGTACTTGGCGCCGACGTCGATGCCGCGGGTGGGCTCGTCGAGGATGAGCACGTCGGGCTCGGTGAGGATCCACTTGGAGAGCACGACCTTCTGCTGGTTGCCGCCGCTCAGCTGGCCGACGATGCTCGACACGCTGGGCGCCTTGATGTTCATGCTCTTGTGGAACTCTTCGGCGACGCGATATTCCTGCATCTCGTCGACCCAGCCGCGCTTCGACATCCCGCGCAGCCCGGCGGCGCTGATGTTGCGCTTGACGTCCTCGATCAGGTTGAGCCCGTATCTCTTGCGGTCCTCGGTGGCGTAGGCGATGCCGTGCCTGATGGCGTCCTGGACGTTGCGGATCTCGATCGGCTTGCCGTCCTTGAAGATCTTGCCGGTGATGTGCACCCCGTACGTCCGCCCGAAGACGCTCATCGCGAGCTCCGTGCGACCGGCGCCCATCAACCCGGCCAGGCCGACGATCTCGCCGCGGCGCAGCGAGAGCGCGGCGCCGTCGACCACTTTCCTGCCGGGCTGGCTGGGGCTGTACACCGTCCAGTCCTCGACGCGCAGCACCTCGTCGCCGATCGTCGGCTCGTGCGGCGGGAACCGGTTGTCGAGCGCGCGGCCGACCATGCCGGAGATGATGCGGTCCTCCGTGACCTGGTCGGCGGCCATGTCCAGGGTCTCGATCGTGCGGCCGTCACGGATGATCGTGACGGAGTCGGCGATCGCGGTCACCTCGTTGAGCTTGTGAGAGATGATCACGCAGGTGATGCCCTCGTCGCGCAGGCCGCGCAGCAGGTCGAGCAGGTGCGCGGAGTCGTCGTCGTTGAGCGCGGCGGTGGGCTCGTCGAGGATGAGCAGTCTCACCTCCTTCGCCAGCGCCTTGGCGATCTCCACGAGCTGCTGCTTGCCCACGCCGATGTCGGCGATCGCCGTCGTCGGGTTCTCCCGCAGCCCGACCCGCTTCATCAGCGTGGCGGCCTCGTAGTTGGTGCGGTTCCAGTCGATGAGGCCGCGCCTCGCGCGCTCGTTGCCGAGGAAGATGTTCTCGGCGATCGACAGCTGCGGGCTGAGCGCCAGCTCCTGGTGGATGATGACGATGCCGGCGCGCTCGCTGTCGCGGATGCCGCCGAACTCGCACCGCCGTCCCTCGAAGGTGATCTCGCCCTCGTAGCCGCCGTGCGGGTAGACGCCCGACAGCACCTTCATCAGCGTCGACTTGCCGGCGCCGTTCTCGCCGCAGATGGCGTGGATCTCGCCCCGCCGGACGGACAGATTGACGTCCTGCAGCGCCTTGACGCCGGGGAAGGTCTTGGTGATGCCGCTCATCCGCAAGATTTGCTCGGTCATAAGCCCCTCGCTCATAGCCGGGTGCCCCCGGGGACCGGGCGGTCCCCGGGGCGCGGGCCCCTACTTGAGCTGGTCCTCGGTGTAGTAGTTGCCGCCGATGATGACGTCCTTGTAGTTGCTCTTGTCCACGATCACCGGTTCGAGCAGGTACGAGGGCACGACCTTGTTGCCGTTGTCGTAGTCCTTGGTGTTGTTCACCTCGGGCTTGCCGCCCTTGAGCACGGCGTCGGCCATCTTCACGGTCTGCTCGGCGAGCTCGCGGGTGTCCTTGAAGATGGTGGAGTACTGCTCGTCGGCGATGATCGACTTGACCGAGGCGAGCTCGGCGTCCTGGCCGGTCACGATCGGGTACGCCTGGCCGCTGCGGCCGTAGCCGGAGCTCTTGAGCGCCGACAGGATGCCGATCGACAGGCCGTCGTACGGCGAGAGCACGCCGTCGACCTTGGGGCCGCCGGTGTAGGTCTTGGTGAGGATGTCCTCCATGCGCTTCTGCGCGGTGGCCGGGTCCCAGCGCAGGATCGCGGCGGTCTTGAAGTCGGTCTGGCCGCTCTTCACCACGAGCGTGCCGTCGTCGATCTTCGGCTGGAGCACGGACATGGCGCCGTTCCAGAAGAACGTGGCGTTGTTGTCGTCGGGCGAGCCGCCGAACAGCTCGATGTTGAACGGGCCCTTCTCGCCGTCCGCGACGCCGAGGCCCTTCAGCAGCGAGGTCGCCTGCTGCACGCCGACCTTGTAGTTGTCGAACGTGGCGTAGTAGTCGACGTTGGGGCTGTTGCGGATCAACCGGTCATAGGCGATGACCGGGATCTTGTTGTCGGCGGCCTGCTGGAGCTGGGACGTGATGGCGGTGCCGTCGATCGAGGCGATGATCAGCAGCTTGGCGCCCTTGGTGATCTGGTTCTCGATCTGGTTGGCCTGCGTGGGGATGTCGTTCTCCGCGTACTGCAGGTCGACCTTGTAGCCCAGCTTCTCGAGCTGCTCCTTGACGTTGTCGCCGTCGTGGATCCAGCGCTCCGACGACTTGGTGGGCATCGTGACGCCGACCAGGGCGCCGGCGTTGCCGGCCGCGGCGGAGGCGGAGGCTTCGGCGTCGATCGTCTTCGTGCTCGAGCCGCAGGCCGTCATGGTCACGGCGAGCGCGATGGCGGACACCACGCCCCCGATTCGTCCCAACCTCATGTCATCTCCTTGCGAAGGGGGTCGCGGCAGCGCTGGACGCGGCGGCTGCCGATGAAGCGGTGATTCCCATCACAGAACGTGACGAATAACAACAAGTTTCGCATTCACCACCGCCCGATTGTTATCGTTAACAAAGCCCTTGTCAACGGTCGCCCATAACCGACCGGTAACTATCCCGAAACGTCTCCTCGCAGGTCAACGGCGTGTGCGAGCCGAGAACACCCGCTGCAACAGGATGAAGACGAACAGCAGCAGGCCGATGAAGATCTTCGTCCACCACGAGGAGAGCGTGCCCTCGAAACTGATGATCGTCTGGATCAGGCCGAGCACGAGCACGCCGAGCACGGTGCCGAGCAGGAAACCGCTGCCGCCCGTCAGCAGCGTGCCGCCGATGACCACCGCCGCGATCGCGTCCAGCTCCATGCCCACGGCGTGCAGACCGTAGCCGGAGAGCATGTAGAACGACAGCAGCACCCCGCCGAGCGCCGAGCAGAAGCCGCTGATCGTGTAGACCGCGATCTTCGTCCGGCCCACGGGCAGGCCCATCAGCATCGCCGACTGCTCGCTGCCGCCGGTGGCGTAGACCGAGCGGCCCAGCCGGGTGTAGTGCAGCACGTACGCCGCCACGAGCACGACCACCACCGCGATGACCACGCTCGGTGAGATCCACAGATCGGCGAACAGGTCGATCCTGGTCTGCGCGAACGCCGTGAACGTCGCGTCCTCGATCGGTATCGAGTCGGTCCCGATCGTGTAGCACAACCCTCGCGCCAGGAACATGCCCGCCAGCGTCACGATGAACGGCTGGATGTCGAAGGCGTGCACGATGGCGCCCATCACCAGCCCCAGCCCCGACCCGATCGCCAGCACCAGCGGAATCACCACGTACGGCGGCCACCCCGGCCCCGCCATCAGGCTGGCCGCGATCATCGTCGACAGCGCCACCACCGAGCCCACCGACAGGTCGATGCCGCCCGTCAGGATCACGAACGTCATCCCCACCGCCACGACCAGCAGGAACGCGTTGTCGATGAAGACGTTGAGCACCACCTGCCCGCTGGCGAACCCCTCGTAGCGGATCCCGCCCGCCACGAACATCGCCGCGAACAGGCAGCCGGTCACCAGCACGGGCAGGTACTTGGCCGGGACGGACGTCCGGCCGATCGCGGTCGTCGTCATGCGGTCACCCGCACCTTCTCCTCGTGAGCCGGGCTGGGCGGTGCGGTGCGCCCGCGCCGGCGGAACGCCTTCTCGCGGAAGGACGGCGACTGGATGAGGCAGACCGCCGTCACGACCAGCGCCTTGAACAGCAGCGTCGTCTCCGGCGGCACGCCGATCGAGTAGACGGTGGTGGTCAGGGTCTGGATGATGAGCGCGCCCAGCACGGTGCCGCCGAGCGAGAACCGGCCGCCGGCCAGCGACGTGCCGCCGATCACGACGGCCAGGATGGCGTCCAGCTCGATCCACAGGCCCGCGTTGTTGCCGTCGGCGCTGGAGACGTTCGAGCTGATCATCAACCCGGCCACGCCGGCGCACAGCGCGGCGAACGCGTACACCATGAGGATGATCCCGCGCGACCTGATGCCGGCCAGCCGGCTCGCCTCGGCGTTGCCGCCGACCGACTCGATCAGCATCCCCAGCGCCAGCCGCCGGGTCAGGAACGCGGTGATCCCCAGCACGGCGAGCACGATCAGGACGCCGAACGGCACGGTCAGCCAGTAGCCGCCGCCGATCACCTTGTACGCCTCGCTGTTGACGGTGATGATCTGCCCGCCGGTGATGAGCTGGGCCAGGCCGCGCCCGGCCACCATGAGGATGAGCGTGGCGATGATCGGCTGGATGCCGATGCCCGCGACGAGGAACCCGTTCCACGCTCCCAGCACCAGGCAGAGCCCGAGCGCCAGCGCCACCGCCGTGAACACGCCGGCGTCCTGGCTGATCTGCAGGCACGCCAGCGCGCCGGAGATGGCCACCACGGAGCCCACCGACAGGTCGATGCCGCCGGTGGCGATGACGAGCGTCATGCCGAGCGCGACCAGGATCAGCGGGGCGCCGAACCGCAGGATGTCGATCAGGCTGCCGTACAGGTGGCCGTCCCTGACCTGGATCGAGAAGAAGCTCGGGGTGAAGAACACGTTGAGCGCCAGCAGCAGCACGAGGACCACCGCCGGCCAGAGCAGCCGTCTCATGAGTCCCTGCCCCCGCTCGCGATCGTCTCCATGAGCACGTCCGTGGTCAGCTCGGCGTCGTTGGGCAGCTCGGCCACCAGCCGCCGGTCGCGCAGCACCTCGACCTTGTGGCTGAGCCGCAGCACCTCCTCCAGTTCGGCCGAGATGAACAGCACCGCCACGCCGCCGTCGGACAGCTCCGCCACCAGCCGCTGGATCTCCGTCTTCGCGCCGACGTCGATGCCCCGGGTGGGCTCGTCCAGGATGAGCAGGCGCGGCTCCAGGATGAGCCACCTGGCCAGCACCACCTTCTGCTGGTTGCCGCCGCTGAGGTCGCGTACGAGGTGCTCGGGGTTGGGCGGGCTGATCCTCAGCGCCTTGACGTACCTGCCGACCAGCTCGTCCTGCTGCTCTCTCGGCACCGGTCTCGTCCAGCCCCGGGTGGCCTGGAGGGCCAGGATGATGTTCTCGCGCACGGTGAGGTCGGGGATGAGCCCGTCGGCCTTGCGGTTCTCCGAGCAGAACGCGATTCTGTGATGCATGGCCGCGCGCGGCGTGCGCAACGACGCCGGCGCTCCGCCGACCGCGATCTCGCCCGTGCCCGCGTGGTCCGCGCCGAACAACAACCGCGCGATCTCCGTACGGCCCGAGCCGAGCAGCCCGGCCAGGCCCACGACCTCGCCCTCGTGGACGGTGAGCGAGAACGGCTCGATGGCGCCCGCCCTGCCGAGCTCGCGCGCCTCGATCAGCGGGCGGTCGAAGACCCTGGCCTCGCCGTGCAGGCGTTCGAGCGCGTCCAGTTCCTGGCCGATCATCTTGGCGACGAGCTGCACCTGGCTGAGCTCGCTGGTCAGGTATTCGCCGACGAGCCGGCCGTTGCGAAGGATCGTCATACGATCCGAGATTTCGTAGATCTGGTCGAGGAAGTGGGAGACGAAGAGGATGGCGATGCCCTCCTCCTTGAGCCGCCTCATCACCATGAAGAGCTGCTCGACCTCCCCCGCGTCCAGGCTGGACGTGGGCTCGTCGAGGATCAGCACCCTCGCGTCGACGTCGAGCGCCCGCGCGATCGCCACCATCTGCTGGATCGCCAGCGAGTACGACGACAGCGGCGCCGACACGTCGAGGCTCAGCTCCAGCCGCGACAGCAGTTCGGCGGCCCTGGCCCGCATCCGCTTCCAGTCGATGCGGCCCAGGCGGCGCGGCTCCCGGCCGATGAGGACGTTCTCGGCGACTGAGAGGTTCGTGCAGAGGTTGACCTCCTGGTAGACCGTGCTGATGCCGGCCTGCCGCGCCTCCAGGGGGCTGCCGAACGCCACGGCGGCGCCGTCCAGCTCGATGGTGCCCGTGTCGGCGGGGTACACGCCGGTGAGCACCTTGATCAGGGTGGACTTGCCCGCGCCGTTCTCTCCCATGAGCGCGTGCACCTCTCCGGGTGACAACCGCAGGTCCACGCCGTCCAGGGCCTTCACGCCCGGAAACTGTTTGCCGATCCCGCTCATCGTCAGGACCGGCGCGGGTACGGCCATACGCTCTCCCCTTCGCATGTGACGGCCGGGCCCGGGCGGGGGCGGCCCCCCGGGCGGCCGGACCGGGCGGTCAGTACTGGCGGGTGGACAGGACCTGCTTGGCCTGCTCCTGGGTGAACGTCGTCTCCTCGGTCACCACGCGGGCGGGCACCTGCTCGCCCTTGACGACCTTCTTGGCCAGGTCCATCAGCTGCGGGCCGAGCAGCGGGGAGCACTCGACGATGAAGTTGATCTTCCCGTCGGCGAGCGCCTGCATGCCGTCCTTGACGGCGTCCACAGTGATGATCTTGATGTCCTGGCCGGGCGTCTTGCCCGCGCCCTCGATCGCCTCGATCGCCCCCAGGCCCATGTCGTCGTTGTGCGCGTAGAGCACGTCGATGTCCGGGTTCGACTTCAGGAAGGCCTCCATGACCTCCTTGCCCTTGGCCCTGGTGAAGTCACCGGTCTGCGAGGCGATGATCTTGAACTTCGGCTCCGCCCCGATGACCTCCGCGAAGCCGGCCTTGCGGTCGTTCGCCGGCGCCGAGCCGGTCGTGCCCTGCAACTCGACGATGTTCACCGTCTCGGTGACGTCCTTGTACTCCTCCACCAGCCACTGGCCGGCCTTCTTGCCCTCCTCGATGAAGTCCGAACCGAGGAAGGTCTTGTACAGGGTGGTGTCCTTGGAATCCACGGCGCGGTCCGTCAGGATGACCGGGATCTTCGCGTTCTTGGCCTCCTTGAGCACCGTGTCCCAGCCCGACTCCACCACCGGAGAGAAGGCGATGACGTCCACCCTCTGCTGGACGAAGGAGCGGATGGCCTTGATCTGGTTCTCCTGCTTCTGCTGGGCGTCGGAGAACTTGAGCGTGATGCCCGCCGCCTTGGCGGACTCCTGGACGGACTTCGTGTTCGCGGTGCGCCACCCGCTCTCCGCTCCCACCTGGGAGAAGCCCATGGTGATCGAGCCGTCTCCGCCGCCCGAGCCGTCTCCGCCGTCCGAGCCGGCACTGCCGCTGCCGCCGCTTCCGCACGCCGCCACCGACATCGCGGTCAGCCCGGCGAGCACCAGCGCCGAGATCCTCTTCAACACGTGGGGGGTCCCTTCCTATGTGAGCGCTAACATGCCGAAAGGGCCGCCAGCGCCTCCTACCTTCCTGCCGGTCACCCTCTCTTGCTTGACGCGTCGCGAGCGGCGGCCGGAACCCCCAGGACGGGTTCCGCGGCCGCGCTCCTTTCCCGGTCTGGCCCCGACTGTGAACGTTAACAAAGGGTCGCGTCAAGGGGCCGCCGGATTACGGTCAGGTCACGCGGATCAACCCTTGACGGGGCCCGGGGACGGTCCTTAACGTGTCGCGAATCGGCCTTGTTAGCGTTCACTTCTTTGTTAGCGCTAACAGTCATGGAGGTGCCTCCGCTCATGATGCGCATCGCCTTATCCGCCCTCCTCATGGCGGCACTGCTGCCCGGCATGTCCACCGGCCCATCGACGGGCCCGTCCACGGCACCCGCCGCCGCACAGGCCGGCCCCATCCCGGAAGGCGCGGTCGTCGACCAGTTCGACGGCACCACGCTGGGCCAGGACTGGACGGTGCTGTCGCCGGACGACTCCCGCTGGTCGCTGTCGGGCGGCACGCTGCAGCTGGACACGCTGACCGGCGACACCCACCAGGGCGCCAACACCGCCCGTAACCTGTTCCTCGTCGACGTGCCCGACGGCGACTTCGAGGTCGTGACCAAGCTCAGCGCGCCGGTGGCACGCGACTTCCAGAGCGCGGGCCTGCTGGCCTGGCAGGACTGGGACAACTACGTACGGGCCGGGCTGGCCCACGTCGGCTTCGCCGGCGGGCCGGTGATCGAGACGGCCACCGAGGTCGGCGCCGCCTTCACCTCCCAGTTCGCGGCCCGCCCCGGCTCGACCGGCGAGATCGTCAAGCTGGCGCGGACCGGCGACGACTTCGTCTCCTCCTACTGGGACGGCTCGGCCTGGGTGCGGGCGGCGAGCATGACCGCCACGCTCCAGGTCAGGCAGCTGGGGTTGTTCGCGCTCTCGGCCCAGGACGGCACGTCCATGCGGGCCGGCTTCGACTACATCGCCGTCAAGGCCGCCGAGGGCGAGCAGGTGATCCCGCGAGGGCCGTTCACGTTGCGGGCGGCGGAGCTGCCGTACCTGTCGGCCGGCCGTTCGGGCGTCGTGCGCGCCTCGGCGAAGGCCCCGATGACCGCCCTGGCCGTCACCGCCGAACCCGCCGACGGCGGGGTGAAGCTGAAGGACGTCGAGACCGGCCGATACCTGCAGGCCGCACGGCCGTCCGGAGGCAAGGTGCGGCTGGGCGGGAACGCGTCCGTCTTCCAGCTCAAGGACGCCGGCGGCGGCAAGGTCACGGTGTCCTCGGGCGGCCAGAACGTCTCCATCAGGGCGGGCACGCTGACGCTGGGGCCGGAGGCGACGAAGTTCACCGCCGAGGGCTACACCTCGGGCGAGCTCACCGTGGACACCCGGGCGAAGGGCACCGAGGTCAGCCCCGACCTCTACGGCGTCTTCTACGAGGACATCAACCACGCCGCCGACGGCGGGCTCTACGCCGAGCTGGTACAGAACCGCTCGTTCGAGTTCGACAGCGTCGACGAGCCCGCCTACACCGGGCTGACCGCCTGGTCGAAGGCCGAGCGCGGGGCCACCGCGACCCTCGCGGTCTCCTCCGAGCGGCCGCTCAACGACTCCAACCGCAACTACCTGCGCCTGGAGGTCACCGGCGAGGGCACGGCGGGCGCGAGCAACGCCGGCTTCAACCGCGGCATCCCGCTCAGGAAGGGCTCGCGGTACGACGTGTCGCTGTGGGCGAGGCGCGCGTCGGCGGGCCCGCTGGCCGTCACCGTGGAGAGCGGCTCCACCGTGTACGGCACGGCCACGCTGCGCGTCAAGGCGGGCGGCTGGGCGAAGTACACGGCGTCGTTCGTGGCCTCGGGGACGACCGACGCCGGCCGCCTGATCGTCCAGGCGCCCGGCGGGCGTACCGACCTGGACATGGTCTCGCTGTTCCCCCGCGACACCTTCAAGGGCCGCGAGAACGGCATGCGCGCCGACCTGGCGAAGCTGATCGCCGATCTGAAGCCCCGGTTCCTGCGCTTCCCCGGCGGCTGCGTGGCGAACGTCGGCACGTACGACCCGTACGCGGAGAACCAGGACCGTCGCCGCATCTACCAGTGGAAGGAGACGATCGGCCCGGTCGAGGAACGGCCGGCCAACTTCAACTTCTGGGGCTACAACCAGAGCTACGGCATCGGTTACTTCGAGTATTTCCAGTTCGCCGAGGACCTCGGCGCCGAGGCGCTGCCGGTGTTGTCGGTGGGCGTCAACGGCTGCGGCGAGAACCGCCCGCTGACCGACGAGGCCAAGCTGGCCCGGTGGGTGCGGGACACGCTGGACCTGATCGAGTTCGCCAACGGCCCGGTGACGTCGGAATGGGGCAGTAAACGGGCGGAGCTCGGCCATCCGCGGCCGTTCGGGCTCGAGTACATCGGGCTCGGCAACGAGGAGATCTACGAGGAGTTCTTCACGAACTACCCGAAGTTCGCCGACGCCATCAGGGCGGAACACCCCGACATCAAGATCATCAGTAACGCGGGGCAGACGTCGCAGGGCCCCTGGTTCGACCGGATGTGGCAGTTCGCCCGCGACCAGAAGGCCGACCTGGTCGACGAGCACTACTACAACAACACCACCTGGTTCCTGGCCAACAACCGCCGCTACGACTCTTACGACAGGAACGGGCCGAAGGTGTTCCTGGGCGAGTACGCCTCCCGCGGCAACACGTTCCACAACGCGCTGGCGGAGGCGTCGTACCTGACGGGTGTGGAGCGCAACTCCGACGTCGTCGAGCTGGCCTCGTACGCGCCGCTGCTGGCCAACGTGGACTACGTGGACTGGACGCCGGACCTCATCTGGTTCGACAACGACCAGGCGTACGGGTCGCCGAGCTACCACGTGCAGCGCCTGTTCTCCAGGAACGTGGGCGACAGGGTGCTGCCGAGCTCGTTCGAGGGCGAGACCAGGCCCGTCGAGGACATCGAGGGCGCGGTCGGGCTCGGCGCGTGGAACACGGCGGTGCGCTACGACGACGTGAAGGTCACCGCGGCCGACGGCACGATGCTCCTGTCGGACGACTTCTCCGGCGGGTCCGGCGCGTGGACGCCGGGCCTGGGCACCTGGGCCGTGCGGGACGGCGCCTACGTGCAGTCGGCGCAGGTGGAGGACGCCAGGTCAACGGCCGGTTCGCCCGGCTGGTCCAACTACACGATGGAGGTCACCGCCCGCAAGACGGCCGGCGCGGAGGGTTTCCTCGTGATGTTCGGGGTGCGCGACACCGGCACCTTCTACTGGTGGAACGTCGGCGGCTGGGGCAACACGCAGTCCGCCGTCGAGAAGGCGGTGAACGGCGGCAAGTCCTCGATCGCCACCTCGGCCACCACGGTCGAGACCGGCCGCGACTACCACCTGAAGGTCCAGGTGAACGGGCGCAGGATCACGACCTGGCTGGACGGGCAGAAGATCGACGACTTCGAGGACACCGCCACGGTCGAGCCGCTCTACCAGGTGGTGTCCAGGGAAGGAAGCTCGGTGACGCTCAAGGTCGTCAACGCCCAGGACACGGCCGTGCGCAGCGCCGTCGACCTCGGCCACGCACGCGTCCGGCCGGAGGCCACGGTGACGTCGCTGACGGGCGCGCCGTCCGACATGAACTCGATCGCCGAGCCGGAGAAGGTGGCGCCGGTGGAGTGGCGGGTGCACGGCTTCTCCTCGGCCTTCACCTACGACTTCCCCGCGCACTCGGTGACGTTCATCCGGCTCACGGAACGCTGAGGTGGTGGGCGGCGCCGTTCAAGGGCGGCGCCGCCCCCGCTACGGGACGAGGCGGTAGTGGGTGGTCATCCGGCCCTCGCCGTCGAGCACGTGGAACGCGAGCGCCGGCGGCAGGTCGTGATCGATGCAGTTGTCGAACGTCGTGCCGCCCTCCCACGGAAGCCTCACCGTGGACACGACCCCGGGCGCGACCAGCAGCGGACGTCCGGCGAACGTGGTGGCGGCCGGCATGTGCGCGTGGCCGACCAGCACGGCCGGCACGTCCGCGCGGCCGGCGAGCACCTCCTCCAGGCGCCCCGGCCGGTGCAGCCTGATCCCGTCGATCGGCGGGCTCTGCAGCGTCACCGGCGGGTGGTGGAAGGCCACGAACACCGGGCGGTCGGCGCCGTCCAGCACTCCTTCGAGCCAGGTGATCGTCTCGTCCTCCAGCCGCCCGGCGTTCTCGCCGGGGATGGACGAGTCGCACATGGCGTAGATCGCGCGGTCGGTGCGCAGCACCTGGTTGACGGGCCCCGGTGAGGGCTCCGCCTCGCCGAGCAGGACCCGGCGGAACTCCGCCCGCACGTCATGGTTGCCGGGCCCGGTCAGGACGGGGTGACGCGAGGTGAGCAGCTTCCCGGCCTGCTCGTACTCCTCGGCCAGGCCGTGGTCGGCGATGTCGCCGGTCACCAGCACCGCGTCGAGGTCGTACGGCAGCGCGTCCAGGTAGCGCATGACCCTGTCGGCGCGCGCGACGGCGGCCGGCGTGGCGCCGATGTGGATGTCGCTCACGTGGGCGATCACGATCATGGGCACGGATCCTTCCGATGGTCACGGCCCGGCTGGACGAGGAACCCCGCGGGCGGCCCGGTCGTTCTTCCGGGTGAGCGCACGAAGCCGGAGGAGGGGCATTGGGCTGGCACTACAGAAAGTCGATCAAGGTGGGGCCGTTCCGGATCAATCTGTCGCGGCACGGCGTCGGCCACAGTTTCGGCAACCGGCGTTTCCGGGTCACGACCGGCCCCGACGGCCGCCGCCACGTGTCCGTGCACCTGCCGGGCGGGTTTCACATAGGCAAGACGCTGGGGTCGCGGAGATATCACCGGCACTACTAGATCCTAACCCGCTCGCCCACGCCCGGGCCGGTGGCGACGCCACCGGCCCGGGTGCTGTTCTCTTCACCGAGGGCATCCCCTCAGCCGCGCGCATGCAGTCACCTGAGAACCTCTCCTCGGCCGCGTTCACTCGCCGGAAGGACTCACCCCAGCCACGCGCGTTCACTCGCCGGAAGGACTCACCCCAGCCACGCGCGTTCACTCGCCGGAAGGACTCACCCCAGCCACGCGCGTTCACTCGCCGGAGGGCGTCGCCGGCGGCCCGTGCCCGGTCATCCGCCGTAGCGCTCGACGAGTTCGGCGCCGATCCTGGCCAGCTCGGCCCTGACCGGCGCCGGGCCCGCCACCTCCACCACCGCGCCCCATCCGGCCAGCTGCTCGGCCAGCGAGCGGGCCGTGGGCGCCGCCACCCGCATGCTGACGCGGCCGTCGGCCCGCCCGCCCGCCGGGCTCTCCTCGCTCTCGCAGTGGCGCCCGAAGTGGTCGCGCAGGATCGGCGCGAACCTCTCGGCGACCAGCACCGTCGCCGACGTCTGCGAGCGCCGCTGCTCCATCTCCCCGACGACCCGCTCCCACGCCCGCGCCAGCTCGAAGCCCTCCGGCCGCTCGAAGGGCTGGTCGGTCACGGTGGCGGAGACGATCCGGTCGACCCGGAACGTACGCTGTCCCCGCTCGGTCCCGGCCACCAGATACCAGATGTCGTCCTTGTCCACGAGCCCCCAGGGATCGGCAAGCCGCTCGGTGCGCTCGCCGGCGCGGCGCTCGTACACCAGCCTGACCTTGCGGCGGCGTACGGTGGCGCTCTGCAGGGCCCGCACCGGCTCGGGCCGGTCGGGCTCGAGGTCGCCCCAGCCCGCGGGGTCGACCAGCACGGCGTCGGCGGCGGCCACGGCGTCGGCCCTGAACGTCTGCGGCAGGGCCCGCAGCAGCTTGCGGAGTGCGGACTTCACCTCGGGCGCGGCTCCCGCGGCCGGGCCCGCGAGCAGGAAGAGCGCCTGCGCCTCGTCCGCGGTGAGGCCGCTGAGGTCGGTGCGCGCGCCGCCCAGCAGCTGCCAGCCGCCCCCGCGCCCGGCCTGCGGATAGACGGGGATGCCCGCCGCCGACAGCGCCTCGAGGTCGCGGCGCGCGGTGGCCACGGACACCTCCAGCTCCTCCGCCAGCTCGGCCGCGGTCACCCGGCCGCGGGCCTGCATGAGGAGCAGGGCGGCGACAAGTCGGTCGGCTCGCATGACGTGAAGTCTAAAGTGCTCAGCCGGTGCGCACTTTGGCCGTGGACCGGCCGTCGCCGGGCACGCTCAGGCGACGATCGCCAGCAGCGTGGTGACCGACATGGCGAGCGCCGGGTCACCCGCCATGTCGGCGCGCTCGCGCGCCTGCTCAGGAGTGACTCCCCTGGTGGCCAGCCGCCAGAACGTGTCCTGGTCCATCGAGACGCGGGCGGCGGGCTCCGCGCCGGCCGGAGACATCCTCCACCGGCCCTCACGCCTGGTGGCGGACCACCGGCCGCCGGCGAGCCCGGTCACCTCCAGCGTGACCGTCGTCCCCTCCGGGCGCTCCTCATCGCGCAGCGTGTACGGCAGGGCCCGCGCGAAGAGGTCCAGCACCGGCCCCATCAGCGCGGGATCGTCGGCCCCGGGAGCGGACACGGCGTCGCGCACCTGCTGCTGGTGCACCCAGAACTCGGTGTACTCGCGCCCGATGTCGAGCCACGCCGGGCTGCCGACGTCCGTGGCCGCCCAGGACACGTCCAGGTCGGCGGGCCCGCCCAGGTCGCGGGCCGCCCACAGGTCGTCGAGCTGCCCGCCGAGATGGCCGAGCAGGTCGATCATCACCTGCGGGCTGATCTGGCGCAGCGCCTCGGCGAACTGGCCGTTGACGCGGGCCAGGTAGGCGGGCAACGTCTCGTCGGCGGCGAAGACGGCACGGCCGTAGCCGTCGCGGCTGCCGGACAGCCGCCGCATGTAGTCGTTCAGCACGTGGGCGACGACGTCATGGACGTCCCATCCGGGGCAGACCGTCGGCCTCGACCAGTCCTCGGGCGCGAGCCCGTCGAGCAGGTCCAGCAAGGCCCGCCGCTCGCGCGGGAACAGCGGGCGTACGTCGGTGACAGGGCCGAAGATCGTCATACCTCCGACAGTACGCGGCCGGTGGAGACTCAGGTGCTCCCTACCCGGAGCCCGAACGCCGGCAACTGTTGCTCGTGGTGTTCGATGAGGTCGAGGCACCCTGACCTCTCACCGTGAAGGACATCTCCTAACATGCGGGAAACGCGGACACGACCTCCTGGCACGGGGCGGTTGATCCTGGTGTGCGGCCTGCCGGGCGCGGGCAAGACGACGCTCGCCCGCCGTCTGGCCGCCGAGCTCCCGGCCGTGCGGCTGTGCCCGGACGAATGGCTGGCGCACCTGGGCCTCGATCTCTTCGACGACGGCCTCCGCGACCGGCTGGAGCGGCAGCTCTGGCGGCACGCCCAGGACCTGCTGCGGCTCGGTCAGGTCGTCGTCCTGGAGTACGGCTTCTGGTCGCGGGCCGAGCGCGACGAGCTGCGGCTGGCCGCCCGGGCCCTCGGGACGGCCGTGGAGCTGCGCTATCTCGCGGCGCCGATCGACGAGCTCTGCCGCCGTCTGGAGTCGCGCAACGCGAGCGGAGCCCGCGACACGGTCCCGATCACGCGGGACATGCTGGTGGAGTGGGCCGGCCTCTTCGAGCCTCCGGACCGGGACGAGCTCGCCCTCTTCGATCCGCCCTGACCGCGGGGGCCCGGAGGCTTCGCGGCCGCGCCGGCCGTCCAGGACCCTGCGAACGGCCACCGAACCTGGTCTGGACACGAAACCGGCCCTCCGCCATCAGACGGAGGGCCGGTGCCGACTTGTGTGGAGCTATGGGGATTCGAACCCCAGACCTCCTCCATGCCATGGAGGCGCGCTACCAACTGCGCCATAGCCCCTTGCGATCACCAAGTGTATCGGAGTTCCGGAGCCCTCGTGTCACACCGAAGCCCTCGTGATACGTCTTAGACGTTATGTCGACCTTTGAGGAGCACAGAAGCCTGCTGGTCGGAGTCGCGTACCGGATCCTCGGCAGCGTCGCCGACGCCGAGGACGTCGTCCAGGAGACGTGGCTGCGCTGGTCAGGGGTGGACGAGGCGGGCGTCGGCGACGCCAAGGCCTATCTGATCAGGGTGACGTCGCGGCTGGCCATCGACCGGCTGCGGTGGGCGAAGTCGCGGCGCGAGTCGTACGTCGGGCCGTGGCTGCCCGAGCCGATCAGCACGGCCCCGGACGCCGCCGAGCACGCCGAGCTGGCCGAATCCGTGGAGATGGCGCTGCTCGTGGTCCTGGAGACGCTGTCGCCGCTCGAACGGGCCGTATTCGTGTTGCGGGAGGCGTTCGACCTGCCGTTCGCCGAGATCGCGGAGATCATCGCACGCAGCGAACCGGCCACCAGGCAGCTCGCCCGGCGGGCGCGCGAGCATGTACGGGAGAAGCGGCCGCGCTTCGACGTGGACCGTGAGCAGCGCAGGCGGATGACGGAGCGGTTCGTCAGCGCCTCGGCGGAGGGAGACCTGGACACGCTGATCGCGATGTTCGCCGACGAGATCACGATGGTCACCGACGGCGGCGGCAAGGCCAGGGCCGCGCTGCGGACCATCACCGGGGTGGAGAACGTCGGCCGCTACGTGTTGGCGATCGGCCGCCCCGCGAGCCTCGCCCGCTTCATGAAGTCGGTCGGCCTGGCGCGGACGGAGCGCATCTCCTTCGGTTCCGCGGTGCTGAACAACGCCCCGGCGATCCTCATCTCGGCGGCCGGGCGGGTGGTGACGGTGGTCTCGCTGGAGGTCTCGGAGGGGAGGATCAGCACGATCTACCTGATCGCCAATCCGGAGAAGATCGCCCATCTTCAGCCGGCGGCGAGCGACGCCGGCTGACCGGTCAGGCGGCCCGGCGGGTGGGTATGCCTGCCTCCCGGACGAGTGCCGGCAGGTCCACGCCCGCGCCCGCGAGGATCGCGGCGGCGCCGTTGGCGTGATCGGCGAGCAGGCCCCACAGCAGCCGCTCCCCCGTGACGGGCCCCGGCCGCCACGCCGCCACCTCGACGACCTTTCTGGCGTGCATGGCCAGCGGGAGCTGCCCGAGCGGCCCGTACAGGGTGACGCGGAGCGGGCGGAGCCGCGAGCGGCGCAGGCTCCACAGGCCGGGGTCGTCCGTGCCCGCCCTGGTGCGGCGGTGCACCGCGTCGAGGTCGATGCCGATCGTGGCCAGCAGCGCCCGCGGGTCGCCCGCGCCGACGCGCTCGCGCACGTCGGTCGCGCGGGCGGTGAACGACGCGAGCGCGAACGGGCGCACCTCGGCCAGCCCCAGCAGCATCAGATCGGCGCCGAGCGCGGGCCGCCCGGCGTCGAGTGCGAGGATTCCCGCCCGCACCACGGCCCTGCGGGCACCTTCCGTGAACCTGGCGAACACGTGTTACCTCCTCGTCCTGCGGGCGTGCTTGCGGTGCGCGGTCTGCCGACGCACTCCCAGCGCGTCGGCGATCTGCTCCCAGGACCACCCCTGCGCGCGGGCGTTGGAGACGTGCGCCGCCTCCAACTCCTCTAGCAGGGCTCTGAGCGCGGCCACCGCCGCCAGCCCCACTCCGGGGTCGCGGTCGGCGGCCCTCCCGGCCATTTCGGTGACGTCCATGGCGTCAGCATATGCTGACAACCGCCCGCTTGTCAGCATATGCTGACGAAATACCGGAACCTGCCGGCTACCGCACGTCGCGCCGGACGCAGGTGGTGCGCATGGTCAGGGCCGCCTCTTCCAGCGTGAGCGCGACCTCGACCCGCCCCAGCTCCGCCGTGCCGCTCACGTGCGTGCCGCCGCACGGGATGGACGCCTCGCCCTCCGGCAGCGAGCACCGCCAGGTGCGGCGGGCCGTCAGCTCCGGCCCCGGCACGTCGATGGCCACCGGGGCCCCGGCGGCCACCCAGGCGGCGAGCTGCTCGTTCACGCGCCGGGTGACCTGCGCCAGGTCCAGCCCTTCGGCGGAGAAGCCCTTCTTCCGCAACGACTTGCCCAGGCGGTAGACGTCCACGCTGCCGCTCGGCACGATCCGGGACGAGGCGATCGCCGCCTGGTCGAAGTCGGGACGCCCGAGCCCGTCGAGCGCCGGCTCCTTGCGCCAGCGATCGGCCAGCGCCGCGTTGAGGGCGAGCGCGGCCAGGTGGCAGGCGGTGTGGCCGGCCGAGAGCCCCGCGCGGAAGCCGGCGTCCACCTCCAGCTCCACCTCGGCCCCCACGGGCACCGGCGACTCGGTGACGTGCAGGACCAGCCACTCCCACCCCTCGGCGCCGCGCCGCACCGGGATGTCCCCACCCGCGAACACCTCGCCGGAGCTCGACTGGGCCCCTGTAACGCAGTCGACGACCGGCAGGCCCGCGATCGTGCCCCGATCCGCGGGCTGGTCGGGCCAGGTGTGGTCGAGGGGATGGAAGGGCGTCTCGGCGACGACCAGGCCGTGCCGGTCCCCCACCGGCACGGCTCCCGCGATCCGCGAGCGGCCGCTGACCCGGCCGGACGGGAAGGTGACGACGGTGGATCTCATCCGCCGATCTTCCCAGCCGTGGCGGGCGGCCGCTCGTCCTCCAGGTAGCGGTCGCGGCCCGCGTACAGGCCGGTGCAGAGCTGCGCCACGAGGACCAGGAAGATCATCATGTACGGCAGCGCCCACCCGCCGGTGGCCTCGCGCAGCACGCCGACCAGCAGCGGCCCCGCCCCCGAGATGAGGTAGCCGGCGCTCTGCCCGAAGGCGGACAGCCCGGCCGTGGCCTCCGGCGTGCGGGTGCGCAGCGCCAGCATCATCAGCGCCAGCGGGAACGACCCCATGCCCACGGCCACCAGCACGATCCAGGCCAGCGCCATGGACGCGGGCCCGAACCACAACCCGAGGAACCCCGCCGCGTAGAACGCCACGAGCCCCACCACGACCGGTCGCTGGTCGCGGAAGCGGGAGGCGACCATGGGCGTGGCGATGGAGACCGGGATGTTCAGCGCGGTGAACACCCCCAGGACCAGCCCGGCCTGCGACGTCGTGTACCCGCCGTCGGTGAGGATGGTGGGGAGCCAGCCGAACATGATGTACGCGATCATCGACTGGGTGCCGAAATAGATCGCCACCATCCACGCCAGCCTGCTTCTCACCAGCCGGCGGATGCCCGCGTCCCCGGCGCCCGTGTCCCGCTCCGGCTCACTGCGCAGCAGCGCAAGCCACGGAATGGCGGCCACGGCGGCCAGGGCGGCCCACACGCCGAGCGCGATGTGCCAGTCGCCTGACGCGCGCTCGATCGGCACGGTCGCGGCGGCGGCGAGCATGGTGCCGGCGGCCAGGGCCGTGGTGTAGACGGTGGTCATGATCCCGGTGCGGGCCGGGAAGTGCCTCTTGATCAGTGTCGGGATCAGCACGTTGCCGACGGCTCCGCCGGACAGCGCGACCGCGCTGCTCAGCAGGAATATCTCGGCCGAGCCCGCCATTGACCTGATGAGCATTCCGGCGCCGAGCGTGACGAGGGCGAGCAGCAGCAACCGGTGCTCGCCCACGCGCCTGGCCAGCGTAGGGGTGATCGCGCCGACGCTGGCGAAGGCCAGCACCGGCAGCGTCGTGAGCACGCCGGTGCCGACGCTCGTCATGCCGAGCGCGCCGGCGAGCTGGTCGAGCAGCGGCCCCACGCTGGTGACGGCGGTGCGCAGGTTCAGCGCGGCGAGGACGATTCCCAGCACGAGCAGCCAGGCGAGAGGGCTGGTACGGCCTCTGGACTCTTGGGCGAGCACGCTCATGCGCCGGAGATCCTCCGTTCATCAAGTCATGGGACGAATCACCAGCCTAACAGGACCCAAAGGGCAATTTATTCCTGTCCCAAGACGAGCCCCCGAGCCTCGTGAGGCCCGGGGGCGACACCGGTCGTCGAGCCTGGCCCGGCTGGGCCGCGACGTGCTCGCCCAGAGCGGCGTCCGGTGGTTGATCGTGCTGGCGCCGGGGGACGCCCGGATCGAGACGGCGGATCAGAGAATGGGACGCGGCCCCTCGGGGGGCTGGTCGCGCGGCGGCACCGGTCCGGGAGGCGGGAGCGTGCCACCGGGAGGCGCGCCACCGCCGCCCACGGTGCCGGGCGGCACGGACCGCTCCCCGCCGTACGTGGAGCCGCGCTGGTGCGACCCCGGCACGTCGCCGCGCCAGCCGCCCGTCTCGCGGCCTCGCGACTCGATGAACTCCTTGAAGCGGTTGAGGTCGTTCGTGACGCGCATGCGGACGATCTGCAGCCAGTCACCGGCGGTCTCGATGAAGCCCTCGGGGTCGTACTCCATCTGGAGCGTGACCTTGGTCCTCGTGTCGTCGATGCGGTGGAAGGTCACCACGCCCGCCTGGTGCGGCTTGTCGACCGACCGCCAGGCCACGCGCTCGTCGGGGTGCTGCTCGGTGATCTCGGCCTCGAACTCGCGCCTGACCCCGGCGATCTCCACCACCCACGCCGTGCGCGTGTCGCCGATCTGCTTGACCGACTCCACGCCCTCCATGAACTCGGGGAAGCTCTCGAACTGCGTCCACTGGTTGTAGGCCGCCGAGATGGGGGCCTCTACGTCTACGGAGTGTTCGATACTGCTCATGGGATCAGCCACTGCCCCGGCGGGCACGGCGATAACGCCGCGCGGGCCGGGGTCATCGACGGCGCAGCAGCCAGTAGAGGCCCACCAGCGGCAACACGAGCGGGATGAACAGGTAACCCCTGCCGTACGCCGACCAGACCGTCTCGTCGGGGAACGCCGTCGGATCCACCAGGCTGGCGGTGCCGATGATCAGCACGCCGGCCAGCTCGATGCCGAGCGCGGCCAGCGCCAGGCTGCGCGCCCCACGCGCGAGCGCCACGGTGAGGACGATGTAGACGAGCGCCGCGAAGGCCGACAGCGAGTAGGCCAGCGGAGCCTCGGAGAAGCGGCCGGCGATCTGCACGGCCGCCCGCGCGCCCGCGGCCAGCGAGAACAGCCCGTAGACGGCGATCAGGGCGCGCCCGGGCCCGGAGCCGATGGGGGCGGTCACGCCACGCCCTGCCAGATCTGCAGCAGCCGCCCGTTCATCACCGCGATCGCGAACCCGGCCACGACCAGGATGGCCGGCCCCCACCTGCTCCGCTCGGCCAGCGCCAGGAACACCCCGGCGGGCGGGATCAGCACCCCGCCGCCGATGTAGCCGAACAGCGTCACCTTGTCGCCGGGCCCCGCTCCGCCGGCCACCGCCGCGATCACGAAGCCGGCCTGGACGAGCAGGGCCACCTCGAGCAGGGCGAACCCGGACAGCAGCACCATGCCCATCGGCCGGTTGCGGATCGCGACGACCAGGCTCGCCAGCATGAGCAGCAGGGAGCCGACGATGACGATCGTGGAGACGACGGTGTTCATCGGAGGTAAGGCTATCGCCCGTGCAGGTCGGCCTCGATTCCGTCCAGCACCCAGGAGAGCCCGCGCTCGAAGTTGTCGTCGGCGCCCCGCACACCCTCCTGGATCATCGGCGCCAGCCGGGGGAACTCGCCGCCCTCGATCAGCTCCCTGATGTACGGCTCGGCGACGGCGGCCCGCTCGGCGTCGTTGATGCCCTGCTCCCTGGGCGCGCGGCGGTCGGTCGCCTCCCTGATCACGAACCCGGTCATGTAGTCGGCGTACGCGGCCAGGATCCGCCAGGCCGTCAGCCGGTCGATCCCGAACCCGTCGAACACGGACAACTTCTGCTCCACATGACGCAGCCCGTTGGGCCCCACCTCGATCCGCTGCGAGATCAGCTCGACCCGCCACGGATGGCGCAGCACCATCTCGCGCTCGCGCCGGGCGAGCAGCAGCAACGCCTCCCGCCAGTCGTCCGGCAGCGGCTCGTCGACGAGCACCTCGGCGGCGATCGCGTCGTGCATGAGCGCCAGCAGGTCCTCCTTGCGCTCGATGTACGAGTAGAGCGTCATGGCCCGCGCGCCGAGCTCGGCGGCGACGCGCCGGATGGAGACCGCGGCCAGCCCTTCCGCGTCGGCGATCGCGACGGCGGCGGCCACGATGGCCTCCCTGCTCAGCGCGGGACGGCGCGGCGGCGCGGGCCGGGACCAGATGGAAGTCACGTACCCGATTCTAGACGCCGTACGAAACTGATACGCTGTACGGCATGCGATACGGTGTACAAAACCCGCTCCACGCCACCGGCCTGGTCGTCCTCCTGGGCGTCGTCATGACGATGCTCGACACCACGATCGTCAACGTCGCGCTCGGCACCCTGGCCCGCGACTTCCACACGACGCTCGCCACCATGCAGTGGGCGGTCACCGGCTACCTGCTGGCGCTGTCGATGACGGTCCCCGTCACCGGCTGGGCGGTCGGCAGGTTCGGCGGCAGGAACGTCTGGCTGTTCTCGCTCGTGCTGTTCGTGGCGGGGTCCGCGCTCAGCGCCGCCGCCTGGTCGGTCGGCAGCCTGGTCGCCTTCCGCGCGGTGCAGGGGCTGGGCGGTGGCCTTCTCCTGCCGGTGGGCCAGACGCTGCTGGCCCAGGCGGCGGGGCGGGAGCGGATGGGCCGCGCCATGGCCATGATCTCGGTCCCGGCGATGCTGGCGCCCGTGCTGGGGCCGCCGCTCGGCGGGGTGATCGTGGAGGGTCTCGGCTGGCGCTGGCTGTTCCTGATCAACGTACCGGTCTGCGCGGTCGCGCTGGTGGCCGCGTACGTGCTGCTGCCCCGCGAGCCGGCCGCGAGCCCGCGCGGCCTCGACGTGGTGGGCCTCGCGCTGCTCTCACCAGGCCTGGCCGCCCTGGTCCACGGGCTGTCCGAGGTGGGCAACGGCTCCTCGCCCGCGCACCCCGCGCTGTGGATCGGCGTGGCGCTGGTCGCCGCGTTCGTGCTGCGGGCGCTGCGGACCTCGGGGGCGCTGCTGGACCTGCGGCTGTTCGGCGACCGATCGTTCGCCGCGGCGGTGTGCGCGCTGGTGTGCTACTCGGCGGCCCTGTTCGGCTTCACCGTGCTCGTGCCCCTCTACAGCCAGCTCGCCGAGGGCGGCAGCGCTCTGGAGGCGGGCCTGCTGCTGGCCCCGATGGGCGTCGGCGCGGCGCTCACGATGCCGCTGGCGGGCAAGCTCACCGACAGCCGGGGTCCGCGCGGAGCGGGCGCCGCGGGCATCGTCGTGGCGGTGACGGGCATCATGGCGTTCGTCCTGCTCGACGGAGGGCTGGTGGCGATGTTCTGGCTCGGGCTCGGGCACGGGCTGGTGTCCACGTCGGTGATGGCCGCCGCGTTCAGGACGCTGGAGCGGGCCGCCATCCCGGCCGCGACCACGCTCAGCACGATCGCGGTACGCCTCGCCGCGCCGTTCGGCGTCGCGGTGCTCACCGTGGTGCTGCAATCGTCCACGAGGGACGGCGCGGCCCAGCCGTTCGCGTACGCGTTCTGGGTGACCATCGTGCTGGCCGCCGTCTCGCTGGTGCCGATCGGGCTCATAGGATCGAGGTCGTGGAAAGGATCCTCGTCAGCGCCTGCCTGATGGGGCGCAAGGTGCGCTACGACGGCGGCGCGAAGACCAGTTCTGACGCCTTGCTCGCCACGTGGCGCGCGGAGGGGCGGCTGGTGCCGTTCTGCCCCGAGGTCGAGGGCGGGTTGCCGGTCCCGCGCCCGGCCGCCGAGATCGAGGGCGGCGCGGGCGGCGCGGCCGTGCTCTCGGGCGCGGCGCGCGTGCTGGCGGCCGACGGCTCCGACGTGACGGCCGCGTTCCTGTCGGGCGCGCGGTCGGCGCTCGCGCTGGCGCGCTCGTCCGGGATCCGGATGGCGGTGCTCAAGGAGGGCAGCCCCTCGTGCGGCGGGCTGTCCATCTACGACGGCACCTTCCAGGGGCGCCGCACGCCGGGTCAGGGCGTCACGACGGCGTTGCTGGAGCTCGACGGCATCCGCGTGTTCGGCGAGGGCCGCCTCGACGACGCCGCCGCCTACCTGCGCACGCTGGAGACGTAGAAGGCTCCGGCGAGGCCCGCGGCGAGCATGGCCGCCATCGAGCCGTGATACCACGTGAGCAGCGCCGTGTCCGCGCCCCCGCTGAGCGCCAGGGCCAGGATGCCCAGGACCACCCCGCCCAGCGCCGCGGCGTGACTGTAGACGAGCCCGTTCCAGGCCCAGGAGCGCCCTGCCAGCGCGCCGCGGGCGCCGGCGAGCATGGCGGCCACGCACAGCGTCTCGACGACCGCGGCCGGGATGATCACGGGCTCGCCCATCAGGCCGGGCACGACGCCCCAGTGCGGCAGCGCGAACGACAGGAAGACCAGCGCGTAGCAGGCGGAGAGCCAGCCCAGCGCCTTGCGGAGAGCGTCCATGCGGTCCACGCTCGCATCTGACCGCACGCCGTGTCGTCGTCCCTAAGGAGACGGCTCGGATACGCCGTCCGCAGTAGGGAGCAGCCGCCTCACCAGGCGGATCACCTCGTCGATCGTCACCCTGGCGTCCTCGCCGGTCTCGCACGCGGCCACCTCGCGGCCCGCTTCGCCCATCATGGTCGTGAGCAGCACGACGAGCACGTGGCTCTCGCGTGTGTCCGCCAGGCCGAGCAGGCGTTTGTTGCCGCCGATCCAGTCCCAGCCGCGCTGCCGGCGCAGCGTGACGAACTCGGCGGGCCCGTCGTTCTCCAGGAACAACCTGGCCACCTCGCGGTGCTCCCACGAGCCCTCCAGGTAGGCGCGGGCCCCGGCGAGGAAACGTTCGGCGGTGCCTTCCGCGGCCTTGGCCGCCTTGGAGGTGCGTTCCTCCTGGCCGCGCATGAACTGCTCCCACAACGCCAGGAACAGGCCGGGCTTGCCGCCGAAGTGGTGGTAGAGGCTGCCGACGCTGATGCCGGACGTCCCGACGATGTCGGCGACGGTCGCCTCGGCGTACCCCTTGGCCAGGAAGACCTCGCGGGCGGCGCGCAGCAGCGTGTCGCGGGTGCCGCTCGACCGGCTCCACCGTCGGCTCTTCATCGGATCTCCTTCACCGCTGCCGGGCGGTCGCGACGGTCCACAGTACCGC
>NZ_SMKO01000104.1 GCF_004348685.1 Nonomuraea deserti | reverse complement strand
CTGCGAGCGCCGCCCCACGCATGGTCACCCCGATCATCTCCTGTAAGGAGGAGCTTGTCGGCTGAATAACGCGCGCAGGCCGGTCTTTCAACGCCTCCAACGGAGAAGTGGGACTTTCTTGGGGATTTAGGGGTGTACGGGCGGCCGCGTTCGCCGCCCGCACACCGTCAGGCGGCCAGCTGGCTCAGGGCCATGTGTTCCTCCCCTTCGTCGTCCGGGCGGTCGTTGCCGAGCAACCGGGGCACCAGGCCTGATGTGGCCGCGCCGACCGCACCGGCGATCAAGCTGAGACCGCGAAGGGCTCGCGACGGCAACGGTGGACTGCGGGCAATCAGTAACGGCCGCCTCGACTCGACACCCCGGCGGGCGATGCGCGGGACGATGCCGCGACTGCGCAGGAAGACGCGGCGCAGGCTGTCGTGGCAGAAAGCGAACGGCAAGGAAACAAGCTCTGCGGAACGAGGCGACCCAGGAACATCCTCCGAGTTCCTCCCCAGTGAGCCAGGGATACGACCAAGCGCCTCGCGGCGCACACCCGGCGTACCTGTCTCCGTGTCTCCAGGATCCCCGCAACACCGAGTTCAGCATGAAGAACGGGTGAGCTCGACTCCGCGTTCGGTGCGGTGGTGTACGGCCGCGCGGCCGATGCGGCGGGTGGAGACCAGCCCGGCTTCGCGCAGCGCGCGCACGTGCTGCGAGACGGCCGCTCGCCGTGACGCTGAGCCGGGTGGCCAGGTCCCCCGTACTGTGCGGCTCGTCCAGCGCCTGCAACAGCGCTGCCTTGGTACGGCCGAGCACGGCGGCCAGTCCTTCCGGTACCCGGGCCGGCTTCTCCCACAGGGCGCCGAGCCCGCGTGCCGGGTAGCGGAGCGCGCCGGGCCCGCGAGGCTCCATCTCGAGGGGATGGTCGCCGCTGGGAAGCTGCCGGGGAGCAATCGAGCTAGGGTCCTTGGGCACCCCTACCGCCAGGTCGCTGTGACCGGGGAACGAGGCCGCAGCTGCCAGAAGGGGGAGCACACACAACCCAGAGCCGGGGTGCGCAGTCAGGGACTGTTCGGTTCGTCCATGCCGGTCCTAATAGTAAGTAGACTATAATCGTATATCCTCTCTACTAAGAGAGAATCTCTACGAGGTGGGAGACATGGAGAACCTGTCCGGCGCGACGGCCTTCATCACCGGGGGCGCGCAAGGCATCGGGCGCGGCATCGCACGGGCTCTGGCTCGCCAGGGAGTGCGAGTGGCCCTGGCCGACATCGACGCCGCAGCTCTCGACGCGGCCAAGAACGAACTGGCGGCCCTCGCCCCGGACGCCGAGAGCGTGCAGACCTTCGAGCTCGACGTCCGCGACCGCAGGGCCTTCACCGCCGTGGCCGACGCGACCGAGCAGCGGCTCGGCCCGGTCTCCCTGCTGTTCAACAACGCCGGCGTGGGCCTCGGCCTGCGCAAGATCTCCGAGCAGATCACCTATCCGATCTGGGACTACATCGCCGGTGTGAATCTCGACGGCGTGAACAATGGCGTGCAGACCTTCCTGCCCAGGATGCTGAGCCGGGGAGGACCCGGCCACATCGTCAACACCGCCTCGGTCGCCGGCCTGGGCGTCTTTCCGGGTCGCAGCGCCGCCTACGGCTACACCGCGTCCAAGGCGGCCGTCATCGCACTGACCGAGACGCTCCACTATGGCCTGCGCGACGAAGGGACCTCCATCGGGGCGAGCGTGCTCCTCCCCGGCCTGGTGGCCACCGGCATCACGACCAACAGCCTGAACGCGGCGCCCGACGACCTCCTGCCGCCCGGGGAGCGGGCGCGGGTGGCGGAGCTGGCAAGGCAGGGGGCCGAGATCATCGCTGCTCACGGCCGCGACATCGACACGGTGGGCGAGCAGGTCGTCGAGGCGATCCTCGACGGCCGTCTCTACATCCTGACCGACCGCATGGCTGCCGACCTGGTGGCCTCCCGCGCCCGCGCCATCCTCGACGCGATGCCCGCCGAGGACGGCCGGACCGAGCGGGTTCTCGGCATGGTCTCCGGCACGGGCACGGGCACGGCGGAGTGACCGTTCGACGTGAATTTCCCCGTTTCCCCACTCCTGCCGTCCGGCTGCTCTGGGCTGTGGCCACCTGGCGGTCGCACTCGTGAGTAGTCCGGCTGCCATCCCACCCTGCCCCAGGCCCCTTACCGGGGTGAGCGGCGGACCGGCACCACCAGACGGTTCGTGCCCGCAAGCGAAGACGGAATGGCTGCGAGGAAACCGCGCCAGTGGTTGACGTCCCGTGCGTCGTCAGCGGCCAGCCGAAGGATGGGCCGCTCGCAGTGCTGGAGAGGGCTCTGTCCGATGGCCTCCTCCGCCGTCGCCCGGAGCCCATGGGGGGCGGTGGGAGCCCCGGACCTCACCAGCCTGCACCAGGAGCTGTGGATCACAGGCAGCCCTCCGACCGAGCAACTCAAACGCCAGAGCGGCCGTTTCGCACAGACGTGATCTCACGGTGGAGGACTCGGACGAGGGCGGAGCGTACAGGTCCGGAGTCAGCGATGGGCAACGTGGCCGATGATGTTCTCCCGTCCCCAGGCGCCGAGTGGGGCCAGCGCCTCGTTGAGCGAGACGCCGAGCGGCGTCAGGGAGTACTCGACGCGGGGCGGCACCTCGGCGTGCACCTCGCGAATCAGCATGCCGTCCAGCTCCAGCTCCCGTAGCTGGGCGGTGAGAACCTTCTCAGTCACTCCAGGCAACTCCCTGCGGAGTTCGCCGAAGCGGTGCGGTCGCTCGTGAAGCGCCCAAAGGATCAGCACCTTCCACTTGCCGCCGATCACGTCCATCGCTGCGTCGATCCCACAGACGTACGATCCCGGCCGCCGCGTGGTACGCATCGCTCAGCCCTCCCATCGCGTCACTGGCACCAGGGTATCCACCCACTTCAAAGTACGTCCTCGATCACCTACCGTTGGGAACCGTACCCCGAGCCGTGCGGAGCCGCTCACCGCCGAGGGTGCCACGGCTCGCACGGCCCGTCCCCCATACGCGCCCCAGGTGGCCACCGGGCCAGGCGGGACGCAGACGTCGCACGGGACGAGTGGTGACTTCGCCGCCCGAGGACCGGGCCCTGCCCGGCGGACCTCGCTCGGGCCAACAGGCCGGCCGACCTCAGTCACATCGACGCGGCCGCCCCCACCACCGCCGCCCGAGGAGCCCGATACGGCGATCATGGCGTCCGTGTCATCGACCAATGAGACCTGCGCGAACGGCGTCTTCGACACGGACTCGACCAACACCGGCACAACGTCACAGCCCTCCGACCAACACGCACCATGGAGGAAGACGCGCATGAGGGCTCGCACCGGGGTGCGGGTGCGGCGGCCTTGCCGTGGGGTCGAACGCATCCGCGTCGCATATCACGTCCGCCAGCGCGGCCAGCGCAGGACGGATCTGACCGGCGAGCTCGACTACGCGCGGCGTGGGAGCCAGGCCGCCAGGGGCACGGACGAACAGCGGGTCGTGAAAGACCGTACGCACTCGAGACAGCGCACCGCTTACCGCCGCCTGGCTCATCCCGATTCTCTGCCCGGTTCGGGTTGCGTTGCGCTCGGACATCAACGCGCTGAGACCATCAGCAAGTTGAGGTCGACCCGCCGGAGATCGGTATGGCGGATATCGGATATCATGATCATCAGTTTCTCAGATGAATCTTATGGGTCTTAGCGTTGGCCCATGAATTCCATCGCAGCGGACGCGCCGATGCTCTCGGTGGCCGTCGTCCAGGTCGGATCGACGATGTTCGACACCGCCGCCACGCTGAACCGGGCGATCACATGGGTGCGTCGAGCCGCTGAGCAAGGTGCTCGCCTGATCGTTCTGCCGGAGGCACTACTGGGCGGCTACCCCAAAGGCCTTGACTTCGGCGTACGCGTCGGGTCGCGTGATCCAGCCGGCCGCAGGGAGTTCCAGCGGTACTGGGATGCGGCGATTGACGTGCCTGGCCCGCAGACCCACGCACTCTCGGAGCTCGCCAGGGAACTGGGGGTCACATTGATCATCGGCGCCGTCGAACGGGTCGGCCGGACTCTGCACTGCGTCGCGCTGTTGATCAGCCCGGACCATACGGAGCCGTTGATCCACCGCAAGCTGATGCCAACAGCCGCGGAACGGGTGATCTGGGGAACCGGTGACGGCTCGACGATGCCGGTGCTGCCCCTCCACACACAGGGGAGCGGCTCCACGGCGGGCGACGTGTGGGGCGTCGGCTCGGCGATTTGCTGGGAGAACTACATGCCGCTGTTCCGCGCGGCGATGTATGCCAAGGGCGTGGACATCTGGTGCGCCCCCACGGTCGACGACCGCGACTCCTGGCTCGCGACGATGCGGCACATCGCCGTGGAAGGACGATGCTTCGTGCTGAGCGCATGCCAGTATTTGGAACGCGAGGGCCTGCCTCCGGACGTCCATCCGATTCAGGGCGACGTACCAGGGACCGTCCTCATCTCGGGTGGCAGCGTGATCGTGTCTCCCTTCGGCGAGGTCCTCGCGGGTCCGCTGCGCGAGGGTGAAGGCATGTTGGCGGCTCGGCTCGACCTTCGGCAACTCGCGCAGGCCCGGATGGACCTCGACGTCATAGGCCACTACGCGCGACCGGACATCTTCCAGCTCACCGTCGACGAGCGCCCACGAGTCGCAGTAAGGCGGCACATCGGGGTCGGCCAGCGCGAGACGGGCGCCTTCCTTGGCGAACGCGCGGGCCATGCCGAGCCCGATGCCTTGGGCACCCCCGGCGATGAACACGGTTCTTCCTGCTGATTCTCTCACAGCGCTCCTGATCTCGCTGCCGGCCACGACCGCGGTACGCGACGAGCCCGCGGCCGGGCGATGTCCTTGGTGTTCATGCTTGGCTCATTGGGCGGGATGAGCGGGCCGGTGCTCGGCGGTGCCCGGCGCCTCCTGGCGGCGGCCGCCAGCAGGCGTGCGGCCTCTTCTCTGGCATGCCTGCCAGAGAAGAGGCCGTTTTAGGCGATGAGGATGGGCATCGAACTGTCCGTGCCCAGCGGTGGTCGGTGTGTCATCCAGGTGCGGAGGTGACCTCTTCCGCGGCGGGTGCGGTGGCGCGGGTCCGCAGGGTGGTGGCGGCGATCAGGACGCCGGCGAGGGCGATGGCGGCGGCGCCGATGAAGGCGGCGGAGAAGCCGTTGGTCAGCGCGGGAAGGTCACCGAGCCGGCCGGAGCCGTTGGCGGCGGCGACGGCGGTCATCGCGGCCAGGCCGAGCGCGGAGCCGACCTGGTAGCTGGTGTTGACGATGCCGGAGGCGAGGCCGCCCTCTTCCGGGCGGGCGGATGAGATGGCGGTGCCGAGGGAGGGGATGAAGGCCAGCGACATGCCGAGGGCGGCGACGAGGCTGGCCGGCAGGACGTCGGCGGCGAAGCTGCCGTCCGGGCTGATCAGCGAGAGCCAGGCCATGCCCGCGGTGAGGAGGACCAGGCCGGTGACCGTGGTCCCCTTGGGGCCGAACCGGTTGATGGCACGGGGCGCCAGGACGATCATGCCGATCATGATGAGGACGGTCATCGGGAGCAGGGCGGCGCCGCTGGGGAAGGCGCTGTAGCCGAGGACCTGCTGCAGATAGAGGTTGAGGAAGAACCACATCGGGATCCAGGCTCCGCCCAGCAGCAGCTGGGTGAGGTTGGCGGCGGCGAGGTTCGGCGTACGGAAGATCGACAGGCGCATCAGCGGCTCGCGGCGGCGGGCCTGGATGGCGACGAACGCGGCGAGCAGCGCCGCGGCGACGGCGAGCACGATCCACGTCTCAGCGGAGCTCCAGCCGGCTTCCGGCGCGCGGACGATGGCGTAGACGGCGGCTCCGAGGCCGAGGGTGACGGTCACCGTGCCGAGGACGTCGATGGTTCCGCGCCGGGGCTGGGCGGCGGGCATCAGCGGACCGGTGGCGAGGAGCACGATGAGGGCGATGGGGATGTTGATGTAGAAGACCCACGGCCAGCTGAGGTATTCGGTGATGACGCCGCCGAGGAAGACGCCGGCGGTGCCGCCCGCGGGCGCGGCGGCGCCGTACAGGGCGAGGGCCTTGGTCAGTTCCTTGGGGTCGTGGCCGAACAACATCATCAGGAGGGTGAGGGCCGATGGGGCGATCAGGGCCGCACCGACTCCTTGGACGGCGCGGCCGGTCAGCTCGACCCACACCTCTGGGGCGATGCCGGCGAGGAGCGAGCCGGCGAGCAGGATCAGCCAGCCGGTGCTGAAGAGCCGCCGGGCGCCGAACAGGTCGGACAGGCGGCCGCCCAGGAGCAGCAGGCCGCCGAAGGCGACGACGTAGGCGTTGAAGACCCAGGACAGGTTCTCCTGGGAGAAGCCCAGGTCCTGCTGGATGCGGGGGAGGGCCACACCGATGATCGACGTGTCCATGATGACGATGAACTGGGCGGTGGCGATCAGGGCCAGAGCGGCCCAGCGCCGAGGGGATGGTCCAGACATGAGCTCCTCCAGAGTTTCTCATACCCGGTTGGGGTATGTGCAAGGTGCACCCATACCCCTAAGAGGTATATTGGGTACGGGTCAATCAATACCAGTGGGGGGTATATGTCAAGTCCGCCGGGATCGGCTCCCGGGCGCCTGCGCCGGCGTCCAGCGGGCTCACCAGGAGTGGCCGGCGGCCGAGCCGGCACGCTGCCGAGCAGGGGAGCGGGGGCCCGCGGCCAGGAATGGTGGCGAACGCCGGGTCGCCAAGCTCGGCGCCGGCGTGAGCCCGCCGATGTGGCCGGTTCGAAACGAATCTGCAACGTCGGCAGCGGGGCTACGTGACCGCGGTGATCGCGTCGTTGCCGAGGTGAACGGCGGTCGAGAAGGCGGCGAGCGACGTCCCGCCGAGGACGCCTGGCCCGCGGATCGCCTGTGGCAGGTCGGGCTCCTTGGTCTCGCCAGGCAGCGGATGGCCGGCCGTCCGGTTGTCAGAAATACGGTAGGGGGGTATGGTTTAATTCCGAGCGATTGACAGGGAGAGGGGTGGACATGGCCGGATACAGCGGTAGCAAGCAGGACCATGCGATGCGGCTGCGCCGCATCGAGGGGCAGGTCCGCGGGTTGCAGCGGATGGTCGAGGACGACAAATACTGCATCGACATCCTGACTCAGGTGTCGGCGGCGAACAACGCGCTGAAGTCGTTCTCCCTGTCGTTGCTCGAAGAGCACCTGGCCCACTGCGTCGCCGAAGCCACGCTGAAGGGCGGGCCGGAGGCTGACGCCAAGGTCAAGGAGGCATCCGAGGCGATCGCCAGACTTGTGCGTTCCTGACCGACCTGATTCGAAGGAGAGACCGATATGAGCACCACATCCACCTACACCGTCAAGGGCATGACCTGCGGCCACTGCGTCAGTTCGGTCAAGGAAGAGGTCACCGAAGTGACCGGGGTCGCCAACGTCGAGGTGGACCTGGCGACTGGGCTGCTGACCGTCGACAGCGACGGCCCCATTGACCCGGCGAAGATCATCTCCGCCGTTGAAGAGGCCGGTTACGAGGTGGCGAACCAGTGAACACCGCAGCCAAGCTCGGCTCATACGTCCTGGGGCTGGCCGTCGTTTTCGGCGGCGCTCTGGGCGCGGGCAAGATGGTGGGGCCGGTAGGGACGCCCCCGGCCGAGGACCACGCCGCCATGACGGCGCCCACCGCCAGCGCGAGTGCGGGGCACGGGGAGCACGCCACCGAGCAGGTGAAGGACGATACCCCCGGGGGGCTCCAGGTGTCCGAGAGCGGTTACACCCTTCACCCGCTCACCGCGACGATCAAGCCGGATGAGCCGACCGACTTCCGCTTCTCAGTCATCGGGCCTGACGGTGAGCCGGTCACCGACTACCAGGTTGAGCACGACAAGAAGCTTCACTTCATCGTCGTGTCCCGCGACCTGAGCACCTTCCAGCATCTCCACCCCACCGAAGCAGGTGACGGCGTCTGGTCGGTGAAGCTCACCCTGCCCGGCGCGGGAACGTACCGCGCTTTCGCCGACTTCGTCCCCACCGGCGGCAAGGCCTTGACGTTGGGCACCGACCTGCTCGTCGCCGGCGACTTCGAGCCGAAGGCGCTGCCGCGGGCCAGCCGTACGGCCAGCGTCGACGGATACGAGGTCACCCTCGACGGCGAGCTGACGCCCGGCCAGTCGAGCAAGCTCACCCTCAAGGTCAGCAAGGACGGCAAGCCGGTCACCGACCTACAGCCTTACCTCGGCGCCTACGGCCACCTCGTGGCGCTGCGCGCCAGGGACCTCGCCTACTTGCACGTCCACCCCGACGGAGAGCCCGGCGACGGTAAGACCGACCCCGGGCCGGAAATCGTCTTCTACGCCGAGGCGCCCAGCATCGGCGACTACCGGCTGTTCCTCGACTTCCAGCACGAGGGCGAGGTCCGCACCGCGGACTTCACCCTCGGCGCGGGGGAGCGGCCGGCGATCCCGACCTCCACGCCCACGCCCACATCGACTGGGCACGCCGACGACGGCCACAGCCACTGAGCGAGAGAAAGGAGAACGGTGATGACACAGGTCACCGATGACCGGCAGAACGCGGTCGAGCTCTCGATCGGCGGCATGACCTGCGCCTCGTGCGCCAACCGCATCGAGCGCAAGCTGAACAAGATGGACGGCGTGACTGCGACGGTCAACTACGCGACGGAGAAGGCGAAGGTCACCTTTCCCGAGGACGTCGACCCGCAGCAGCTCATCGCGGAGGTAGAGAAGGCCGGATACACGGCCGCGCTGCCCGCCCCGCCCAGAACGGAGGCGGCCGAGCAGGAGCCGGAGGACGAGCTCCAGCCGCTGCGCCACCGCCTCATCACATCCGTGGTGCTGTCGGTCCCGGTGGTGGCCATGGCAATGGTCCCGCCCCTGCAGTTCACGAACTGGCAGTGGTTGTCACTGGTGCTGGCCGCTCCAGTGGTGGCGTATGCGGGCTGGCCCTTCCACAAGGCAGCCTGGACCAACCTGCGCCACGGCGCGGCCACCATGGACACGCTGATCTCGGTCGGTACTCTCGCCGCGCTGGGCTGGTCGTTGTGGGCGCTGTTCGTCGGCACCGCCGGCACGCCCGGCATGACGCACCCGTTCACGTTCACCATCGAGCGCACCGACGGCTCCGGCAACATCTATCTGGAGACGGCCGCTGCGGTGACGGCGTTCATCCTGGCCGGGCGCTACTTCGAGGCCCGCTCCAAGCGGCGCGCCGGCTCTGCGCTGAGGGCCTTGCTGGAGCTGGGCGCCAAGGACGTGGAGCTGGCCGACGGCCGGCGCGTCCCCGTCGAGCAGCTCACGGCGGGCGACCGGTTCGTGGTCCGGCCGGGCGAGAAGATCGCTACCGACGGCGTGGTCGAGGAAGGTTCCTCGGCCGTGGACGCCTCGATGCTCACCGGCGAATCCGTCCCGGTCGAGGTCGGCGTGGGCGATGCGGTCACCGGCGCCACCGTGAACGCGGGCGGTCGGCTCATCGTCCGGGCAACCCGGGTCGGCGCCGACACGCAGCTGGCCCAGATGGCCAAGCTGGTGGAGGAGGCGCAGACCGGCAAGGCGCAGGTGCAGCGGCTGGCCGACCGCATCTCCGGCGTCTTCGTGCCGATCGTGATCGCTCTCGCCCTCGGCACGCTGGGCTTCTGGCTCGGCACCGGCGACGGTGTGGGGGCGGCCTTCACGGCGGCAGTAGCGGTGCTGATCATCGCCTGCCCGTGCGCACTCGGTCTGGCCACCCCGACCGCGCTGCTGGTCGGGACTGGCAGAGGCGCGCAGCTCGGCATCCTGATCAAGGGGCCGGAGGTGCTGGAGTCCACCCGCAAGATCAATACGGTGGTGCTGGACAAGACCGGCACGGTCACCGAGGGCAGGATGACCCTCACGGCCGTCCACGTGGCCGAGGGAGCGAGCGAGGAAGAGGTGCTGCGCCTGGCAGGTGCGCTGGAATACGCCTCCGAGCACCCGATCGCTCAGGCCATCGCCAAGGGTGCCGCCGCCCGCGTCGGCGAACTGCCCGCGCCGGAGGATTTCGCCAACGTCGAGGGGCTCGGCGTTCAGGGCATCGTCGACGGCCACGCGGTGCTGGTCGGCCGCCCCCGGCTGCTGGAGGAGTGGTCCCAGCACCTTCCGGCCGATCTGGAGCGGGACCTTCACGAGGCCCAGGCCGGTGGCCGCACAGCGGTCGCGGTCGGCTGGGACGGCCAGGCACGGGCGGTGCTCGTGGTGGCCGACGCGGTCAAGCCGACCAGCAAGGAGGCCATCGCCCAGCTCCGCGCCCTCGGTCTCACGCCGGTGCTGCTGACCGGCGACAACGAGGCCGTGGCCGAGACCGTCGCGGCCGAGGTGGGCATCGACGAGGTGATCGCCGAGGTGCTGCCCGCGGACAAGGTCGACGTGGTCAAGCGCCTGCAGTCCGAGGGCAAGGTCGTGGCCATGGTCGGTGACGGGGTCAACGACGCTGCCGCGCTGGCCCAGGCCGACCTGGGGCTGGCCATGGGCACCGGCACCGACGCCGCCATAGAGGCGAGCGACCTCACACTGGTACGGGGCGACCTGCGGGTAGCCGCCGACGCCATCCGGCTGTCCCGTAAGACGCTCAGCACGATCAAGGGCAATCTGTTCTGGGCCTTCGCCTACAACGTGGCCGCGCTGCCGCTGGCGGCGCTCGGCTTGCTCAACCCGATGATCGCAGGAGCGGCGATGGCGTTCTCCAGCGTCTTCGTGGTCAGCAACAGCCTGCGCCTGCGGCGCTTCAAATAGCAGTGCCGGGATGGCTCCACGTCGAACGGCGTGGGGCCATCCTTCTCTTGCTCCGGTGTGTTGCCAGAAGCAGCAACATCACTGCCAGGAGGGAGTGCGTGGGGGAATGCCTGTGCCTGAGCCTCGGATCCCGGTCAGCTGAGGGCTCGTGCCGGCGTGGCTACGGCAGGGGGTAAGGTCCATGGGCGATGGCGCCGATGGAGAGGCGAGGCATGGCCGGGTACAGCCAGGGCAAGAAGAAGCACATGACGCGGTTGCGCCGCGTCGAGGGGCAGATCCGTGGCCTGCAGCGCATGGTCGAGGAGGACACCTACTGCATCGACATCCTGACTCAGGTGTCCGCGGCCACCAGCGCACTGAGGTCTTTTTCCCTGGTCCTGCTTGAGGAACACCTTGCCCACTGCGTCGCCGAAGCGACCCGCCAGGGCGGCCCGGACGCCGCGGCGAAAGTCAAGGAGGCCAGCGACGCCGTCGCCAGGCTGGTGCGTTCTTGACCCGCCTTTCGTCACGTAGAGGGCGGGCGCAGCCGTTTGAGCGCGAGGGCGTTGACGGCCACGATCACGCTTGATCCAGACATCGACAGCGCGGCGATCTCAGGCCGAAGCACGAGCCCGAACGCCGGCTCGAACACCCCGGCGGCGATGGGCAGGGCGAGCGCGTTGTAACCGATGGCCCAGCCCAGGTTCTGCCGCATCTTGCGCAACGTGCCCCGGCCAATGTGCAGTGCCGCGGGCACGTCCAGCGGGTCTGACCGCATCAGCACCACATCGGCGGTTTCGATGGCCACGTCCGTGCCGGCGCCGATGGCGATGCCCAGGTCGGCCTGCGCGAGGGCCGGGGCGTCGTTGACGCCGTCCCCGACCATGGCCACCTTGCGGCTGCCTGCCTGGAGCTCAGCGATCTTGGCCGCCTTGTCTCCTGGGAGCACCTCGGCGATCACGGTGTCGATGCCGAGTCGCTGCGCGATCCGCTCCGCGGTCGCGGCATTGTCTCCCGTGAGCATCACCACCTCGACGCCGAGCTCATGCAGCGTGGCAATGGCGGCAGGGGAAGTGTCCCGCGCCGCGTCCGCGATGCCGATGACGCCGGCCACCGTGTTGTCCACGGCGACCATGACGGCGGTGCGGCCGCCCTCGGCCATTTCCTGCCGCCTGCTCGCCAGCTTCCCGGGCTCCACCCCTTCCCGCTCCAGCAGCCGCCGGTTGCCGACCACGACCTTGCGCCCTTTGACCCGCGCGACAGCGCCGTGTCCGGGGACGTTCTCGAAGTGCTCGGCTCTCATCGGTGCCAAGCCCAGGCCATCCGCATGCCGGACGATCGCCTCGGCCAGCGGGTGCTCTGACTCCCGCTCGACGGCAGCGACCAGGCGCAGGAACTCATCGTCCGGCAGCGTGTCACCTACCACCACATCAGTGACCTCCGGCTCGCCCTTGGTCAAGGTGCCGGTCTTGTCCATCACCACGACCCGAATGCGGGCCGAGGATTCGAGCGCCATCGCATTCTTGAACAACACCCCACGCTTGGCCCCCAGCCCGGTGCCCACCATGATGGCGGTGGGGGTCGCCAGGCCGAGCGCGTCGGGACAGGTGATGACGACGACCGTGATGGCGAACAGGATCGCGACGCTGAACGGCTGCCCTGCGGCCAGCAGCCAGACCGCAAAGGTGAGCACCCCTCCGACCAATGCCACGAGGACGAGCCAGAACGCCGCCCGGTCGGCCAGCCGCTGTCCCGGCGCCTTGGAGTTCTGCGCCTGCTGGACGAGGTGGACGATCTGTGCCAGGGCGGTGTCGGCTCCCACCTTGGTTGCGCGCACCCGTAGTGTGCCGTTGCGGTTGATGGTGGCACCGATGACGGCAGATCGCGGCTCCTTGTGCACCGGCAGGCTCTCGCCGGTGACCATCGACTCGTCGACCTCGCTCTGACCCTCTTCGACGGTGCCGTCGACGGGAATCTTGGAGCCAGGACGGACCAGCAGGAGGTCGCCGACCGTCACCTCGGCGGTCGGGACCTCGACCGGCTGGCCATCACGAATGACTGTCGCCTTGGGCGGGGCCAGGTCGAGCAGGGCGCGGACGGCGTCGTTGGCGCCGCCTCTCGCCCGCATTTCGAACCAGTGGCCGAGCAGTACGAAGGCGGCCAGGACGGTGGCGGCCTCGTAGAACACCTCGCCGCCGCCGGTGAGCGTGACGACCAGGGAGTACAGCCAGCCGGCGCCGACCGCGACCGCGACGAGAACCATCATGTCGAGGGTGCGGGCGCGAAGTGCGCGTACGGCTCCGTCGAAGAAGATCCAGCACGAGTAGAAGATCACCGGCAGGCTGAGCAGCAGCGCCCAGACGTCTTGACGCCATCCGAACGGGACAGGCAGGTCCAGCCCGAACACCTCCGTGCCGATTGGAGACCACAGCACGATCGGGATGGAGAAGATCGCGGCCACCAGGAAGCGGTTGCGCATGTCGGTGACCATGGAGGCCATCGACATCCCGGCATGGCCGCCGTGTCCCATCATGTCGTGAGGTGACGCCGTTTCATCGGCATGCAGTGCGTGACCAGCGGGCGGAGCCTCGGCGCTCGCGCCTGGTGGGTCAGGCTCAGCCATGGGATCGCAGATGTGAGAGGGCACCGACTGCCCGGCGCAGTGATAGCCACATTCGGTGATCCACGTACGCAGCTCGGCGAGGGACGTGACGCGCGGATCGAAACGCACCGTCGCCGTCTGGGCGGCCGCGTTGGCCTCGACCTGCAGCACGCCTGGGCGCCGGCCCAGGGTGGCCACGACGACGTTCTGTTCAGAAGCCCAGTGCAGCCCGCTGACGTCAAGGATCGCAGTGCTGCGTTCCTTGCCTTCGCCAGGTCGTGCAGAGACGTGGTCGCTCATGGTTGTCTCCTCCCACGGAGCGAATTCACGATGGTTCATCGTAGATCCGGTACCCGCCAAGGCACTGGTCAGTCTCGAGGTGCTGGATGCGGCATAGGGGCAGTACTACTGCGCTTTATCGTAGATCCGCTTGGCTCGCAGCTTCGGCAGCACCAGGGCCGCGAAGACGCCGTACAGGGCCAGGACGATCGCCACGGTCATGTGCTGCGTCCGCCCGGCGGGTACACCCGAAGTGCCGCCTCCAGCGCGCTGGACTCCTCGGGGGTAAGCCGTTCGAGGAAGTGCACCAGTGTGGCGGCCCTGTTGCCGCTTCTGGCCAAGAATCGCGCATCGCGTCGGCGGTGTGGGCCTCTTTGGACGACACCGCCTCATAGATGGAGGCGCGGCCTACGGGGCCGGCGCTTGAGCAGGCCTTTGGTGTGGAGCTTGTCCATCACGGTCATGACCGTCGTGGGGGCCAGAGGGCGGTCCTTCTGCAGATGCTCCAGGACGTCCCCGACCGAGGCCGGTCGTTGACGGCCCACAGGCGATCCATGACCGTGGACTCGAGCTCTCCCAGGCCACGCACCATGTGACAGTCCCCCACCCGGGGTCTGCTCACATGCTACCGGCGATCGTGGAAGCGTGGCCTGAACGTGTACTCGTCACGCCAGGGACGCCAGGCGATCGCCCGCCACGATGGCGCGTTTGACGCGGATCAGGTCCTTGGGCGCGTTCACCGCGACGGCGCCCACCAGAGCGCCGTCCTTGGCGAAGGCGACGGCGAACCGCCCCTCGCGCGGGTCGCCGGTCACGACGCGGGTCTCGTCCGCCAGGTGCGGCAGGCCGGCCGTCTGGATGCGGGCGCCGTGCATGTGGGTGGCGAAGGACGGCAGGTCGGCGAAGGGCTTGGCGTTTTCCGGACCGGCCAACAGGTTGAGCGCCGCGGCGGTGCCCTGGTCGTTGGCGTTCGACCAGTGTTCGACGCGGACCAGGGCGCCGCCGTACAGGCTGTGCGGCCAGCGTGCCACGTCACCTGCCGCTACCACGTCCTCCGCGCCCGACGCGAACAGGCGCTCGTCGCAGACCACCCCGTCGCTCACCGTCAGCCCGCTGCCCTCCAGCCAGTCGGTGTTCGGCACCACGCCCATGCCCGCGATGACCAGGTCGGCGGGCAGCGTCCGGCCGTCGCTCAGTCGCACCCCCGTTACCCTGCCGTTCTGGTCGAATCCGGTCACGCGGGTCCCGGTGACGAGTTCTACGCCGTTGTCCCGGTGATGGTCGGCCAGCCAGCGTGCGGTCTCGGTGCCCACGACGTTCTGCATCGGGTACGGGGCCGTGTCCACGAGGGCGACGCCGAGCCCGAGGGCGCGAGCGGTCGAGGCGACCTCGCCTCCGATGAAGCCACCGCCGATGACGACGACGTTGCCGGGTCCTGCGGCCAGTTCGGCGCGCAGCGCCAGGGAGTCCTCGACGGTGCGCAGGGTGTACACCCCCGCGGGGGAATCAGGCAGGCGGCGTGGGCGGGCGCCGGTGGCGATGACCAGGCCGTCGTAGCAAACCTCCGAGGCGTCGTCCAGGATGAGCCGGCGCTGAGCCGGGTCCAGCCGTACGGCATGGCGGCCCTTCAGCCAGCGGTTGCCGAGCTCTTCGGCGCCTGGGAGCGTGACCTCGTCATCGCCCCTGAGCATGCTCTTGGACAGCGGGGGACGATTGTAGGGAAGGTGCTTCTCGGCCCCTACCAGGGTGATCGTGCCGTCGTAGCCCTCACGTCGCAGTGCCTGAAACGCACGAAAGCCAGCCAGCGAAGCTCCGACGATGGCGATGGAGTTGAGCTTTCTCATACGGGAAGACAGTACCCCTTAGGGGTATATCTGTGAACGTGATGTAGATCTCATATACCCATAGGGGGTTACGGTTGCCAGGGATGCCGCGCTGCCATATGGTCGACTCGCCGTATACCCAACAGGGGTATTTTTCGAGGGGAGTCATGATGAGCAATGCAACCTACACCGTGAGTGGGATGACCTGTGGCCACTGCGTGGGCACGGTGAAGACTGAAGTCAGCAAGATCGCCGGTGTCACTGCGGTCGATGTCGACCTGGCCACCGGCCAGGTGACCGTGACGGGGAACGAGCCGATCGAGGAAGCTCTTGTGCGCGATGCCGTAGAGGAAGCGGGCTACGAGCTGGTCTCCGCCTGACCGGGCCTCGAAAGGATTGTGGCGGGAGCTTTCGGTTAAGGGTTGACGGCCGGGTGTCGTACATCTGTGTGTGTGCCGGCACCCGGCTGGCTTCTGGCAGGTGCTACGAGCCGCGTTAGTACGCTGGTAGCGATCTGACGTGCCAAGATCTGTGAGGGGCGGTGGGATCTATGCGACGACGCCGTGCGACGAGTGACACGCCTCTGCGCCATCCATGCCCTCGTGGTTCACGCGCCCGGTAACTCCCGTTAGCCGCCGACCACCTCGACTGCCGCGGCCACCAGATCATCGACGACGGAGCAGGCAGGATTGTCGCCCCAGGCTTGCTCTGCGGCCCGCCCGTCGCCGGTGCGACCAGAATCGGCCGAACGCCGGCGGCCTGTGCGGCCACGATGTCCGATGACCGGTCGCCGATCAGATAGCTCTTGGACAGGTCGAGGTTCAGCTCGGCAGCCGCGCGTTTGATCATGGCCGGGCTGGGCTCTGGTGCGTCACCGACGTTGTACCGATCGGAAATCGCATGTTCCCCGGCTACCGGACTGCTGTAGATCGCGTCGACGGTGACGCCTTCGTCGGCCAACAGCTCAGACATGCGGTCATGCTTTCGTCCAGGGTGCCCGGCTCCACGTAGCCGAGGCCGACGCAGGATTGATTCGTCACGACGACCAAGGCGTAACCGTGATCATGCAGAAGTCGGAGCGCGGGTGGCCGCGGCCGGCAGCAGTTGCATCGCCTCTGGACCGTGTCTGTAGGTCGGAAGCGTGTTGATGCAACCGTCTCGATCGAGGAACACCGCCTTCCGGGCGGATGCGTCACCTGCGAGATCAATCTGTGTATGCCGCACGGCGTCGACGTGATCGCCGTCGAGCGCGATGTCGAAGATCCGGGAATGCTCTACTTCCTGGCGTTTCACTACCTTCCCTTGGCCGGCGTCTCGATAGCCTTCATGGACTACTCGCCGTTCCTGGGGCTGAGCGGCTCGACGTGGACCGGACTGGACAACTTCGCCAAGCTGTTCAACGATCCGGAGTTCGTCAGTACCGTTCGCAACACCTTGATCATTTCGTTCCTGCAGATCGCGTTCGCGTTTCCTGCTCCGATCTTGCTGGCACTGCTGCTCAACTCGCTGCTCAGCGAGCGGATGAAGCGCACGGTGCAGACCGTCGTGTACCTGCCGCACTTCCTGTCCTGGGCGGTGCGGGAGCCTTGGCCGATCTGTTCCAGCAGTTGGGGCTCGGCAGTGTCACGTGATGGCGAACGCCGAGACGTTCAAGATTCTGCTGACCTCACAGGTGATCTGGAAGGACGTGGGGTGGGGGACGATCATCTTCTTCGCCGCCATAGCCCGATTCCCACCCAGTTGTACGAGTCGGCTGCGGTGGACGGGGCGGGATCGCTGCGACGCATCTGGCACATCACCCTTCCGGGGATCCTGCCCGTGATGGTGCTGCTGCTCATCCTCAAACTGGGCGACGTTCTGTCCGTCGGTTTCGAGCAGATCCTGTTGCAACAGCCCTCCGTCGGAGCCGAAGCGGCGCAGGTGCTGGACACATTCGTCTATTTCCGCGGTGTGCTCGGCGGCGATTGGGGCATCGGCGCGGCCGCCGGCCTGCTCAAAGGCGCCATCGGCACCCTGATGATCGTCGCCGCGAATCGGATGGCGCGCCGCGCCGGCAGCGAAGGATTGTTCTGATGACGTCATCCCATCGGCCGGCCTGGGTCGAACCACCGAACCGTGTCGTGACGACGATCAAAGGGGTCCTGATCGGTTCGATCCTGCTGGTCATGATCTACCCCTTGGCGTACGTGATCCTGAACTCGTTCGCCAGCCCGGATGCCACAACGACAGCTGGGCTGATTCCGAGCGAGTGAAGCTTCTCGGCGTACAGCACGATCTTCAAGGGTGGGGTCGTGCAGCGGTCGTTGATCGTCTCGATCCTGATCACGCTGGTCGGCACAGCGCTGTCGACCGCAGAGCTGGATCTTCCCGACCGCCAGGGATTGCGTGGAGACCAACTCCCAGATGGTCCGCCAGTCGGGTCGCCAGCCCGGTCGAAGGGCTTCAGTCGGACACTCAGGACGCGCGCGGCGCCCAACTCGATCAGCTCTTCGCCACCTACATCAATCAGATCGTGGTCGGCTCCCGGCCGCTGAGCGATATCGAGAAGTACCGCCAGGCCCGGCGCAGTCAGGGGGGCGACCGGATTCGCCGCGAGTTCCGGGAGCAGTTGAAGGGGCGTTGACCCCAGCATGAGCAACCTCAGATGGGGAAACGACATGACAGTGAGCCGACGGCCGCACTTGCGGCCGGTGTACTGGGCGGCGCTGCGGTGTAACAGCCGGCGGCACCTCGACAGCACAGGCCGCACCGAGCGGGCCCGGCCCGAATCCGCCGGTCGCGGGTGAGTCCGACGGCGTGCGGAAACTGCGCCGGCTGCTCAACCTCGCCGCTCGCGGCGACCAGAGCCTGGAACGTGACGCCGGTGGGCGTTGTGTCGTCGTTGCCCCGACGGGCGTCCACGTGCTGAAACGGCCCCTGGTGATCGGCGGCAACACCACGCTGCGGGCGGACGGTGCGACCTTCACCTCCGACGTAGCGGTCAAGCCACAGACGTACTACAAGGACAAGAACCAGCACTCCCCGGAGCCGACCTACCCGGATTCGTTCATCAGTGTCGCCGCGGTGAACTCCCGCGAGGCGACGTTGTTGATCAACGACGTTCCCGACGACTGCACCGGCCACCAGGCAGCCGGCAACATCCGGCTGGAGGGCGGCATCTGGGACCCGACGGCGTACTTCGTGCGGAACGCGGTCGGCGATGATCGTGCTCGGGCAACGGACGCGCCGCCGATGAATGCGATCACTTTCGAACACACGCACAACGTCGAGCTGTCCGGAGTCACCGTACGCAACGTCAAGTGGTGGCACGGAGTCGAGTTGAACGCCGTCCGTACAGCGACCGTCAGCGACTGCCGGTTCGAAGGCCGGGTCGAGGCGCCGACGGCCGGGTGGTGGCACGGTGAGGCGGTTCAACTCGACCTACCGACTGCCGGCACCCCGGGTGGGACCGCCGACAACACTCCGAGCACCGACATCCGGATCATCGACAACTACTGCGGTCCGTCGCAGGAATATCCGGGCTGGGGCAAGCTCACCGGCTCGCACACCGGCGCTGCCGGCGCGGTGCACAGCGATGTGTGGATTGAACGCAACCCGATCGAGAACGCGAAGTGGGATGCGATCGGACCGATGAACACCTCCGGGTCGTCATCCGAGAGAACACGATCAAGTCGAGCTGGGGCGGCGTGTATGTGAAGTCGCTCAGCCCGAACCCGAACGAAACGGTCGACATCATGGGCAACGACATCACACGGGTCGACGGGTCGACCCGTCCCGCGGTCGGCGTGAATGCCACGAACGCCCAGCTGCCGGTCAGCGATGTCGTGGTCTACGCGAACACAGTCCGAGGCGGCGGGTTCAGCTACAGCTCGAACGTCACCTTCAGACGGGAGCCGCAACGGTGATGTCACACCTCGAGACCACCTCGGCGGTGTGGTGGCCGGTCGTGAGGTGCCCTCCTGCAGGACCTCCCCGAGCAGGACCGACAGGCCCTCGCCGACATGACTAACGAGTTCGCGCAGGAAGAAACCGACCCTGCCCGGCATCTGACGGCCTGGGAAGCGCCCGAAACCCTGTCTCCCAGCCTGAGGGCATCACTGCACACCAGACCCCGGCACGTCCTGTGGTCTCTCCACGCCGCTCATGGGCTTATCGACGGTCCACCGGCACGGCTTTCGGGCTCGGCTGACCAGGCCTGGCGGAGGGCATGCCCATCGTGCTCCGGTGGGCTTCGAGGTCTTCGTCGGCGGAGAGCGGGGACGATGGGCCAACGGCTGCTGGCCAAGCGTTCGACCTGGTTGCGAGGTCGCTATTGCACTGTCGACGTTTCTTCCCGCCGGTCGGCGGGGGCCGGGGGAGCCGCATGATGACACGGTCGCCTGCACGCCGGCGTGTCCCCGGCTCCCGGAGATCAGTTCTCGCGGATCCAAATCCAGGCCGTGGAACGGTCGGTCTCCCGGCATCGCTCCTGCTATCAGACCCTCGGACCGACGCATCCGAGCAGCCCGACCAGGTATCGACAGCGCACACCCGCCGAGGCTCGACGCGGTTCGCGGACCGCACCCGCGCCAGGCACGCAATCCACGAACTGAAAGCGGCCGGGCACAGCCTGCGAGTCATCCCGAGCAAGGCCGACCAGGACGCCAGCCGCCGCCCCAAGGGCTCCAAGGGCGGCCGTCCACCGATCACCGCCGAGGACGTCGCGCAGCTCTCGCCCTACCTGACCTCGCACATCAGCCGGTTCGGCCGGTACGCCACCGACGTGCTGCGGCTGCGCCCCGACGACTTCGACCCCGGCCTGCCTGAGATCGACTGCGCCGCCCTGGCGAGGCGGCGGAGCGAAGCCACCTCGCTCATGTGGTGGCGCTGCTGGCGCAGCTTGATCCGGTGAGCGGGCCCGGCAGGCGCTGTGGCTGTATGCCATGGCACGTGAAATGCGGTCAAGGCAACCAAACCGGGTGAGGGCACCGCTGCCGCCCGCAACCCTCGCATCCGTGACCGGGCCCTGCGCGCGTGGCTTGTCTACCAGGCGATGGGGCCGAGGCGATCGATGAAGATCCCGGTCGGCCCGTCAGAGGCGAGCGTCGCGAGCTCGATGATCGGATCACTGCCCTCGGTGACCGTCAGCTCGCCCGTGTGCATGTTCATGTCGGTGGCGGTGAACCTGCCGGTGGCGACCTCGCCGGGGGCCACGGCGTTGAACTTGATGGCCGGCAGCGCCTGGGCATATCGGACAGTGATCATGTTCAGTGCCGCCTTCGACGAGGTGTAGGCGAGTTCGTACATCTTCGAGACGGCTTGCCCGGGGTCAGTCACGAACGCGATAGACCCCCCGGCGCCGGTGACCATCACCACCCGCGGGTTGTCAGCCGCCTGCAACAGCGGCAGGAACGCGTGCGTGACCCGGACCGGCCCGTACACATTGGTGTCGTAGACGGCGTGGATGTCCTTGGCCGTCGCGTGCGCCGGGTTGACACCGCCGCCCGGCGTGCCGGCGTTGTTGATCAGCACGTCCATCCGGTCGGTGTGCTCCCGGACTAGCCGCACAGCCCCGGCCACCGACTCCTCCGAAGTCACGTCCAAGGGAACCATGATGACGTCTGCGCCGTCGGCGGCCAGCTTCTGCGCGGCGGCCCTTCCCCGGCCCTCGTCGCGTGAGCCGAGGAAGACTTTCCAGCCCAGCTCCCCGAGCCTGCGCGCCGTCTCGTAGCCCAGGCCTTTGTTCGCTCCAGTGATCAATACTGAGGTCATGTTCTCTCCTGACGTCGTTGTACCTACGACCATGTGGCGGTGCCGACCCGATTTCTGTGACACTGCCGAGGCGTGATGTAGGCCACCGGCGGCGGTTGTCACAAATCGGCGGGATCGGCGTCTTGTGTGCAGGCACCGTCGAGATCAGCGTGCAGGTCCGGCGATGCGTAAGGCAGCGACTACCTTGGTCAGCCATGCTTCCTGCACCTTGATCCGCTGCCGGTGGGCCAGTGAGGCCGGCCGGTTCCGGCTGGCCTCGAACCGGCTGGTGTCGAAGCGATCAGTGGCGGGTGTCGTCCACGCGGACCACACCGCTATGAGGTGGCTACGCGAGCGTCTTCGCGGCGGTCGTGTCCGGCGCGGCGGCCAGGCGGTGCTTGCGCTTGGGGATGCCGTAGGTGGGGTGTGAGGTGGCCCACAGCGCCATCTTGAGGATGCTCGCCTTGACGTGCGCGGCCTTGCGGCCGCCCTGGTACGTCGGCTTTGCTCGCCCTTCGTCGTCGACCGTCTGCAGGATCCCGTCTCGCCGGCCGAGGCTGATGTGGTTGTAGGTGTAGACCAGCTTGGTGTTCGCGATCGTGCGGCCGGTCAGGCGTCCCACGATCGCCTCGATGGCCTGCCGGCCGGTGTAGCCGGCCGATGCGCAGGACATCGGCAGCGGCCGGCCGTTGTCGCCGATGGCGTGGGCGCTGTCGCCGATGGCGTAGACGTTCGGGTGCGAGATCGACCGCATGGTGCGGTCGACGATGATCTGACCGTTCCGGGTGACCTCCAGCCCGCCGGCGGCGGCGATGGGGTTGACCGCGAACCCGGCCGTCCACACGGTCGTGTCGGATGCCAGGGTGGTGCCGTCGGCGCACAGCACCCGCGTCGCTTCGACGGCTTCGACGCTGGTGTGCTCCACGACGGTGATGCCCAGCCGGTCGCAGGCCTGGCGCAGGTGGCCGCGGGCTCCGGCGGAGAGCCGGGCGCCCAGTTCGCCGCGGGCGATGAGCGTCACCGACAGGCCGGGCCGGGATTCGGCGATCTCGGTGGCGGTCTCGATGCCGGTCGGCCCGTCGCCGACGACCAGCACGCTCCCGCCTTCGCCTCGCCTGTCCAGGTTGTCCAGGCGTTCGCGCAGGCGCAGCGCCGAGGGCCGGCCGGCGACGTCGAAGGCGTGCTCGGCCACGCCGGGGACGCCGTGGTCGGCGACGTGGCTGCCGAGCGCGTAGACGAGCGTGTCGTAGCCGAGTTCGCCGCCGCCGGCCACGGCGTCGGCGTCGGCGATGGCGACGACCTGGCGTTCGGGGTCGACGGCGGTGACGCGGGCCAGGCGCAGCCGTATCCCCGTGTCGGCGAAGACGTCGGCGAGCTTCGGTGCCTCGATCTCCTGGCCGGCCGCGAGCTGGGGCAGCCGCATGCGCTGGACGAAGTCAGGCACGGCGTTGACCACGGTGATCTCGGTGTCCTTCGGGGACAGCCGGCGGGCCAGGTTCCCGGCCGCGTAGGCCCCGGCATAGCCGGCGCCGAGGACGACGATGCGGTGCTTCATGTGGTGCTCCTGTCGGTTGGCTTGCTTGGGTGAGTCGGCTCGGCTCTGGGTCACCGGTTGTCGTGGTCGAGGTGGCCGTGCGCCTGCGCCGAAAGGTCCTGCCAGTCGGCCCAGGTCTTGAGCCGGTCGGCGTAGACCTGCTGCAGCATCGGGTAGAAGCCCTGCCCGAAGAGCACCCGCAGGGGCGGGTGGTCGGAGTCGACGATCTTGAGCAGGGTCTGGGCGGCGGCGGCCGGGTCGCCGGCGGGCTGCTTGTCCGCGAACGCGGCGATGCGCTGGCGGAGGCCGTCGTAGATCGGGTCGGGCTCGGCCAGGTGGCCGTTGTTGAGGGGGTCGGGGTTCTTGTCGTCCCTGGTGGCGAAGCCGCCGGGCTCGATGATGGTCACCTTGATGCCGAAGTCGGCGACCTCTTGGGCGAGGGATTCGTTCAGGGCTTCCAGGGCCCATTTGGAGGCGCTGTAGGCGCCGCTGAGCGGGAACGCCATGAGCCCGGCGGCGGAGGAGAGCTGGATGATGTGGCCGCCGTGCTGCTCGCGCAGGTAGGGCAGCGCGGCCTGGATTGTCCACACCGCGCCGAACAGGTTGGTCTCCAGCTGGTCGCGCAGGTCCTGCTCGGCCAGTTCTTCGATCGCGCCGACCTGGGCGTGGCCGGCGTTGTTCACGATGACGTCGAGACGGCCGAAGTGCTCGGCGGCCCGCTTCACAGCGTCGAAGACGGCGGCCTTGTCGGTCACGTCCAGCTTCAGCGGAAGGACCGCCTCGCCGTAGGCGGCGGTCAGCTGGTCCAGGCTTGTGGTGGTTCGGGCGGTGGCGGCCACTTTGTCGCCGCGTGACAGGGCGGCCTCGACGAAGTTGCGGCCCAGGCCGCGCGACGAACCGGTGACGAACCAGACCTTGCTCATGATGTCTTTCCGTTCTTTCTTCCTGAGGTGGCGGTTGCGCGGGGGGCAGCACGCAACGGGGCCAAGGTGATCGTTCGGGGAGTGGTGGGCCGTGCGCATCGTTCGCGCGGCGTCCTGACCATGCGGCGTCGGCGCCCCGGACTTTGTGACAGCGCGGTCCTATGACGTGTGTCACCGATCACAGGTGTCACACAGCGGTGGGCGCCGGCGCCTTATGCATGGAGCAGGAGTTGCAGTGAACAGGCAGGAGCAAGGTATGAACGAGCACAGGGATACAGCGACGGGCACCGCCGAGCCGATGGCTGGTGGCGGCCGGATGGACCCGGCCACCGAGGCGTTCCTCGCCCACCGCAACCTGCTGTTCACCGTCGCCTACGAGATGCTCGGCTCGGCGGCCGACGCCGAGGACGCCCTGCAGGAGACTTGGCTGCGGTGGGTCAAGATCGACCTTGGGCAGGTGCACGACCAGCGCGCCTACCTGGTGCGGATCACGACCCGGCGCTCGCTGGACCGGCTGCGCGCCCTTCGGCGCCGCAAGGAGGACTACGTCGGCCCCTGGTTGCCCGAGCCGCTGCTCACCGCGCCGGACGTGGCCGAGGACGTCGAGCTCGCCGAGAGTGTGTCGATGGCGCTGATGCTCGTCCTGGAGACGCTCTCCCCCACGGAACGGGCCGTCTTCGTGCTGCGCGAGGTCTTCAGTATCAGTCACGAGGAGATCGCGGCCGCCGTCGGCAAGACCCCGGCGGCCGTCCGGCAGATCGCGCACCGCGCCCGCAGGCATGTCGAGGCTCGGCGGCCTCGCGAGGTGGTCTCCCCGAGCCAGACCCGGGCGGTGTTGGAGTCCTTCCAGCGCGCGCTCGACACCAGGGACCTGCAGGGCCTGCTTGACGCGCTCGCCCCACAGGTCGTCCTGGTGAGCGACGGCGGCGGCGTCAAGCAGGCCGCGCCGCAGCCGATCACCGGCGCCGACAAGGTAGCCCGCATGATCGTCGACGGCCTCGGCAAGGCCCGGGTCGCGCTCACCAGCGAGCCCACCGTGGTCAACGGCACCCCGGCACTCGTTCTCCGCGTGGACGGCGAGATCGACGGCGTCCTGGCGGCCCGGGTCGAGGACGCCCGCATCACCGGCCTCTACTACGTCCGCAACCCGCAGAAGCTCACGCGCATCGCATCCGCGACCTCGCTCACCCTGCGATGAACACCGGCGGCGAACAGCCACTTGACCGGACACCTTGTCCGGCTTCATCTCGAACAGCCCCGAACACATTCAGCCAGATCTTTCACCGGGAGGTCATTCATGACGAACAGCGTTGCCGGCGAACTCACCGACCTGGAACTGCCGGTCGAGCGTGGCTGCCCGTTCGCCCCGCCCGCCGCCTACGAGCGGCTGCGCGAGCAGGCGCCGATCAACAAGATCCGCCTGGCCAGTGGTGGCGAGGCATGGTGGGTGTCCGGGCATGAGGAAGGCCGTGCCGTCCTCGTCGACCCCCGCTTCTCCTCCGACAAACGTAAGGACGGCTTCCCGCTCTTCACCCTCGATGCGGCGACCTTGCAGCAGCTGCGCAGCCAGCCGCCGTTGATGCTCGGCATGGACGGCGCGGAACACTCCGCGGCCCGCCGCCCGGTGATCGGCGAGTTCACCGTGAAGCGGCTGGCCGCGCTGCGGCCGCGGATCCAGGACATCGTCGACCACTTCATCGACGACATGCTCGCCGCCGACCAGCGGCCGGTCGACCTGGTACAGGCGCTGTCCCTGCCGGTGCCCTCCCTGGTGATCTGCGAACTGCTCGGCGTCCCCTACACCGACCACGACTTCTTCCAGAGCCGCACCACCATGATGGTGCGCCGGACCTCGCTCCAAGACCGCCAGCAAGCCTTCGCCGAACTGCGCGCCTACATCGACGACCTGGTCACCCGCAAGGAGTCCGAACCCGGCGACGACCTGTTCAGCCGTCAGATCGCCCGGCAACGCCAGGAGGGCACCCTCGACCACGCGGGGTTGGTGAGCCTGGCCTTCCTGCTGCTGACCGCCGGGCACGAGACCACAGCGAACATGATCTCCCTCGGCGTGGTCGCGCTGCTCACCCATCCGGATCAACTGGCCCTGATCACGGCCGACCCGGGTAGGACGCCCATGGCCGTGGAGGAACTGCTGCGCTACTTCACCATCGCCGACGGAGTCACCTCCCGGCTGGCCACCGAAGACGTGCAGATCGGCGGGGTGAACATCAAGGCCGGCCAGGGCGTCATCGTCTCGACCCTGTCGGCCAACTGGGACCCGGCAGCGTTCAACGACCCGGCCGAACTGGATATCGAGCGCGGGGCCCGCCACCACATCGCCTTCGGCTTCGGCCCGCACCAGTGCCTCGGCCAGAACCTCGCCAGGATGGAACTGCAGATCGTCTTCGACACGCTGTTCCGCCGCATCCCCACCCTGCGGCTCGCCGCACCGGCCGCGGACCTGCCGTTCAAGAACGACGCCGTCATCTACGGCCTCCACGAACTCCCGGTCACCTGGTGAGCAGGGCCATGACGCGCATCAAAGCCGACAGCGCCCTCTGCGTCGGCTCCGGCCAATGCGTCCTGACCGAACCGGCCGTCTTCGACCAGGGCGACGACGGCATCGTGGTCCTGCTGACCGACCACCCCGACGACCAGAGCGCCGCACAGGCGCGCCACGCCATCACCCTGTGCCCATCCCGAGCCCTCTCCATCCTGGAGGAGTAGAGGGTGAGACCGAACGGCCAGCCGCCTTAGCGAGCGAAGGCGAACGGGGGTTTCCGCCACTCAGCGGTCCGATGCGGGGACGAGTGACCGCTGAGTGGGGTACCTAGATACCTTCGTTATCTGGCGAGATAGCGATCACCGACGTAGCGCGAGCTGGGCGACCGTCGTCCGGCGCGCCTGCCGCGGCGACCTGATCGCCTTCGCCACCACGGCGAGGAAATCGGCGTACTGTCCGCCGCGCCGGTCCGCGCGTTCCTGGCCGAGCTCGCCGACCTGTCGCCGGCCGGCCGCAAGCGCGAGCGCGCCGCCGTCGCCTCCTTCACCAAGTGGGCCGTCCGCCACGACCTCCTGCACGCCAGCCCGATGGACCGGATCGACACCGTCAAGCTGCCCAGGACGCTGCCGCGCCCGGCCAGCGCGGCCGACATCGCCAAGGTTTTCGCGGCGATCTGCTCACGGCGGCCGCGCAAGGACCTGCCGCTGGACCGGCTGCGCGACCGGGCGCTGTGCGAGACCGCCTACGTCGGCGGCGCCCGCGCCTCCGAAGTGTGCGGTCTCTACGTCTAGGACCTGGACCTGCGGCTGGATGACGAGCACGTCCGGGTTCACGGCAAGGGCGGCAGCGTACGCACCGTCCTGCTGGACGACCGCGGCTACGTCACCCTGCCCCAGCTCTACCTGGCCCGCGCCGGTTACACCGCTGGGCCGCTGTTTCGCGCCGCCATCAACGGCCGCGGCGGTCCGCTGTCCTACGACGCCGCCCACCACCGCTGGCAGGCCTACTGCTCGCAGGCTGGCGTCGAGATCGACATTTACCAGCTGCGCCACGCCCACGCCACCGAGCTCATCAACGCCGGCGTCTCGATCGAGGCCGTCCGCCGCCGCCTCGGCCACGCCTCCGCCGAAACCACCCAGCTGTACGAGCTGCTCGGCGACAAGGCCGCCGCCGCCGTCCTCGTGCAACGCGAAGTCGAGACAGCCGAACGCGAGCCCGAACCGGGCGAGGCAGGCGATCAGGCCCGCCCGGATCGGGTCGGGCACGTCGAGGGCAGTGTGGGTGAACGCGTCCCAGTCGGCGCGGCGCCAGTCGATCGCCCCGCCGGCGGTGGTGATCTCGCTGGCGAACACGCGCGTTCCCGCCAGCGTCACGCGGGCGTCGCTGGTCTTGGGCACCTCCGCCTGGAACAGACGGGCGGTCACGTTTGATACTTCCGGCTGTGGCAGGCCGTCAGAACTCCCAGGCGTCGTTGCGCAGGAGCACCACCTTCCCGTCCGGCCCCAGCCCGGTGACGGTGACGTCCGGGCCGCCGACCATGAAGTCGACGTGCACACGCGAGGTGTTCACGCCCGCCGCGTCCAGCCGTGCGGGATCGTCCGTACGCAGGTGGGCGGGCGCGCCCGGAGGCAGCCCGGCGCCCCAGGCCAGGTGGCAGGTGGCGTTCTCATCCAGAAGGGTCTCCAGGTAGGTGATGCCGCTTTCGCCCACCCGCGAGGAACGGTCGACCAGAGCGAGCTCGCCCAGCCGGGCCGCTCCCGCGTCGGTGGCCTGGTGCGCGCGAACGACGTCAGCTCCGGCGCTCGCCCTGACACCGGTCACGACGCCATCGGCGAAGGTCAGCTCCAGGTCGCGGATGACGGTGCCGTCGAGGGACAGCGGCCGGGTGGCGCGGACCGTGCCGTCGACGCGCCGGTAGTCGGGGGTGGTGAACACCTCCTCGGTCGGCAGGTTGGCCTGGAACGGGCGGCCCTTGACGTCCTCCAGGCGGGCGGCGGTCCAGTGGGCGTCCGGGAGCAGGCCGATGGTCAGGTCGGTGCCGGGGCCCTCGAACCGCACGGCGTCCAGGCGCATCTCGGTGAGCCGTCGAGCGCGATCGAGCAGTTCGGCGATGCGCTGCCGCCACGCCGCGCGCGGATCGGGCTCGTCGAGACGGAGGATGCGGCGCAGGTGTCGCCACAGCCTGGCCTGGTCGGGTTCGCCGAAGACGGCACGGGCCCACTCGGGGGTGGCGTAGGGGACGATCGTCCAGCGGACCAGGTTGTTGAGCTGGAGCCGCTGCCGTGAGGTCAGCGACGGCATGCGGTCCAGCCCGACGCGTATCGGATCCAGCCCGGCCAGGAGGTCGGGGGCGGCGGCGCCGCGGATGTTGACGATGATGCCGCCGTGCCGTCCTAGCTCGTCGTTGCGGGCGTCGAGCCACGAGGGCACCTCGGCCAGGCTCGCGGTGTCGGCATGCCGGACGCGGGATCGTTTGGCGTGCGGGTCGAAGTACCAGATGTCGGCGTAGCGGGCGCCTCTGGCGTAGGCGGCCTCGGCCAGGGCGCGGGCGAGCGGGGCGTGCTCGATCTCGGCGTTGATCAGCACCCGGTCGTCCGCCAGCGGGGGCACGGCCACGTCGAACACGACGTCGGCATAGCCGGACAGGTCAGTGGGGGGAATGGTCAAGGGGGGCTCCTTCGTGTTCGTTGTGGCGCAGAGGCAGGAACAGCAGCGCTCCGGCGGCGGACACGGCGCCTGCGAGGGCGAAGCCGCCGGCCAGGCCGAACCGGTCGGCGAGGACGCCGAGGGCCAGGGCAGCGCTGAGGAATCCGACGTCGAAGAAGGCCGTCGTGGTGGCGACGGCGGATCCGCGCTCGCCGGCGGGCAGGCCGTGCACCGCCATCCTGAGGAAGGCGGGCAGCCCGAGGCCCTGCCCGGCGCCGATCAGCGCGATCGCGCACCATGTCCCGACCGGCGAGGGCCAGGCGGCAAGCAGGATCGATCCCGTCCCGGTCAGCAGGAGGGAGGCGACAGCCAGGCGCGCCGGGGCGGCCGTGGCGAGCAGGCGATGTCCGGCCAGCCGGATGGCGACGAGGACGCCGCCGTAGACCAGGAAATGGAGGCCGCCGGAGCCGCCGCCGAGCGCGGCGAGGTGCAGCGGCAGGAAGGCGCTGATGGCGGTGTACCCCCACACGGAGGCCAGGTAGCCGAAGCCGGGTCGTAGAGCGGACGTGTGGTACAGCTGGGCCCGCCCGGTTCCCGGATCCGGGCTCGCGCTCTCCATGTCTGGGCCCATGCTCTTCGGCAGGGTGAGGCCGAGCGCCGCCGACCCCAGCGCCGCGGCCGCGGCCGTGATCCAGACGGCGGCGAACCCGGACGCGGCGTACAGCGTCTCGGCGATGACGGGCCCCGTGAGCAGGCCGGCGTTGACGACGACGGAGAAGTGGTTGATCGCCGCGCCGGGCCGCCGGTGGTCGCTGGCCAGAGCGGCGAGGCCGACGTAGGCCAGCGCCTCACCGACGCCGGCGACGCCGCGCAGGACGAAGAAGAGCGGTAACTGTCCGACGGCGAGCAGCGCGAGGGACGTGCCGGACAGCAGCAGCGCGCCCGCGCACAGGGCCGTGCGGCGCCCGGCCCTGTCGGCCACCCGTCCGGCCAGCGGGCGGGCGAGCACCCCGGCCGCCGCGGTGACGGCCAGCGAGACGCCCACCATGCCCGCCTGCTGGCCCAGCGGGCCGGTAAGGTATCGCGGAACCGCCGGGATGAGCAGTCCGATCGACAGGAACGCGCCGGCCGCGCAGACGAGCAGGCGGCCGGTCATCGTTCGTCACGCAGTTCCAGCAGGAGCGCGGTCATGCTGACCTTGACGCCGTCGTGCGGCGGTCCGGCCTTGTCGTGCAGGAGCGCCACGGCCTGGCCGATCAGGCCGACGATCTCCTCCCAGACGGGCCTGGCCAGCCATACCTCGGCGTCCATGGACGTGCGCTGGCGATCAGTCTCAGCCAGGCGCCTGGCCAGGTCAGTGCTCATCGCCTGGTGGAGGAGTTGCCGTCCCTCGGACCGGTCGAGGCGCTCGCCGCTGGACGGATCGTACCGGTAGCGCAGTTGCGGGCGGCCCTTGCCTGCCCGCGGCCGCTCGTCCGTCTGCTGGAGGAAGCCCGCTTTGGCCAACTGGCGCAGGTGGTAGCTGGCCGAGGCGTGCGCGATGCCGAGTTCGTCGGCGACTTCGGTGGCCGACATCGACGCGCCGGTGAGCAGCGACACGATGCGGATGCGCAGCGGGTTGGCCAGGGCGCGCAGGGGAACAAGGTCATCCCGATTTTCCAAAGACACCTTGGGATTCTAATTTATCCAACAGGTATTGGGAAAGAGGTGGCTCTGCGACGCGTCCTCAGGCTTCGACGGCAGTGCCAGACGATCGCGGCCGTTCGTCCCGGAGAGCGATGATGAGGCGGCCGCGGCGTGGCGGGCCCGACGAGGAGGTCTTGCACCTCCTTCGGCTTCCAGCGCCTCACGGCGGCCGCGACTTCGTGTCGACCACTGTGAACGAGCGACATCCGTTAGGGTTCACGGATGCTGCTGACGATCCTTGGCGGATGCGGTGCGTGGCCGGCGGCGGGCCAGGCCTGCAGTGGTTACCTCGTGGAGCACGACGGGTTCAGGCTGCTCGTCGACCTTGGATATGCGACGGTGCCGCGGCTGCTGGAACGGGTCAGCGCCGATCAGATCGATGCGGTGTTCATCAGCCACGGACATCCCGACCACTGCGCCGACCTGAACCCGCTGTTGCGGGCGCGCACAATGCGTGATGACCCGCCGGCACCGTTGCCGGTGTACTCGCTGCCCGGCGCCCTGGATGCGGTGCTCGCGCTGGACCGCCCAGGGGTGCTGACCGACGCCTATGTCCTGCACGAGTTCACCGTCGGGAGCAGATTCGACATCGGCCCGTTTCGCGCACAGACTCGTCTGCTGCCACACTCGGTGCCCAATGCCGGCATACGGCTGACAGCGGGCGGACGGGTGCTCGCGTATGCCGGCGACAGCGGCCCGAGTCCCGACAGGGTGGAACTGGCGCGTGGCGCTGACCTGCTACTGGCCGAGGCCACCTATGTGAACCAGGTCCCGGAGAATTCCCGACGTTACCTGACAAGCGCCCGTCAGGCAGGCCGGCAAGCCCTGGAAGCCGATGCCCGGCACCTGTTACTGACGCACCTGCAGCCAGGCACGGACACCCCAGCCGCGCGAGCCGCCGCTGGGGCCAGATACGACGGTGAGATCGGCATCGCCACGTCCGGTCTTGTCAACGGCCATGAAGATCCCCAGGTAGGTGGACTTGGGTTCTCTCAACTGGTGGCCATCAGAAATCCATACTGATGGCCGGGGTGGTCCTGATGGGTGGTCAGGTCAATGGGGTGACGCCCTTGC
>NZ_SMKO01000103.1 GCF_004348685.1 Nonomuraea deserti | reverse complement strand
GTCGCGGGCTGGGCGGGCGCGCCGTCGGCGCCCCCTGGTGGCGTCATGCGGCTTCCATCAGCAGGCTCGGCCGGAAGCCGCGCCACTGGTTGGCGGCGACCTTGAGGAAGTGGGCGAGAGGCAGTTGCCAGGTGTGGTCGGCGCTGAGCCCTCGGCGCAGGACGTAGCCCAGCCCATGGGTGCGGTAGATTCGCGCGCCGGCCTTTAGCGCAGCTTTCAGAAACTCGAGGTCGACAGCGCGAGGCACAGCAGGAAATCCCCCTGTTTCTTTGAATTTTGAGCGAGAAACCATGATCGTTCCTCCGGCCACATGATCGGACCACACTTCGCTCGGATAACGCGCCCCGCTCGCGAACGTCGTGCGCCTGATCGTCGCCTTCAGCGGCTCCAGGTAGAAGAACTCCGCGGTCGTGCCCACCACGTCGGCGCCGGTGTACGACATCGCCATGAACAGGTCGGCAAGGTGGCGGGGGCCGTACCAGTCGTCGTCGTCCCACTTCGCCAGGTGGTCGCCGCTCGCCAGGGCGGCCGTGCGGTTGAGCACCTCGCCGAACGGCATCGACGCCTCCGCCTCGACCCACTTCACCGGCAGCGAGCAGGACTCGACCGCTTCGCGCACCTGCTCGAACCCCACCCCGTGCAACCCGAGCAGCACCTCGGCCTCGACCTCGCGCTGGCGTTCCATCTGCGCCAGCGCCGCGCCGATCAAGCTCGACCGTTTGCTCGACATGACGATGCTGATCTTGGGGTGGATCGCGACCGGATGCGCCAGCCGGCGCAGGCGTACGCTGTGCTCCTCGCGCCGGAGGTCGGCCAGGGAGCGCGCGGTGCCGTCGGCGGCGTGGCGGAGCCAGTCGCGGTCGGTGAGCAGCTCGGCGAGCCCGGCCGGCACCCAGGGCTCCGCGCGCTCGGCCGTCAGCGGGATGCCCGCGGCGGCCAGGCTCAGCAGGCCGTCGAGCGGCACGGCGGCGGCGGGCCACTCGATCTCCAGGCCGCGCAGGGGGCGTAGCCCGGGCACGTCGGGCGGCTGCCCGTCGACCGCCCAGCGACCGTCTGCCCAGTGCAGGCGGCCCAGCCCTTTCTCCGGCGTGCGCACGAAGCCGCTGGGGGTGGCGGGCCCGGCAGCGGGCCCACTGTCGGGCCCCCTGTCGGGCCCAGTGGAGGACCCGGTGGCGGGCCCGGTGGCGGGCAGGGCGGCGGACATGAAGGGGCGCTCCTCGAACGCTCGGAACTCAGTCGGCGCCTACCTTACGCCCGATTTACTGACTGGTAGACAGGAGCCGGCACATTCGGCAGGCCCTATGGCATAGGGGATAAGCGGCCGCGTTCCCGGATTTCGTCCAGGAACTTATGCAACGGTAGTGGCTGCAGTTTACTGGGGTGGCAATAATCCCCGTATGTCCGCGAAGACTCCGATGTCCTGACAAGGCGTGAACTACGAAGGGTATGCGCGGATGCTCTCGCCCCGCCGCCAGCAGCGATGGCCGCACTCTCGCAGCCGTGACCGTCGGTGTGCTCGCCCTCCTCGTCCTCACCGGCACGATGCGCGGCGGCCGCCGTGGTGGCGTTCGTGGTGTCGGCGCCGGCCTTCCTCAGCTTTGTCGTGCGTCGCGGAAACGCGCTAGTCGTCGCCCTCCACCCGCATGACGCTGGCCACCGCGCGGACGATGTCGAGCTCGCGCAGCCCCTCCATGGTCGCCGACAGCGCGGCGTCGGTGGCGCGGTGGGTGACGATGACGAGCTGGGCGTCGTCGCCGTGGCCCTCCTGGCGCACCGTCTGGATGGACACGTCGTGCTTGGCGAACAGCTCCGCCACCCGCGCCAGCACGCCGGGCTTGTCGGCCACGTCGAGAGCCACGTGGCAGCGCGTGACGGTCTCCCCCATGGGGTGCACGGCCAGGTCGGCGTAGGTGGACTCGTCGGGCCCGCGGGTGCCGGCCAGGCGGTTGCGGGCCACGGCCACGAGGTCACCGAGCACGGCGGACGCCGTCGGCGCGCCACCGGCGCCCTTGCCGTAGAACATGAGCTGCCCCGCCGACTCGGCCTCGACGAAGACCGCGTTGTACGCCTCGCGCACCCCGGCCAGCGGATGCGACCTGGGGATCATCGCCGGGTGGACCCGCACCCCGAAGGAGCGGCCGTCGTCGGAGCGGGCGCAGATGGCCAGCAGCTTGATGACGTAGCCCATGTCCTTGGCGGAGGCGACGTCGGTGGCGGTGATCTCGGTGATGCCCTCGCGGTGCACCTCGGCGGCCGTGACGCGGCTGTGGTAGGCGAGCCCGGCCAGGATGGCGGCCTTGGCGGCGGCGTCGAAGCCCTCGACGTCGGCCGTCGGGTCGGCCTCGGCGTAGCCGAGGGTCTGCGCCTCCTCCAGGGCGTCGGTGAACGACGCGCCCGTGGTGTCCATCTTGTCGAGGATGTAGTTGGTGGTGCCGTTGACGATGCCCAGCACCCGCTTGACGTGGTCGCCCGCCAGCGACTCGCGCAGGGGGCGCAGCAGCGGGATGGCGCCGGCCACGCTGGCCTCGAAGTAGAGGTCGCCGTTGCCCTGGCGGGCGGCTTCGTACAGGCTCGCGCCGTCCTCGGCCAGCAGCGCCTTGTTGGCGGTCACCACCGACTTGCCGCCCGACAGGGCGGCGACGATCAGCGAGCGGGCCGGCTCGATGCCGCCGATGACCTCGATCACGATGTCGACGTCGTCGCGGGTCACCAGCGCCTCGGCGTCGGTGGTGAGCAGCTCGGGGCCGACCTCGACGTCGCGCTTGCGCCCCAGCCGCCGCACGGCGACGCCGGCCAGCTCGAGCGGGGCGCCGATGCGGGCGGCCAGGTCGCCGGCCTGCTCGTGCATGAGCCGGATGACCTGGGTGCCGACGACGCCGCAGCCCAGCAGCGCCACTTTCAGCGGTTTCACAGCTGCCCCCTCAACAGGTCGTCCTCGGTCTCACCCTGCACGATCACGCGGGACTCGCCGCGCGACACGGCCACCACGGCGGGTCGGGGCAGGTAGTTGTAGTTGCTGGCCAGCGAACGGCAGTAGGCGCCGGTCGCGGCCACCGCGATCAGGTCGCCGGGGGCGAGGTCGGCGGGCAGGTGGCAGTCGCGCACGATGATGTCGCCGCTCTCGCAGTGTTTGCCGACCAGGCGGCTGAGCATGGGCCGGCCCTGGCTCTCGCGGCTGGCCAGCACCGCGGTGTACTCGGCGCCGTAGAGGGCCGTGCGCACGTTGTCGCTCATGCCGCCGTCGATGCTCACGTAGGTGCGCAGGCCCTCGACGTCTTTGACGGTGCCGACCTCGTAGAGGGTGATGCCGCCGGGGCCGACGATCGTGCGGCCGGGCTCGACCGTGAGGCGCGGCACGGGCAGGCCCGCGTCGACGCAGACCTTGGTGACGATCTCGCGCAGGCCGTCGGCCAGCTCCTTGATGTCGGGCGCCTCGTCGCCGTCGACGTAGGCGACGCCGTAGCCGCCGCCCAGGTCGAGCTCGGGCAGCACCACGCCGTGCTCGTCCTTGATCTGCACGAGGAGGGTGGCCAGCCGGCGCGCGGCCACCTCGAACCCGGCGGTGTCGACGATCTGGGAGCCGATGTGCGAGTGCAGCCCGACCAGCTCGAGCTGCGGCAGCGCGAGGATGCGGCGTACGGCCTCCGCGGCGGCGCCGGAGTTGAGTGACAACCCGAACTTCTGGTCGTCGTGGGCCGTCGCGATGAACTCGTGGGTGTGCGCCTCGACTCCGGTGGTCACCCTGACCATCACCTTGGGCCGCTTGCCGAGCCGCTCGGCGTGGTAGCCGAGGCGGGCGATCTCCTCGAACGAGTCGACCACGATGTGCCCGACCCCCGCCTCCAGCGCCCTGGTCAGCTCGGCGGCGGACTTGTTGTTGCCGTGCATCGTGATGCGCCCCGGCGGGAACCCGACGCTCAGCGCGACGGCCAGCTCACCGCCGCTGGCCACGTCGAGCCCGAGACCCTCGTCGCGCAGCCAGCGCACGATCTCCTTGCACAGGAACGCCTTGCCGGCGTAGTGGACGTCGGAGTCGGCGAACGCCGTGGCGTAGTCGCGCATGCGCGAGCGCACGTCGTCCTCGTCGAGGACGTAGAGCGGGGTGCCGTGATCGCGGGCCAGGTCGCGGACGTCCACGCCGCCGACGGTGAGCGCGCCTTCCGCGGCGCGCGTCGACGTTCGGGGCCAGATCGCGGGGTTGATGCGGTTGATGTCGGCGGGCGCCAGCGGCGGGCGCTCGTGGGGCATCATCTCGGCGTGGCGGTCCCCGGCGGGATGGACGTATCGACTCACCCGATCGAGGCTATCGGAACCGCCACCCCTCCCAGGACTCGTGACCACGGATCGAGACGCGATCAAGCATCAGAAGGGATATTTTTACGTCATTTCGCCGTTTGGCCGGATATTTTGTGAGCAATCACAACCGATCGGGCCCGATGAGCACCCTGCCGACCGCCTCCGCCAGCCGCACCCGCGCCGTGTGCACCTGCTCCGCAGGGGCGTCCCCCATCGGCACGGCGGGCGCGTGCTCGTGCGCGTCGTGATAGGCCAGCGCCAGCCGCACGAGGTACGCCTCCCACCTGGGATCCCGGCTCGCCAGCCGCCCGGGCAGCTCGGCCAGCACCCGCAGCACCCGCCGGTCGTACGGATCGGCCGGCAGCCCGGCGGGGAAGCCACCGGACGGCACCCCCAGCTCGCGGGCCCACCGCCGCACCGCGCAGGCCCGCGCGTGCCCGTAACGCACCACGAAACCGGGGTTGTCCCAGGTGCGCGGGAAGTCAGGCCACCCGGGATCGGGGATGTCCAGCGGCTCCACCGACTCGACCAGCTCGCCCGGCACGCTCACGACGATCCGCAGGAACCCGTTCTCCCGCACGTCCACGTGCGACACCCCGCCGAGCTCGCGTACCCGGGCGGCGAGCGTCGCGGGCGGGACGCGCCGCCTCAGCGCGGCCGCCGAGACGTACGCGGCCTCCCGCTCCCACGTCCCCTCGGGCGCCGGCGGCTCCCCCAGCACCTCGGCCAGCTCGCCGGGCGTCATGAGGACGGCCTCAGATGAGGGCGTGCGGCTCGGCGGAGCCGTACTCGACCAGGAGGGCGGCGCCCAGCAGCCAGCGGTCCTCGTCGCGTACGCGCACGTAACCGAACCGGTCGGCCGAGAAGACCTTGATCCCGTCGGTGCGGCACTGCCGCATCAGCACCTCGTCCCACCCGTCGGTGAGGTCGGCGAACCGCAGCTCGCGCAGCGTGTTCCTGCGCGCGAGCAGGGTCGCGCCGGCGATCTCGGGAAGGTAGGAGTATTCGGCGTCCGGCTGCTTGAGCAGCGTGGCCTGCGGCTTGCGCAGGTGGGCGTAGTAGGCGGCCTTGCCGACGATGTCGGCGGTGCTGAACAGGAACGCCCGCCGCAGGTCGGACAGGTAGTGGGAGCCATAGACGTCGCGGGGGTCCATGACCGCCACCAGGTCGGCCTCGCACAGGTCGATGCCGGCGTTGAGCATCGCGCCCTCGGTCATCGACGGCTGCGGCCTGCGGTAGATCACGTCCACGTCGGGCAGCACGTCGCGGGCCCGCAGCTCGGCCTCCGGCGGCCCGACGACGATGAGCTGGTCGACGCCCGACTGCTTGGCGACCTGCGCCAGCGCGTGCTCCATCAGGTAGGGGTCGAGGATGGGCAGCAGGACGGAGGTGTTGAGCGTGGCGCGGGCGCTGGGCAGGCCGATCGCGTCGAGCAGCTCGTCGATCCGCTCGGTCATCGTGCCCATCTGGTACGCCCTGCGCAGCGCCACGTGCGCCCGCCGCGCATCGGGCTCGGTGCCGATGGGCGTGCCGCAGGCGGCGATCTCGGCCAGCCGCCACTGGGGCGTGCCCGGCGGGCAGTCGGCCGCGGCCGGCCAGCGGTAGGAGGTCAGCACGTCGGGGTAGGCCAGGTGGCCGGGCAGGAGCTGGTCGAGCGTGAGCACCCGGTCGATGCGCCCGCCCGCCAGCGGCAGCGGGTTGTGCACCCGGGGCTGCACCCCGAACTGCAGCCGCGGCCACGCCACGGTCAGGTCGGTCGTGAAGCGGTGCTCGAACAGCTCGGACGCCGCTGCGTAGGCGGCCACGTCGCCACCCGTGTGCCAGAAGACCGTGCGGATGCCGCGCTCGGCGCACCAGGCCAGCAGCGCCTTGAGGCCGTCGCCGGGCTCGCCGGCGATCTCCTCGGCCCAGGGGCCCTGCGTGACGGACTCGACCACGAGCAGGTGGGGCACCTCCAGCGGGAGCACCCTGGCGAAGTCGCGCGGCGTGAAGCCGGTCGTCTGCCGCCACTCGTAGCGCAGCAGCGCCTCGGCGTGCGGATCGGCGATCACCGCCGCCGTCAGGTGGGGCCGCGTGTTGGGGCCGGTCGGCACCCGGAACGGCTTGAGCTTGAACGAGGCGCCGCCGAGCGTCCTGGTGGTGCTGGTGGCCTGGAACGCCGCTCCCGGGCGCTCGTCCTTGGCCTTGCCCGCGCCGGCGACGGGCTTGCGCTTGGGCGCGGACGGCCGCTTGACCGGCTTGGCGGCGCCCCTGAGGCCCTTGGCCAGCCGCATGGGGTTGCTCTTGCCGCTCTTGATGGCGTCGCCGAGCCGGTTCCACCGCGCGACCTTGATCGAGGACAGCTTCCAGTTGGCCACCTCGGCCTGGAAGCGCTGCTCGGCCAGCTCCTTGCGCAGCTTGTCGGCCGCCGCCCGCTCGGCCTCCAGCCGTTCCTCGGCCTCGCCCAGCTGCTCGGCCAGCGCCCTGGCCTCCTCGGCGCTCTGCTCGGCCGCCGCCAGCTTGGCCTGGGCGGCGTCCAGCAGCCTGGCCAGCTCGGCGGCGCGCTCGGCCTGCGCCACGGCATCCCGCAACGCCCTCCGCGTGCTTTCCAGCTCAGTAGACAACCGGCCCTCCGCTCTCTCGGCCCGGCAAAGGATACTCTTTTGCAGGAAGCGTCTCGAAGGGATGAGATCCGGTGCAGTTCAACGTGCGGCCCTACGTATGCGGCGCTCTCGGCCGGATCGACACCGCCATGCTCGGCAAGCTGACCGCCGCGGGCCCGAGGGTCCGGCCGGCGCTCCAGACGGCCGAGGCCGCACTGTTCAGCTCCACGCCGCTGCCGCCCTACCACCGCGCCGACGGGGCGTTCGCGTTCTCCTGGGGCGAGCGCAAGCCCGCCGGGCCGGACGACTGGATGGCTGTGGCGGAGACGTACGAGACGCCGGGCCTGATCGGCGACGGCCGCCGAGTGACGCTCCACACGGGGGCGCTGGGGCTGGTCGACGTCTACTACGTGCGCCACGGCGACGCGGTCTACTTCTCGTCCCTGATCCAGCCGCTGCTCAGCCTGGTGCCGATCGAGATCGACTGGGCGGCGTGGGCCTCGATCATCCAGGCGACGTTCCCGATGGGCGAGGCGACCCCGTACACCGAGGTCAAGCGCCTGCCGGGGTCGAGCGCGCTGGTGTTCGAGCACGACAGGCCGATGATCGAGCGCAGGCTGCCGCGCTGGCTGCGCACCGAGCCCTACGAGGCGTGGATCAGCCCTCACGAGATCGTGGAGCTCCTGCACGACGTGTACGCCGGCTACGAAGGGCGCAAGCTGCTCGTGCCGGTCAGCGGCGGCTACGACTCGCGCCTGCTGGCGAGCGTGGCCAAGGCCCGCGGGGCCGACGTCGAGTCGTGGACCACCAGTCCCGACGACGGCACCGACACCGACATCGCGTTCGCCCGGTCGATCACCAGGGAGCTGGGCATCCCGCACAGGGTGATCACTCAGGACCCCGCCGACTATCCCGCCGACGCGGTCGACGTGGCGCGCAGGCTCGAATACCTGACGCCCCACCACGCCTGGTACGCCCCCTTCGCCAAGGAGGTGCACGGATCCGGCCGCATGCTGATCGACGGCCTGGCGGGCGGGCCGCTGCTGAAGAACTTCATGGTCAGCGGGGCCGCCCTGGAGGCCAGGACCCAGGCCGAGCGCTCGGCCGCCGTGCTGAGGTCGTTGTCGCTGGGCGCGCCGTCGCAGCCGTTCCTGTCCAAGGCGGCGGCGGAGTGGATGGAGGAGACCGTCCGCGAGCAGTTCCTGGCGGCCACGTCCATGCTCCACGGGCACCGGGCCGAGCTGCCGCTGTCGGTGCTGCACACCAGGACCGTGCGGGGCATCGCGCGCTCGGCGGTCAACCTGGTGGGCCCTGAGGCGTCGTTCGCGGCGCCGTTCATCCATCCGGCCTTCTTCGACGCGGCGCTGTCGGTCGGCGTGGCCAGAAAAGACAAGGGCCGCTTCTACCGCGAGGTGCTGTACGCGGCCAACCCGCGGGTCGCCGCGCTGCCGTCGACCAACGTCGTCAAGCAGCCGCTGCGGCGGGTGCCGCTGCGGTCGACGGCCGTTCCTGCCCGAAATTATTCGCACCGGATGCTGGAGACCCTTGTGAGCCGGGTCCCGGGTCTGCTGTCGGACGAGCTGCACGAGGTGATCGCGGGCGGCCCCGACGCGCTGACCAGGTTCAACGGGTGGAACGATCGCTTCTGGGTGCGCGGTTTGGTGCTTTTCGGGCTCTGGCTGAGCGACTTCGAGAACGACCTCTCGGACGTCGCTCCACCTTTTTAGTGAACTCTGGGTAACAGGGTGATTACATACCGATCTCTCGGGTATCAACCCCGCACAGCAGAAGCGGGTTCCGGAAAGCCAACGGGCTGGTAGTGTTCGGCCCGTAAGCGCCGCACAAACGGGCACCAGATCACAAATCCGGTCTCGTTCATGGGCATGGGGTTCGCAGGGATGACGACTCCAGGCGGCGCGGTCACCAGATAAGAACGCCGGGGCAACCGGTGACTTCGTCCTGCCCACATCTCTTCCTGTGAGCGACATATGATCAACGCATCCCCAACACCGGAGCCGATCTCCGAGGCGTTCGTCTCGGAGGATCCAGCCTGGTACAAGCGGGCGGTGTTCTACGAGGTCCTCGTCCGGGGGTTCAAGGACTCCAACGGCGACGGCACCGGCGACCTGCGCGGTCTCATCGAGAAGCTCGGCTATCTCGAGTGGCTCGGCGTGGACTGCCTGTGGCTGCTGCCGCTGTACGAGTCGCCGCTGCGCGACGGCGGTTACGATATTTCGGACTATATGAAGATCCTGCCGGACTTCGGCGATCTGGGCGATTTCGTCCATCTGATCGAGCGGGCGCACGAGCGCGGCCTGCGGATCATCACCGACCTCGTGATGAACCACACCAGCGATCGGCACCCCTGGTTCCAGGCGTCCCGGCACGACCCCGAGGGGCCGTACGGCGACTTCTACGTGTGGTCCGACCACCCCGGCGCCTATCCGGACGCGCCGATCATCTTCGTCGGCGCCGAGGAGTCCAACTGGACCTACGACCCGGTGCGCAAGCAGTACTACTGGCACCGCTTCTTCCACCACCAGCCGGACCTGAACTATGACAATCCGGCCGTGCAGGAGGCGATGCTGGAGGTGCTGCGGTTCTGGCTCGACCTCGGCATCGACGGGTTCCGGCTGGACGCGGTTCCCTACCTGTTCGAGCGCGAGGGCACGGCCTGCGCGGGGCTGCCGGAGACGCACGCCTACCTGAAGAAGATCCGCGCGGAGGTCGACCGGCTCTACCCCGACCGGGTGCTGCTGGCCGAGGCCAACGGCTGGCCCGAGGACGTCGTCGAATACTTCGGCGACCCCACCACGGGCGGCGACGAGTGCCACATGGCCTTCCACTTCCCGTTGATGCCGCGCATCTACATGGCGGTGAAGAAGGAGACCCGCGAGCCGATCTCCGAGATCATGTCGCGCACGCCGAAGCTTCCCGAGTCGGCCCAGTGGGGCATCTTCCTGCGCAACCACGACGAGCTCACGCTCGAGACGGTGACCGAGGAAGAACGCGACTACATGCACAACGAGTACGCCAAGGACCCGCGCATGCGGGCCTACCTCGGCATCCGGCGCCGGCTCGCCCCGCTGCTCGACAACGACAGGGACCGGATCGAGCTGTTCACGGCGCTGCTGCTGAGCCTGCCGGGCTCGCCCGTCATCTACTACGGCGACGAGATCGGCATGGGCGACAACATCTGGCTGGAGGACCGCGACTCGGTCCGTACGCCGATGCAGTGGAGCCCCGACCGCAACGCCGGCTTCTCCAACGCCGACCCCGGGCGCCTCTACCTGCCCGCGGTCATGGACCCGATCTACGGCTTCCAGGCGGTCAACGTGGAGGCCCAGCAGCGCCATGAGGGTTCGCTGCTGCACTTCACCCGCAAGATGCTGGAGATCCGGCGCAGGCACCCGGTGTTCGGCGTCGGGGCGTACACCGAAATGTGGTCGTCGAACCCCTCGGTGCTCACCTACGTGCGCGAGGACCGCGACGACGCGATGTTGTGCGTCAACAACCTGTCGAAGTTCCCGCAGCCGGTCGAGCTCGACCTGCGGCGTTTCGAGGGCATGGTCCCCGTCGAGGCGCGCGGCGGGGTGCGGTTCCCGCCGATCGGCGAGCTGCCCTACCTGCTCACGCTGCCGGGGCACGGGTTCTACTGGTTCGCGCTGAAGCGGGAGGAGTCCGCGCGGGCAGGCTCGGTGAGCGGGCCCGTCAGCGCGCGGTGAGGGGCACCGGGGCCGTCAGCGCGCGGTGACGGGCACCTGGGCGCGGGCCGCGCGGCGGGCCGGGATCAGCGCGACCGCGAGGGCCGTGCCCACGGCGATCACCACGGCGACGGCCAGCGTCAGCGGCGAGGGCGGCCGGCCGATGCCGGCGCCCACCCCGCTGGTGTGGCCCTGCAGGTCGATCAGCCCCGTGACGACGGAGGCGCCGGCGGCGGCGCCCGCGCCGACGCCGAGCACGACCAGCAGGCCGGTGCCGGTCACGAGCGTGGCCATGACCTGCCGGGGCGTCAGGCCCATGGCCTTCAGCACGGCCAGGTCGAAGGCGTGGTCACGCAGGCCGAGCGCGCTCGCGGTGAGCAGGTTGGCCAGGCCGATCAGGGCCAGCACCGCGATCAGCGCCACGATCACGACCCTGATGATCGACAGGCGGTCCGCCGGGTTGACCGCGGCCTGCACGTCGAGGCCCTCGGCCGACTCGGCCAGCAGCCGGCCGCGCACCTCCGCCCGGTCGGCGCCCGGCCTGAGCGCCAGCGCGTAGTATTCCGGCGGCACGGAGTCCTTGGCGGCCAGGCTGTCCAGCCCCACCGAGAGCACCACGCCGTCCTGGTCGGGCTCGACGGTCCTGCCGACGATCCTGACGATCAGCGGCGAGCCGCCCACGGTCAGCCGCACCCGGTCGCCGATCCTGATCCCGAGCAGGTCGAGCAGGCCCTGCCCGGCGACGGCCTCGCCCTGGCGGGCGTACCTGCGGCCCTCGACCACGGGGAACGGGTAGGGCTGCGTGGAGCTGCCGACGGCCCGCACCCGCACCGAGCGGGCCTCCCCCGGCGCCAGGGCGTTCACGTCGGTGCCCGGATAGACCGCGGCCACGTCCTTGTCGCGCTCGGCGATGCGCCTGGCCTCGGCCGCCTCCAGCTTGCCCGGCCTGACGTACAGGCCGGCGTGCTGGCCGACCTGCTCGGGATGGCTGAGGAAGTTGTCGAGCGTGGCCCACACGCCGAGGCCGATCGTGATCATCATCATCGGCACGGCCAGCCCGAACGCCGTCAGGAACGCCGGCACCCGCCTCGTGAAGGCGTCCCTGGTGCCGAGGACGAGGGCGGGCGGGAGGCGTACGAGGAGGGCGAGCCTGGCCAGCCTGGACAGGTGGCCGCGCGGCGGCGAGGCGGGCGCCGCGGGGATCGGCGGAGTGCGGCCCCCGCGCCACGCGGGCAGCCCCACCGCGGCCAGCACCACCAGCGCGGTGCCCGCGACGATGGCCAGCACCGGCACCGGCGCCACGGAGGTCGGGCCGAGCACCGCCGCCATCACCCCCCAGCCCGCCAGCGCGCCGAGCGCGACCCCGAGCAGGCCGAGCGCGCCGTGCTCGACCACCAGCAGCAGCGTGATCTGGCCCCTGGTGAAGCCCATCGACTTGAGCGTGGCCAGGTCGCGCAGCTGGCCGAGCACCCGGCCGCCGGCCGCGTTGGCCAGCGCGAGCGCGGCCGCCACCAGCCCGACCACCCCGAACAACGCCAGCAGCGTGCCGAGCAGCCGGTTGTCCAGCTCCATGGCGCCCCTGACCTCGCGCCAGGTGTAGACGCGCTGGAGCTGGTCCTCCAGCATGACGACCACGCGCTGGGAGACGACCTGCGCGGCGTCGGGATCGGCCAGGCGCAGCCCGGTCACCCACTCGCTGCGGCCCATCATGGGCTCGATCCGGTCGAGCATCTCGGGCAGCACGTAGGCCAGGCCGGGCGTCCACTCGGGGTAGAAGCCGTGCTCGGCGGTGTCGGCGACGCCGCGTACGTACAGGGTGTGGCGCTCGCCGCTGAGCGCGATGATCGTGAAAGGCGCGCCGACCCCCAGCCGCAGCGAGGACGCGAAGGACCGCTCGACGACCACGCCGTCCGGCTGTGCGGCGTCGAGCCAGTTGCCCTCGGCCACCAGCGGGTGCGCCACCCGCGCCGGCTCGGCCGGCATCGCGCGCAGCGCCGCGGGCTCCCGCTTGCCGTCCTGGGCCACGGTCACGGGCGCCGAGCGGTACGGGCCCGCGATCTGCGTCACGCCGTCGATGCCCCCGAGAGCGACCTCGGGGCTGTCACCGGTGTAGAACCACACATGGGCGCCGTCGCTCTGGGCCGACAGGCTCCGCCACGGGTTGGTGCCGTCCTCCAGGAGGGTGGCCGCGGTGATCAGCGCGGCCACGATGCCGGCCACGGCCAGCACCGTCAGCACCGCCTGGCCCTTCCTGGCCCGCAGGTCGGCCCTGATCCACCGGCTGCCCGCCAGCGCGGTGCTCATCGGTCGCTCACCGCTCCTCCGCGCTCATCGGTCGCTCACCGGTCGCTCATCGGAGGTCGATCACTTCGCCGGCGGTGCCCCTGCGCCTGCGGGCGATGCGGCCGTCGTCGACGACCTCCCCGTCGAACAGCGAGACCACCCGGTCGGCCAGCGCGGCCACGCGGGCGTCGTGGGTGACCATGACGATGCTCTGGCCCTCCTTGTGCACCTTGCCGAGCAGGCGGAGCACGTCGCGCGTGTTGCGGCTGTCGAGGTTGCCCGTGGGCTCGTCGGCCAGCAGCAGGCTGGGCTGGTTGGCCAGCGCCCTGGCCAGCGCCACCCGCTGCTGCTCGCCGCCGGAGAGCTGGGCGGGCGCGGCGTCGGCCCTGTCGGTCAGGTCGAGCGCGCCGAGCAGGCTCTCCCGGCGCTCGCGGGCCACCTTGGGCGAGACCCCGGCCAGCAGGGCGGGCAGCTCGACGTTGTCTCCGACGGTCATGTTGGCGACGAGGTTGAAGAACTGGAAGACGAACCCGACCTTCTTGCGCCGCAGCAGCGCCCACGCGCTCTCGGAGAGGGTGTCGACGCGCTTGCCGTCGAGCCAGATCTCGCCGCTCGTCCTCGCGTCGAGCCCGCCCAGCATGTGGACGAGCGTGGACTTGCCCGAGCCGGACGGACCCATGATCGCGACGAACTCGCCCGGCTCGACCTGCAGGTCCACCCCGCGCACGGCGGGCACCGGGATGGCACCATCCTGGTAGATTTTGACCAGATTGACCGTTTTCAGCACGGCGCTCATGCCAGATCCTCCTGGCAACGTTCCAGCCAGTCAAGATCCGCCTGGAGGTGGAGCATGGCGCCCTCGATGAGCAGCATCGCCACCCGGTCGGACGGGGACGTGCGGTTGAGGAGGTCGTTGAGGTCGCTCATGAGCGACAGGTAGTGGCGGCGCTGCCTGTTGATCAGCGCCATGCGGTCGGCGATGCCGGTCAGCGGGGCGAGGACGAGCTTCATGAAGAACTCGTCGCGCACCCTCGGCCCCTCGGTGGGCTCGTCGACCCAGGTGGTGAGGTGGTCGCGGCCCTTGGCCGTCAGGTAGTAGACCTTCTTGTTGGGCCGGTTGGACTGCTCGACGTCCACCGCCCTGACCAGGCCGTCCTTCTCCAGCCTGCCGAGCGTCACGTATACCTGGCCGATGTTGGGGGAGGGATAGGCACTGCCGAAGGTCTGCTCGAGAGCTTGTTTGAGCTCGTAGCCGTGAGCCGGCTCCTTCGCCAGGAGCGCCAGCAGGTGAAGCCGCACCGCCCCACCTCCCCGCTGTGTTACGCATGCGTTACGAAGATATCTGTTGACCTACAGATTACCGCTGTGCATAACATGAATGCATCTACCTAACACGTATGTAAACCCTCTGAACACCCGGAGGAAACAGAGTGCTTCGCCCGCTCCTGCTCCTGCTGGCCGTGGTCCTCACGGCCGGGTGCGCGGCGGCGGGCGACGAGGGCGGCGGCGCGACGGGGACGGGCGGCACCGGGCCCATCACGTTCGCCACCGGACGCGACACCACGGCATACCTGCAGCCCCTGCTGGACCGCTGGAACCAGGCCCATCCGGCCGAGAAGGTGACGCTGCTGGAACTGCCCGAGGCCGCCGACGAGCAGCGCGCCCAGATGGCGGCCAACCTCCAGGCGCAGAGCAGCCGTTACGACGTGCTCGGGCTCGACGTGGTGTGGACCGCCGAATTCGCGGAGAACGGCTGGATCATCCCCCTGGAGCGCGGGTTGTTCCCGCTCGACAGGTTCCTGCCGCCGGTCGTGGAGACGGCTGTCTACAAGGGCAAGCTCTGGGCCGTCCCCTACACGAGCAACGCGGGGCTGCTCTACTACCGGACCGACCTGGTCGGCAAGCCGCCGAGGACGTGGGCCGAGCTTCGCGACCAAGCACGAAAGATCACGAAAAAGCATGACATAGATGGCTATGCCGGGCAGTTCCTGGCGTACGAAGGGCTCACGGTCAACTTCAGCGAGGCCGTGCAATCAGCCGGCGGCCAGATCGTCAGCCGCGACGGCAAAGAGGTGACCCTCGACCCCGCCCGGGGCGAGACCGCCCTCGACTTCCTGCTTCAAGGGCTGCGCGAGGGCTGGATCCCCGAAGAGTCGCTGAACTACAAGGAGGAGGAGTCGCGCCTGGCCTTCCAGGAGGGCAGGCTGGCCTTCGCCCGCAACTGGCCCCACGCGTACGGCCCCGCGAAGGCCGAGCTGGGCGACAAGGTCGCGGTGACCAGGCTGCCCGGGCTCGACGGCCCGGGGTCGAGCACGCTGGGCGGCGCCAACCTGGCCATCAGCGCCTTCTCCAAGCACCAGCACACCGCGCAGGAGTTCATCCGCTATTTCACGAGCCTGGAGAACGAACGCCGGGTGCTCACCGAGGGCTCGTTCCCGCCCGTGTGGACCGAGCTCTACGACGACCCTGCCCTGATCAAGCGCTTCCCCTACCTGCCGGTGCTCAAGGAGAGCATTCTCGCCGCCAAGACCCGGCCGGTCAGCGCCAACTACAACCAGTTGAGCCTGGTGATCGCCAGTTCGGTCGCCAAGGCTCTCGCCAACCCCCACACCGAGTCCGCCGACGACGTCGCGGCCTCCATGAAGTCCGAACTCGAAGAGATCATCAGAACCCAGTGAGGCAGCCATGCGAAGAAGCAGAGCAGCAGCGATCCTGGCCGGGCTCGCGGTAGCGGTCGCCGCCTGCGGCAACGCGCCGACGACGACGGAGCCCACCGCCTCGGGGTCGGCGCCGGCCACCGGCGGCGACAAGACGCTCGAAGGCGTGACGCTCGAGGTAGCGGCCAAGTGGACCGGGGCCGAGCAGAAGAACTTCGAGCAGGTGCTCAAGGCCTTCACCGACAAGACCGGGGCCAAGGTCACCTACGCCTCCACCGGCGAGGACACCGGCGCCTACCTCGGCCCCCGCATCCAGGGCGGCAACCCGCCCGACGTGGCGATCCTGCCGCAGCCCGGCCTGGTCCAGCAGTACGCCGACCAGGACGCGCTCAAGCCGCTGAACGACGCCGTCATCAAGGAGATCGACACCAACTACACCCCCTACTGGAAGGAGCTCGGCTCCGCCGACGACAAGGTGTACGGCGTGCTGATCAAGGCGGCGCACAAGTCGCTGGTCTGGTACCGCTCGCAGGCGTTCGAGGACGCGGGCGTACAGGCGCCGACCAACTGGGACGAACTGGTCAAGGCCGCACAGACCGTCGCCGACTCCGGCACGCCGCCGTTCTCCTTCTGCGGCGCCTCCGGCTGGACGCTGACCGACCTGTTCGAGAACGTCTACCTCTCCACCGCGGGCCCGGAGAACTACGACAAGCTCTCCAAGCACGAGATCCCGTGGACCGACCCCACCGTGGCCACCGCGCTCGAGAAGATCCAGCAGATCGTGAGCAAGAAGGAGTTCCTGGTCGACGGTGTCTCCGGCACCATGCAGACCGACTTCCCCACCTGCGTGAGCAAGGTCTACGGCACCAAGAAGGCCGCCATGGTCATCGAGGCCGACTTCGTGGCCGTCGAGGCTGACCAGTCGGGCGCCAAGGTCGGCGAGGAGGCGAAATACTTCCCGTTCCCCAAGGTCGGTGACACCGCTCCGGTCGTGCTCGGCGGCGACGTCGCGGTGGCCATGAAGGACTCCCCCGGCGCCATGGCCCTGCTGCAGTTCCTGGCCTCCAAGGAGGGCGGCGAGGTCTGGGCCAAGCTGCCCGGCTACCTGTCGCCCAACAAGAACGTCTCCCCCGACAACTACCCCGACGAGCTGACCAAGCAGCTCGGCCAGACGATCGTCTCGGCCGGTGACACCGTCCGCTACGACATGTCCGACCTGGCGCCGAGCGCGTTCGGCGGCACCGACGGCAAGGGCGAGTGGAAGGTGCTGCAGGACTTCCTGCGCGACCCGACCGACGTCAAGGGCGCCCAGGAGGCGCTCGAAGCCGAGGCCAAGAAGGCCTGGAAGTAAAGAGGTAAGGCCGTGACCGAACGGTTGGACGGCCCGCAGGACCCGCCCGCGGACGTCGCGGGCGGGCCCTCCACCGGACCGGCTGAAACCCCCCAACGCAAGCGACGCCTCGGCCCCTCCCCGGCGGTCGCCATCGCCTTCCTCCTCCCGGCGGCGCTGCTGCTGGGCATCTGGGTGATCTATCCGATCGTCTACTCCGTCTTCAGGAGCCTGTTCGACGCGACGGGCACCGGATTCGTGGGGCTGGGCAACTACACCACGATCTTCAGCGACGCCGGCACCCTCACCACCATCCGCAACAACCTGATCTGGGTGGTGGTCGCGCCCATCGTGGTCACCACGATCGGCCTGATCTTCGCGGTGCTGACCGAGCGGATCAGGTGGGCGACGGCGTTCAAGCTGATCGTCTTCATGCCGATGGCCGTCTCGCTGATGGCGGCCGGCGTGATCTTCCGGCTCGTCTACGAGGAGAGCCCCGACAAGGGCCTGGCCAACGCCGTGCTCACCACGGTGCACGACACGTTCTCCTCCTCGCAGGGTTACCCGGAGGCCCGCCCGCGCGGGGGCGACCAGTCTCCGGTCGCCGACCAGGGCGGCGCCGTCGTCACCAAGCAGCCCGCCCAGGCGGGCCAGCCGGTGCTGGTCCCCATCGTGGGCGTCAAGCCGGAACTGCTGCCGGGCGACGCGCAGCCCGCCAAGGCCCCCGCGGCCGGCGACGGGCTCTCGGGCACCGTGTGGTTCGACTTCACCCCCGGAGGCGGGGGCACCAACAACGCGGTCGACGGCGCCGAGAAGGGCCTGCCCGGCATGACCGTCGAGGCGGTGCGCGACGGCCAGGTCGCCGCGACCGCGACGACGGCCGAGGACGGCTCCTTCAGCTTCGCGGGGCTGCCCGCCGGCTCCTACGTCGTACGGCTGCCCGCGTCGAACTTCGAGGCCGCCTACGGCGGGCTGAGCTGGCTCGGCCCCACGCTCATCACCCCGGCGATCATCGGCGCGTTCGTCTGGGTGTGGGCCGGCTTCGCCATGGTGCTGATCGCGGCCGGGCTGGCGGCGATCCCGCGTGACGCGCTGGAGGCGGCCCGCATCGACGGCGCGACCGAATGGCAGGTGTTCCGCAGAATCACGGTGCCGCTGCTCTCGCCGGTGCTGCTCGTCGTCTTCGTGACGATGATCATCAATACGCTGAAGGTGTTCGACCTGGTCTTCATCATCGCGCCGGCCTCGGTCCAGCCACAGGCGAACGTGGTCGCGCTGGAGATGTGGCGCGTGTCGTTCGGCGGCGGCAACAACCAGGGCCTGGGCAGCGCGCTGGCCATCTTCCTGCTCATCCTGGTCCTCCCCTTCATGATCATGAACATCCGCAGGTTCAGGAGGGAGGACACGTGAGCGAGCCCATCGACAGGCCCGGTACGCCGGTCGCGCAGCCGGACGCCGCGGGATCCGACGGAGAGGGGCACGTGAGCACGGCAACGGCCGCGGCGCCGGCCGGAACGAAGGCGGGAGCGCCGCGCAGGGGCCTCGCGGGCAGGCTCGTCGACCGCCTCGGCGGCGGGGCGGTCCAGGTCGTGATGGTGCTGCTCGGCCTCTTCTGGCTGGTGCCGACGCTGGGCCTGCTCGTCGTCTCCATGCGGACGTCGGAGGTCAACAACGCCGAGGGCTGGTGGACGATCTTCACCAAGCCGGCCGAGCTGACCATCGGCAACTACGCCAACCTGCTGGGCAGCGGCTTCACGGCGTCCTTCTGGAACACCGTGCTGATCACGGTGCCGACCACGGTCCTGGTGATCGGCATCGCGGCGATGGCGGCGTACGCGTTCGCGTGGATGGACTTCCGCGGCCGCGACACCGCGTTCCTCGTCGTCGTCGGGCTGCTGATCGTGCCGATCCAGATCGCGCTGATCCCCGTCGCCTCCCTCTACGGCGCCGCCGACATGTTCGGCTCGATCGCCGGCGTGGTGCTGTTCCACGTGGCGTTCGGGCTGCCGTTCGCGATCTTCCTGCTCCGCAACTTCTTCGTCGGCATCCCCAGCTCGCTGCTGGAGGCGGCGCGGATGGACGGCGCGTCGGAGTGGAAGATCTTCGCGTCGGTGGTCTTCCCGCTGGGCAAGCCGGCCATCGCCTCGCTGGGCATCTTCCAGTTCCTGTGGGTGTGGAACGACATGCTCATCGCGCTGGTCTTCGCCGATACCGGGAACCAGCCGATGACCAAGTATCTGCAGTCGCAGATGCGGCAGTTCGGGTCGAACGTCGACATCCTCTCGTCCGGCGCGTTCCTGTCGCTGATCATCCCACTGGTGCTGTTCTTCGCATTCCAGCGGTACTTCGTCCAGGGCATGATGGCCGGCTCGGTCAAGTGACCCCGCGGGCGCCCACCTTTCGGCAGGAAGGCGGGCGCCCGCCCAATGTGATCATTCCGGTACGGCCGACGCCCGTGTTTTGACCGCAAGCCGTACCAGACATGGCTAAGCTTCACGGCCATGGCTGGTCGTCCCCTTCATGAAGTCGTCGAGGCCGGATGGGCGCGGGCGCTTGAGCCCGTCGCCGCGCAGATCTCCCAGATGGGCGAGTTCCTGCGCAAGGAAATCGCGGAGGGCAGGCAGTACCTCCCGGCAGGCGCGCACGTGCTGCGTGCGTTCAGTCAGCCTTTCGACGACGTCAAGGTGCTGATCGTCGGCCAGGACCCCTACCCCACGCCCGGCCACCCCGTCGGGTTGTCGTTCTCGGTCGCGCCCGACGTGCGGCCGCTGCCGGGCAGCCTGGTCAACATCTACAAGGAGATGGAAAGCGACCTCGGCCTGCCCCGGCCGGCCAACGGCGACCTCACGCCGTGGGCCGAGCAGGGCGTGCTGCTCCTCAACAGGGTGCTGACCGTGATGCCCGGCAAGCCCGCCTCCCACCGGGGCAAGGGCTGGGAGCAGGTCACCGAGCAGGCCATCCGCGCCCTCGTCGCGCGCGACAAGCCGATGGTCGCCATCCTGTGGGGCCGCGACGCGCGCAACCTGGCGCCCATGCTCGGCGACGTGCCGCGTGTCGAGTCCGCCCACCCCTCGCCCCTGTCGGCCCGCAGCGGTTTCTTCGGCTCGCGGCCGTTCAGCCGCGCCAACGAGTCGCTGGTTCAGCAAGGTGCGGCACCTGTGGAGTGGAAGCTCCCCTAACATCATCGCCATGAGTGATGAACCGAAGTTCCTGCGTCTCACGGTCGAGCTGACCGTCGAGGTGCTCGATGTGGACGCATTGCAGGCGGCGGCGCTGGCCGAGATCCGGCACCCCGACGCCGATCTCACCGAGGAGGAGCGCACCGAGCAGGCCGAGCTCGTCTCCTCCGACGACTCCGGCGCCTCCGCGCTGCAGTGGCTCATCGAGCCCGACCACGTGCTGCAGCTCGTCGACCACATCACCGAGATCGAGCCGCGCGAGGCCGTGCTCGGCGTGGAGCCGGCCGAGGAGCCCGGCGAGGAAGAGGAAGAAGAGCACGACCACGGGTGACGTTCGGGGGCGTGGTCAGCGGCGGCCACGGCGTTCGACGGCGTCGTGGCTCTTCGCAGAGCCGCCGTTACGATCGAGACCTCCAGGCTCGGGCGGCGCCGGCAGGTCCGGCGGGCCGAGCGCGGAGGATCGGGAGCGGCTGGAGCGGCTCCCGACCAGGTCCGTCGGAAAGCCCGGGTTCACCGCAGGAGGCACGCAGTGATCGTCGCATTCTCCATCACCCCGCTGGGCGTCGGCGAAGGGGTCGCCGAGCCCGTCGCCCGCGCCGTCCAGGTGGTCCGCTCCAGCGGGCTGCCCAACCGCACCGACGCGATGTTCACCACGATCGAGGGTGAGTGGGACGAGGTGATGGACGTCGTCAAGCGCGCGGTGGACGCGGTGGCGGAGGTCGCGCCCCGGGTGAGCCTGGTGCTGAAGGCCGACCTCCGGGAGGGGGTCACGGACGGCATGACGTCCAAGCTGGAGTCCCTGGAACGCCACCTCACCTGATCGGTCACCACGCCGCACCAGGGCGGGGGCGAAGACTCGGACCCGCCTTCGTTTCCGGTGCCGGTGGCCGTTGAAACAGCGCGTTTCCCTTCGCCCGCGGCCTGCCGAAGCGGCACACCCGCACGTGTCGCGCTGATCACCGCTCACAAGCTCCTGCCCATGGCGCGGCGGCAGGAGCTTGCTGGGGCCTGACCAGCGCATCCGCGTCGAGGACGTCACGAATCTCGGGTGTCAGAGGTCTGCGACGTGGCCGGCGGCGATGGCCGCCGCCCGGTGGCGGCGCCATGCCACGAGCGGCGAGACGCGCGGGCCCGCCCGGCGGCGCCGACCGCCGCGCCGCCGGAACGTGCCGCCGGCCCCGTGGCGGCTGGTCCCGGCCGGCTGCTTCGACGTGCCACCACCCTGCTCAGAGCTCGCACCGGGCCCCTTCGGCCGGGGACTCGAGGTCGATGAGGTAGGCGGCCACGGCCTCGTTGACGCAGGCGTTGCCGGCCAGCAGGGCGCCGTGCTGCTCGCCCTCGACGGTGAGCAGGCTGCCGCCGAGCGTCTTGGCCAGGTTGACGCCGCCCTCGTGCGGCGTCGCGGCGTCGCCCGTGACGGAGACCGTCAGCGTGTCGGGCAGGCCCTTGATGCCGGTGGCGTACGGGTAGCCGAGCGTCGGCTTGACGGGCCAGTACTCGCAGCCGTCGCGCGCCTCCTTGACCGAGCGGCCGGGGTCCGAGAACGGCGCCGCCTTGAACCACGCCCGGTTCAGCGCGGTCTCCTCCTTCGGCGTGTGGCGATCCTCGTCCAGGCAGTTGATCGCCATCGTGGCTTCGAGCGAGTCGGGGTAGACGCCGTCGGCGGTCCGCCCGTGGTAGGTGTCGCGCAGCTTCAGCAGGGTGTCGCCCTTGCCGGCCTTCAGCTCGGCGAGGCCCGCGATCGCGGCGGGCCAGATCGCCTTGCTGTACATCGCGGCGATCATCCCCTCGACCGCCTGACCGTACGTCAGCCCGCGCCCGTCGGACGTCCGCGCGGGCTTGCCGATCAGCGGCCGGACGAGGTTCTGGAAGGCCCGGGTGGCGCGGCCGGGGTCGGTGCCGAGCGGGCAGTCCGGCTTGGTGGCGCACGACGCGGCCATGCGCTCGAACGAGCGCTGCATCCCGGTGGCCTGCTGGACGCGTCGCTCGTGGCTGCCCTTCAGCGGATCCATCGCCCCGTCGAGCACCAGCGCGCGGACCCTCTTCGGGAACATCTCCGCGTACACGGCGCCGAGCCGGGTGCCGTAGCTGGAGCCCGCGAAGGAGAGCTTCGCGTCACCCAGGGCCTGGCGCAGCACGTCCATGTCCCGCGCGGCGTCGCGGGTGCCGACGTGCGCGAGCACCTGCTTGCCGCCGGAGCGCTCGGCACACTGCTCGACGAGCCGGCGGGTCTCCTGCTTGGTCCAGTCGTCCACGCCGGCGGGGATCGAGGAGAGCTTCGCGTCGCGCTCGCGCTCGGCGTCGGTGTAGCAGTCGAGCGCCGGGGTCGAGGCGCCGACGCCACGAGGGTCGAACCCGACTATGTGGAAGCGCTCGGTGATCGGCGATTTCGCCCACGCGGCGGCGGTAAGGGCCGCGTACTCCGTGCCGGGGAAGCCCGGACCGCCGGGGTTCACCAGAAGCGACCCGATCGGCTTCTTGCCGCGCGCGGGGACGCGCAGCAGTGCCAGCTCCGCCTGCCTACCCTTCGGGTTCCGGTAGTCGAGCGGCACCTTGAGCCGCGCGCACTCGGCTTCGACGTCCGGCGCGTCCGGCGTCGGCTTCGGCGCATCGCACGGCTTGAACGCCGGCTTCTGCCCGTAGAAGCGGTCCAGGCCGGTGCCGGAGGGGGCGGACTGCTGACCGGTCGGGCCGGTGCCGGCCTGACCGGTGACGGCCTGACCGGTGCCGGCCGGGCCGGACTGGCCGGACTGGCCGGACTGGCCGCCCGCCTGGCCGCCGGACCGACCGCCCGACTGGCCGCCCGACTGGCCGCCCGCCTGGCCGCCCGCCTGGCCGCCCGACTGGCCGCCCGACTGGCCGCCCGACTGGCCGCCCGCCTGGCCGGCGCAGGCGCCGAGCAGCAGCGTAAGAGCCGCGACGCCCATGACGACGGCTGGTGGCTTGCGATATGACATGTACGTGCTCCCATGGTCGAAGGCGATGGTCACCAGGAGATGAGGCCTGGGGGCCCGAGCAGGCTCACGTCCGATGCGCGGCACCGGTAAGGGCGTGAACGTGCTGTTTGACACCGACCTAACAGCGTGCCCTTGGGACACAGTCAAGGGGCGCCCCACGACCGGCCACCAAGCTTGAGTGTGCCCTTGGGGCATGGTGTGGACTGGGACGCGGTGGCGGCCGTGAACGACGAGGGAGGCGGAGAATGGCGTGGAGCACGCGGCAACTTGCCGATCTTGCGGGCTCGACGGTGAAGGCCATCCGGCATTACCACGAGCTCGGGTTGCTGGAGGTGCCCGAGCGTGCGGCCAACGGGTACAAGCAGTACAAGGTCGCGCACCTGATCCGGGTGTTGCAGATCAAGCGGTTGCGTGACCTGGGGGTTCCGCTGGCGCAGGTCGCGGCGATGGGGCGGGCCGACCAGGAGCCGGACGAGGCGATCCGCGCGCTGGACGCCGAGCTGGAGGCGACGATCGAACGGCTCAATCGCGTGCGCGCGGAGCTGGCCGTCATCCTGCGCCATCGCGCGCCGATCCATGTGCCGCCCGGATTCGCTCCCCTCTCTCAAGAGCTCTCCGACACGAACCAGGCCCTGCTCATGGTCTATTCGACGGTGTTCAGCGAGGAGGGCCTGGAGGAATTCCGCCGGATCATCGCTGTGCGCGACGACACCGGCGAGGAGTTCGAAGCCCTTCCCCCGGACGCCGACGATGCCACGGTCGACCGGCTCGCCGAGCAGATCCTGCCGGCGGTCCGCAGGATGCGGGAAGAGCACCCGTGGTCGAACGACCCGGTGGCGGATTCGCCACGAGGGGCGGAGCTGGCCGGAAACGCGATGGCACATGCGGCGGTGGAGCTCTACAACCCCGCACAACTACGCGTCCTGCGGCGCCTGCACCACCTCCTCGAACAGGCCACGGACAAGAACGACGACGCTCTCCCCGACCCGGGCCCAGACGTGCGTCTGGGCGAAGAATGACGACCGACACGCTCGGAACCTCGCTCGTCAGGAAACCGCGCATCGCCATCGCCAGGGAAACTCTTCGCCCGGACCCCCGCATCGTCATGCTGCGGCATAGTCGGCGGCGGCCACTGTCAGATGACGTCGTGGCCTGCGTGGAGCTGCCGAGACGATCGAGACCTCCAGGCTCTGGTGGCGCCGGCAGGTCCGGCAGGCTCAGGCACGGGGGGCGGTGAGCTCGTAGCCCGCCTCCTCGACGGCGGCGCGCACATGCGCGAGATCCAGCTCCTGGTCGCTGGTCACCGAGACCCGGTCCGCCTCGACGTCCACTCTCACGGCGGTGACGCCGGGGACACGTTCGAGTTCCTCGGTGACGGCGTCCGCGCAGTGCCCGCACGCCATGCCGATCACGGTGTAGGTGCTGGTGGTCACGCCGGCGCCCCCTGGTTGCTGAGCGCCGTCGCCTGGTCGCCCTTCCCTCCGGCGGGGACGGTGCGGGTGAGCATGTGCGCCCTGCGCATCCGCCCGTCGTCGGTGAACTGCCCGAAGAAGTACACCTCCATGGCGAACTCCTTCTCGCGCTGCTGTACGTGCAACGTGTAGCGCGCGGCGATCCGGTCGCCGTCCGCCACTGCCTCGTGCACCTCCATACGGCTGCTGGGCCGGTTCTTGCGCACCGGGCGTGTGTGCGCAATGAGTTTGTCCCGGTCCATCCGGTGGCCGTCGGCTATCTCGATGATGTCCGTGGTGTGGTAGCGGTCCACTATCGATGCCGGATCCTCGTCGTCGCGCAGAAGGTCCTCGGAGAAGGAGGTGAAGAACGCGGTGATGAATTCTTTGGGGTCGCTGTCGCTGGATGGACGCATGGGGACTCCCGTCTGCGATAAATTTGACATGATGTAAGCTATGCATAGGTGATTAACTTTGGCAAGGTGTAAGAAATGAGTTCACCCCCGGGCCGCACTCGCCGCGCCGACGCCCGACGCAGCAGGGCGCTCATCCTGGACGCGGCGATCCCGCTGCTCAACGCCCGGCCCGAGGCCAGCGTCGACGCCATCGCCACCGCCGCGGGCGTGACCCGCCAGACCGTCTACGCCCACTTCCCCTCGCGCCAGCAGTTGCTGGCGGCGGTGCTCGACCGGCTCACCGAGGAGGCCTTGGGCGAGATGGATGCCGCCGACCTCGACACGGGGCCGGCCGCGGACGCGCTGCTACGGCTGATCGACGCCGGCGCCAGGACGGCCGGGCGCTATCCCGCACTGATGCAGAAGCTCAGCGCGCTGCCCGTACCTCCAGGAGAGGACCAGGCGCGGCACACGGCAGTCGCCGACCGGCTCAAGCGCGTCATCGAGCGCGGCCTGCGGACCGGGGAGTTCGACGATCGCCTCCCGGTCGACTGGCTGGTCGCGGCCACCATCACGCTGGGCCACGCCGCGAGCGAAGAACGGACCGCCGGACGCCTGTCCGCCGCGGAGGCGGACGAGGCTCTCCGCGTCAGCCTGCTCCGGCTGCTCGGCGCAAAATGATTGTGACGGTCGGCGCAACACCGCTTCCCCAAGGGCGCAGCAGGCGACACCGAACGGAGTGATCAACCGGTTTTCCGAAGCGACGACATCGACGCCCATCCCGAACCCTCTGCCGAACGAGACCCACACCACAGCGTCAGGACGATGCCGGAGCCGGTCGCCGCCATCCGCGAACTCACGGGCGCGAAACGACCCTTCAACCCGGTGCGCAAGCCGCTGTGAGTGCTTGATCGCGCGACACTGGGCCGATGCAGCTCAAGGAGATTCACCGCATCGCCGAGGCGCTCGGCCGCAACGTGGTGAGGACATCGACATTGGCGGGTGGGTTCTCTCACGAGACGTGCCTGCTCACGCTGACCGACGGCCAGGTTGTCGCGCGGCTCGGCGGATCGGATCCGGTCGTCGAAGCCGCGGTGATGGCGGAGGCCAGCCGGCATGTCCCCGTCCCGCAGGTGCTGTTGGTCATGCCGTCCGTAGCGGAAGACCAAGGCGCTCGGCCGGCCATGGTTCTGGATCATGTAGCGGGGACACTGCTCAGCCAGGTGCTTTCCGGTGACGGGTTGAGCAGGACGTCCCTCGGGGATCTCGGCGCTGAGGTGGGGCGTGTCGTCGCGGGAATCGGTGCGGTGACGTTCGAACGCCGGGGTTTCTTCACCGACGAGCACTTGTCCGTCCGCGAAGAACGCCCGTGGTCACAGCAACTGCGCGAGGTCGCCGAGGCATGCATGGCCGCCGCTCCCGAAGCCCGTTTGGATCAGGCCACACGACGGGCATGGCTGGACCTGTGCGCGACCCAGGCGCCGGCACTGACCCCTATTGATGATCACACTCGGCTGGTTCATGCCGACATCAACCCCAAGAACATTCTGGTCACACGCATGCGCGGCAGCTGGCGAGTCGATGCCGTCCTGGATTGGGAGTTCAGCTATTCGGGATGCCCTTATGGCGACGCGGCGAACATGGTCCGGTTCGGCGCCGACTATCCCGTTCCGTTCCTCGACGGCTTCCGCCGCGCTTTCGCCGAGCACCAGCCGGCTGACCTGGCCCTCGTTGAGGAATGGAGCCATCTGGGACGCGTCCTGGACATGTTCGCGCTCAGCGACCTGGTCACCCGTCCTGCCGGGCATCCCGTCGCGGAGCAGGCAGCGGAGCAGATCAGGCGCTGGGTCACCGACGGCATACCACGAGAGTGATCCCTCCGCTGGAGCAATAGTGATCGAGGAAGCAGGCCACATGGCGTAGATGAGTCGGGGACCGCCCACATCCACAGCGGGTGTGGGCCCAGGTGCATCCCCGGGCGGCCTTCACGACCGTGCCAGCGGCTCGGCCCGTGAGTCAGGCCGCCTGATTCGTTGACCTCTCTCGAGACACAGAGCTGTGAGCCATTTCAAGATATATCTTGACCGCTCCATGGACGCGACATATCGTGTTGCCCGTCAACGCGATAGTACGTGTTACGGAGGTGGCGGGCAATGGAGCGAGAGCGGGTGCCGATCCTCGTGGTCGGCGGCGGGTATGCGGGACTGAGCGCGGCGGTGCTCCTGGCCTGGCGCGGAGTGCCGGTCACCTTGGTCGAACGGCACCCGGGCACCTCCATCCAGCCCAAGGCCTTCGGCGTCGGCCCGCGGGCGATCGAGCTGCTTCGTCCCGTGCCGGGCATCGAGCAGGAGCTGAGCGACATCTGGGCGGGCATCGGCGAGAACCTGCGCATCGCCATCGCCAGGAACCTCGCCGACCCGGACCCGCACATGATCATGGAGGACGAGGTCGAGGAGCTGGCCTTCCTGACCGACATCACCCCCGTCGCCATCGTGGGCGCGCCCCAGGCCGAGATCGAACGGGTGCTGCGGCGCAGGGCCGAGGCGCTAGGCGCCGACCTGCGCTTCTCCACCGAGCTGCTCTCGCTCGACCAGGACGAGGACGGCGTGACGGCGGTGATCCGCGGCGAGGACGGCGAACGCGCCATCCGGGCCGACTACGTGGTGGCCGCCGACGGCTGTCGCAGCCCCGTGCGCCGGATGCTCGGCGTGCCCACCTCGGGCAAGGGCGTGCTGGGCGACATGTGCTCGATCATGTTCGACGCCGACCTGACCGGGCTCGTCGAGGATCGTATGGTCACGCTCTGGTATCTGCAGAACGACGTCTTCACCGGCGCCATCGTGACCGGCACCGGAGTGGGGGCGCACGTGCTGGGCGTCAACCACGCCGACGGCGAGAGCGCGGCCGACTTCACCGACGAGCGCTGCGCCGAGCTGGTGCGGATCGCGACCGGCCGGCCGGATCTCGACGTGCGCATCCTGGACAAGACGACGTTCGCCCTGGGGCACGTGCTCGCCGACACCTACCGGGCCGGCCGGGTGTTCCTCGCCGGCGACGCGGCCCACACCATGCCGCCCACCGGCGGGCAGGGCGGCAGCACCGCGATCCAGGACGGCTGCGACCTGGCCTGGCGGCTGTGGCTCGTCGTCACGGGCCAGGCAGGCCCTGACTTCCTCGACACGTACGACGCCGAACGCCGCCCCATCGGCACCATGACGGCCGACGCCCAGCTCGCCAACCTGGGCGTCCGCATGCCTCCCGGCGCCCGCGAGGGCTATCCGGAGCCCTTGGAGGACCCCGCGGCCTGGCTCGTCGGACACCGCTACCACTCCACGGCGATCCTGAACGAACCCGGCGACGACGGCTCGATCCTGGAGGATCCCCGCGTCCCGCACGGGCGCCCCGGCAGCCGCGCCCCGCACGTGGTGCTCGACTGGGAGGGGCAGCGCATCTCCACCATCGACCTGTTCGGCTCCGGCTTCGTGCTGCTGGCCGCCAAGGAGGGGGGCCAGGCCTGGGTGGACGCCGGCCGCCAGGTCAAGGAACGGCTCGGCGTGCAGCTCACGCGGCTGCTCGTCGATGCCGAGCTCATGGACGTGAAGGGACGGTTCCAGGAGGTGTACGGCGTCAACAGGGGCGGCGCCGTACTCGTCCGGCCCGACGGGTATGTGGCCTGGCGCTCCCCGGAGCCCGTGCAGGACCCGGCGACCACCCTGGAGAGTGTCATGCGGCAGATCCTCAGCCGCTGACCCACCACAGGCCCCGATGCGACCGGCCACGTCGGCGGCGACAAACTGAGCCCTCCCAAAGGGCGCGCCACACGACAAGCACCCGGGCCACCCCACAAGGGAAGCGTCAGGCGGCGTGCACCCGGATCACCAGCAAGAAGTGCGGCACACGGCGAACACCCAGGCCGCCCGGCCAGGGGTGCGTCACACGGGGAGCACCCGGGCCGTCCGGCCAGGAGTGTGTCACGCGGCGAGGGTGGAGGACAGAGGGTGCATGCTCGCCAGCGAGGCGTGGGCGGGGCCCTGGGTGGCGCAGAGCCAGTCGTTGGTGGAGCCGGTGAAGCCCGTGGGCGGCCCGACCTTGAGACAGGTGATCTGGCTCGTGCCGGAGACGGGACCGACCTTCAGCCGCCGGACGCCGGTGGGGCCCACGGCGCCGGCCTCGTAAGGGGTCAGCCGGACGCCGAAGGGGAGGCCGCCGTCGGGCTGGTCGCACGGCTGGATCTGGAGGAAGTCGTCGATCCGGCGCTCGGTTGCCTCCGGATGGGCGGTGAGGTGGGCCAGATGGTCGGCGACCAGGCGGCCGGCAACCGTACGCAGGAGGTTGGTGGCGCACAGGTTATGAGCGCAGGCGGCGCCGTCAAGGGTGATCTCGGGTAGGGCGAAGCGGCGCAAGCCGCGCGAGGTCACCCGGAGGCAGGAGCTGTCACCGGGATCCCAGGGCGCGCAGGCGGCGACCTCGTGAGTGCGGACGTCCCAGGCCAGCCAGTCGTCGTTGAGGTGGAACGTCGCAAGCTCGCCGGCGCGTTGCCCGCAGGTGAGGATGGCGGCACCGGTCAAGGGGTCGATCAGCAGCCCGTCGCATTCGCGCGCCAGGGCTCTGGCCGCGGCCCTGGCCGCCTGCGCAGTCACGGGCAGCAGGTGAGGGGGCGCCGTGGCGGACACCGCGACATGGTGTTTCGCCCGTCGCAGGCGACGCCTCTCCTCGTCGCCGAGGTTGGCGCCGGTCGGCTTCCATGGGGTCGGATGGCACGTCGCGGTCAGGGCCCGGCTGCGCATGGCGCTGATCACGGCTTTCCTGTGAGGGCCGGCGACGCGCCAGGGCAGGAACGAGCCGACGTCGAGCGGCTGGTGCTCCATGGCCACGACGAACCCGGACGTCTGTGTGCGGGGCAAGGGCAGGGTGATCTTCATGAGCGACCTCCGGGCGTATCGAAGCGGTGAGGCGCTCAGGATCGGGTACGGCGGGTGGGCGAGAGTGAGTGGAGCGACGTTCTGTGGATGACGTCGAGTCATCCACAATCGGGCGCACGGCAGCTGTTGCCGCCTGACATCGCCCGGGACACGCCGGGCATGCCCCTTGGGCGACGACCAGAGTTTCCTGGCCCGCGCGGTCCGGCCGGTGTCAGGGGCGGCAGATCAGCAGCGACTGGCCCGGCAGGCGCACGCCTTCCGCATCGGACGTCACCGGCTCGTCGGAGGCCAGCACGATCGTTCCCGGCGCCAGCGGCAGCGTCACCGAGTCCGCGGCGAAGTTCACCAGCACGGCCAGCGACCCCCGCCACATGATCAGCCAGGCGCCGTGCGGGTCCGTCTCCACGCGCACCCGGTCGAGCCGCGGATCCGACAGCTCGGGCAGGGCCTTGCGCAGCGCGATCAGGTCGCGGTACCAGCACAGCAGCGACCAGTGCGCCTCCTCCTTCACCTCGCTCCAGTCGAGTTTCGAGGCGAGGAACGTCTCCTCCTGGGAAGGGTCGGGCGCGTCCCACGCGGGCCAGAAGCCGACGAATTCCCGCTCGCGCCGCTCCGCCTCGGTTTCCCGCAGCCGGGGCTCGACGTGGTCGGAGAAGAACAGGAACGGCGAGCGCGCCCCCCATTCCTCGCCCATGAACAACATCGGTGTGAAGGGCGACGTCAGCAGCAGCCCCGCGCCGAGCTTGAGCGCGGGGATCGGCAGCCGGTCACCCTGGGGCCGGTTGCCGATCTGGTCGTGGTTCTGCAGGCAGGCGACCAGCCGGTGTCCGGGGACGCCCGCGTAGGAGCGCCCGTGGGCGCGCCCGCGGAAGCTGGAGTAGGACCCGTCGTGCAGCACCCCCGACGCCAGCGCCTTGGCCAGCGCGGGCAGCCGCGCGAAGTCCTGGTAGTAGCCGTGGGACTCCCCGCTCACCGCGCAGTGCAGGGCGTGGTGGACGTCGTCGTCCCACTGCGCCGTCATGCCGAGCCCGCCGGTCTCCAGCGGGCGCACCATGCGGGGGTCGTTGAGGTCGGACTCGGCGATCAGCGACAGCGGCCTGCCGACGAAGCACGCCAGCGCGTCCACCTCCTCCGACAGCTCGGCCAGCAGGTGCTTGGCGCGCTTGTCGTGCAGCGCGTGCACGGCGTCCAGCCGCAGCCCGTCGATGTGGAAGTCGCGCAGCCACTGCACCGCGTTGCCGATGAGGTAGCGCCGCACCTCGTCGGAGCCGGGCCCGTCCAGATTGACCGCTTCGCCCCAGTAGCTCCCCTCAAAGCCGGCAAAGTACGGGCCGAAGGGCCGCAGGAAGTTCCCCGACGGCCCGAGGTGGTTGTAGACGACGTCCAGGATGACCCCGATCCCCGCCCGGTGGCACGCGTCCACGAACGTCTTGAGCCCGTCGGGCCCTCCGTACGTCTCGTTGACCGCGTACAGGTCGACCCCGTCGTAGCCCCAGTTGCGCCCGCCCGGCACGGGAGCGACCGGCATGAGCTCCACGAAGTCGACGCAGAGCTCGACCAGGTGCTCCAGCTTCTGCACGGCCGCCGCGAACGTGCCCTCCGGCGTGAACGTGCCGACGTGCAGCTCGTAGATCACCGCGCCGCGCAGGTCGCGGCCCTTCCAGTCGTGGTCGGACCAGAGGAAGCGGTCGTGTTCGTAGACGGCGCTCGGCCCGAAGACGCCCTCGGGCTGGCGGCGGGAGCGGGGGTCGGGGTAGGGCCCGCCGCCGTCGACCAGGAAGGCATATGTCGTGCCGTGTTCCGCCCCGGCCACGTCGGCGGACCACCAGCCCCCCTCGCCGGGGGACATCGCCCGGCGCCCGTCCATGACGTCCACCTCGACCGCTGTGGCCTTCGGCGCCCAGACCTCAAAGATCATTTCTCTCCAGGAGTGCGACCGGATACTGACCGAGCAGGTGCGCGAGCGGGATGCGCCCGGTGTGCCGGACACCGGTGAGCAGGTCGCGCCAGGTCCCCGTGGGCAGCGTCAGCGTCGTGGCGCCCCAGCCCGTCGCGGCCAGGCGCACGGGGAGCCGGGTGGCGACGGCGACCGCCCGCGGCCGCTCGCCGAAGTCCTCGCCGCCCCGGGCGAAGGCGACCACGTGCTCCGC
>NZ_SMKO01000102.1 GCF_004348685.1 Nonomuraea deserti | reverse complement strand
GGAGAGGCTGGTCAGGGGGTGGGTTCCGGGGTGGCCGCCTCCCTGCGGGCCTTCTCGGCCAGGGCGTGCTCGTCCGTACGGGCGTCGTACCCGCGGAACTTCGGCAGGGCGGTGGCCAGTCCGAGGACGGCGGCGACGCACAGCAGGCCGCCGGCCCCGAGGGAGAAGCGGGTGCCGCCGAGGTTGGCCATCAGGCCGGCCCTGGCGTTGCCCAGCATCGGGCCGCTGGCGTAGGAGAGCAGCTCGATACCCGCCAGGCGGCCGCGTAGTTCCTGCGGGATGGTCTGGTTCCACATGGTCATCCGGAAGATGCCGCTGATCATGTCGGCGGCGCCCGCCAGGGCGATGCAGCCGACGATGAGCCAGACGTTCGTGGCCAGGCCGGCCAGGGCGATCGCGACGCCCCACAGCGCGGCGGCGATGATCACGCCGAGGCCGTGGCGTTGCACGCGGGCCGCCCACCCGCCGGTGAGCGAGGCGATCAGCGCGCCCACCGCGCCCGCCGAGTAGAGCAGCCCCAGCGCCTGGGGCGCGCCCAGCTCGTCGGCCAGGAAGGGGAACAGCGCCGTCGCCATCGCGAACACCATCGCGGCGATGTCCACCAGGTACGTGCCCATCAGGTCGCTGCGCCCCATGGCGTAACGCACGCCCTCGACCAGCGACTTCAACGACGCGGGCGCGGCGTCCGCGGCCGGCGGCAGCGACCGGATCCGCCACAGCAGCAGCAGCGACAGCACGAAGGTGAGCGTGTCCATCCCGTACGCGGCCGCCGAGCCGTAGGTCGTCACCAGCAGGCCGCCGAGCGCCGGGGCGACGATGGCGCCGAAGTTCCAGCGCAGGCTCGTCAGCACCGCGGCGGCGCCCTGCTGCTCGTGCCTGACCACCTGCTGGAACACGGCCTCCATGCTGGGCCGTTGCAGGCAGGCGATGCCGGTGGAGACGGCGCCCACCACGTACAGGACCCACACCTGGGGTTCGGGCAGCAGCGCGTTGGCCATGAGCGCGCCGGAGGTGACCAGCAGGCCGACCTCGCTCCACAGGATGATCGTGCGGCGGTCGTGCGCGTCGGCCATGGCCCCGCCCCACAGGCCGCACACCACCATCGGCACGAACTCGGCCAGGCTCACCAGGCCGACGGCGAGGTAGGAGCCGGTCAGTTCCTTCATCTGGAACGGGACCGCCACCATGGTGATGAACGTCCCGAACATCGTGATGACGCCGGAGACGAAGAGCAGGCGGTAGTCGCGGGAGTCGCGCAGCGGACTCACGTCGGGGGAGAGGTGGCGAAGGAAACGTTTCGCTCCAGCGAGCACGAGAGTGAATTGTCCGGCGAACGTGCCGGCCCGGGCAAACCGTTTTCGGGCACGCGGGAGGCCCCCGGCGGAGCCGGGGGCCTCGATGGCGTCGGTCAGGCGGCGGGTGCCTTGTCGAGGAAGCCGAGCACCTTGCGGATCCGGCCGTCCTCCGCCAGCTCCACCACGTCGTAGCCGACCGCCACCGGCTCGCCGTCCGCCGGGCCCAGGTGCCAGGTGAACCTGGCGAGGTGGCGGTGGGCGTCGTACAGCTCGCCGGGCGTGAACACCAGGCCGGGGAACATGCCCTGCGCGCCCTCGATCACGGCGGCGATCCCGGCGTGCCCGGCCACGTCGGCGAGCGGGTCGGTGTACGTGGCGTCCTCGGTCCACAGCTCGGCCACGGCCTTGGCGCGGGCCTGCGGGTCGGTCTCGTTCCAGGCGGCGATGTAGCGTTCCACGAGGGTCATGGTCTTCTCCTTGGTCACGTGGTGCGGGTCTTGCGCAGGCCGACGATCTGGAGCTCGGCGAACACGGCCACGAGCAGCGCCTGGGCGATGACCCAGACGGCGCCCGCGGTGGTGAGGTGCAGCGCTCCGGTGACGACGGCGGCGATGCTGCCGAGGGTCCAGCCGATGTTCAGGGCGATCACCGCCCCGGCGGCGGCCGGGCTGATCGTGCGGCGCAGCGCTCGGCCGGCCAGCAGGCCGACCGCGGCGCCGTACGCGAGGAGGAAGGCGCCGATGCCGCGCAGCAGGGCCGCGTCAGGGCCGAGCAGCACCCCCACGGGTGCGGCGGCGGCCAGGTAGACCAGCCCGTTGCCGCCGGTGACGACGGCGTCGGCGGCCAGGACGAGACGCAGGAACTTCGTCCGGTCGGTGGTGACGGTCAGAGCGGTCATCTCGGCTCCTCCAGTGGTCGGTGCGACACCTGAACGATGTCAGCCACGGGATAGGGGCCGCGATTACGCGCGAGGTAAGCAGGCGCGCGAACGAACTCGGGAAAGGCGTCGCCACCTGCGAAAGCGCGGGCTCTGTGATGACCGTCACGCCGGCGTTCGCAGACCGGGCGGCGTGATCGGGAGCGCCGCCCGGACACCTCCGGGGGAGGCCGGCCGGGCGGGCCGGCCGGGCGGGCCGGTCAGTCTCCCAGGATCTCCCTGCGCAGGCGGGTTTTGAGGATCTTGCCGCCGGGGTTGCGGGGCAGCTCGCCGTCGCGGAACCACACGTGCACCGGGATCTTGAACGTGGCGATCCGGCCGGTCAGGAACGCCCGCAGCTCCCCGGCCGTGACCGAGGCGCCCGGAGCCAGGCGGATGACCGCGCCGACCTCCTCGCCCAGCTCGTCGTGCGGCACGCCGATCACGGCCACGTCGTCCACCGCCGGGTGCTCGAACATCGCCGCCTCCACCTCGGCGCAGTAGACGTTCTCGCCGCCCCTGATCACCATGTCCTTGGCCCGGTCGACGATGTAGACGAAACCCTCCTCGTCGATCCTGGCCAGGTCGCCGGTGTGCAGCCAGCCGTCGATGAACGTCTGCGCCGTCGCCTCCGGCTTGTTCCAGTAGCCCATGATGACGTTGGGGCCGCGCACGCAGAGCTCGCCCACCTCGCCGGGCGGCAGCTCGCAGCCCGCCGGGTCGACCACCCGCACGTCGACCACGGGCAGCGGCCGGCCGATGCTGTCGGGCCTGGCCTGGTAGTCGGCGCCGCCGTTGCCGATGGCCAGGGCGCTTGTCTCCGTCATGCCGTAGCCGTTGGAGGGCGCGCGGTCGGGCAGGTTCTCGCCGATGCGCTCCAGCAGCCTGGGCGGGGCGGGGGCGCCGCCGTAGCCGAGGCTGGTCAGGGACGACAGGTCGTACGTGCCGAAGTCGGGATGGGACATCAGCTGCCAGGCGTTCGTCGGCACCCCGATCATCCCGGTGATCTTCTCCCGCTCGATCAGGGCCAGCGCCTGGCCGGGGTCCCACTTGTACATGAGCACCAGGCCGCCGCCGCTGAACATGGAGGTGGTCAGGGCCGAGAACGAGCCGGTGACGTGGAAGAGCGGAACGGTCAGCAGGGTGACCCTGCGGGCGCCCGCCGAGGCGGCGGGGTCCTTGCCGGCCATGGCGAGCGCGCGCATGTGCCCGTACCCGACGGTCATGGGTGACTGGCCCAGGTTGCGGTGGCTGCCCAGGGCGCCCTTGGGGCTGCCCGTGGTGCCGGAGGTGTAGAAGATCGTGGCCGGGTCCTCGGGGGACAGCTCGACGTCGGGCAGCTCGACGCCGGCGGCGACCTCGCCGAGCACCTCCGCGAACGGGCGTGCTCCTTCCGGCGCCTCTCCTCTGGTGACGATCATCGGCACGCCGGTCGAGGCCAGCCTGACGGCGCGCTCACCGTCCGCGATCAGCACCTTGGCGCCGGAGTCGCGTACGCCGTAGGCCAGCTCGGCCTCCGTCCACCAGGCGTTCAGCGGTACGGCGATGGCTCCGGCCGCCAGCGCCGCGGAGAAGGAGACCACCCACTCCGGGTAGTTGCGCATGGCCACCGCCACCCGGTCGCCCTTGAGCACGCCGTAGTCGTCGACGAGGCGGTGGGCGAGGGTGGCGGCGCGGCGGAAGTGCTCCTCGAACGTGATGTGCTCGTCCTCGTAGACGAGGAAGTCCTTCTCGCCGTGGAGCCTGCTCGTCTGCAGGAGCGCGCGGAAGTGGCCTGGGGCATGTTTCCAGGTGCGAATCCCGGTGTCGCCGATCTCCTCGATCTCGAACAGCTGGCCGGGGCCGGTGAGCTGGTCCTGGGCCTGGGCGTGCGAAAGAGACATGCGCAGAACTCCCGCAGTGGACGATTATTCCGGAAACACAGTACCGACCGGTAGGTACGTCACGCTAGACCAGGAAAAATAGGCAGATCGGGGGTTTCTGCGGCGGCCCGATCGGGGAAGGCTGCCTGATGCCGTGACGACCGGGAACGATGCTCACCGCCTCGGGATGATGAAAGTTTCATACTCATTCCGATAATTTCTGGCTCCCAGCTGCCCTTTTAGGGCCGGGTCCGGCTCGGCGTTGACCGCATGGGTGCATGTCAATACCGTCTCCGGTGCGATCCTGTCCGGATCGAAAACTTTCGGAACCGAGTGCCTGCCTCCGGAGGTAGATGTCCGTGCGTTCGTCCTCGCTCATCAGAGCCCTCACCCTGGTGGGGATGCTCCTGACCTTCCTCCTCCCCGTCACCACGGCCGAAGCGTCCGCGCCCCTGCGGACGCACGCGCAGAGCCGGGGCAAGTTCATCGGTGCGGCGCTCGCCACCAGCCCGCTGTCCAACGAGACCGCGTACCGCAACATCGCGGCCACCGAGTTCAACCAGATCACCGCCGAGAACGTGATGAAGTGGGACACCACCGAGCCCAACCCGGGCCAGTTCAACTTCTCCGGAGCCGACGCCATCGTCAACTTCGCCACCCAGAACAACCAGCAGGTCCACGGCCACACGCTCGTGTGGCACAACCAGACGCCCGGCTGGGTGCAGAGCCTCGGCGCCGGCGCCATGCGCGAGGCGATGGAGAACCACATCGCCGAGGTCGTCGGGCGCTACGCCGACAACCCGGCCGTGGTCTCGTGGGACGTGGTGAACGAGATCTTCGACGACAACGGCGGCTGGCGCTCGTCGTTCTGGTACAACACGCTCGGCCAGAGCTTCGTCGCCGACGCCTTCAGGGCCGCGCGTGAGGCCGACCCCGACGCCCGGCTGTGCATCAACGACTACAACGTCGAGGGCGTCAACGCCAAGAGCACCGCGATGTACAACCTGGTCCGGTCGCTGCGCCAGCAGGGCGTGCCCGTCGACTGCGTCGGCTTCCAGGGGCACCTCGCCATCCAGTACGGCTTCCCGAACGACCTGCAGCAGAACATGGAGCGTTTCGCCGCCCTCGGCGTCCAGGTGCGCATCACCGAGCTGGACATCCGCATGCAGATGCCCAGAGACTCCTCCAAGGACGCCACGCAGGCGACCTACTACCGCAACGCCGTCAACGCCTGCCTGGCCGTCACCGCCTGCGCGGGCGTGACGATCTGGGGCTTCACCGACAAGCACTCGTGGGTGCCGGACACGTTCCAGGGGCAGGGCGCGGCGCTGATCTACGACGAGAACTACCAGAAGAAGCCCGCCTACAACGCCGTGCACGACGCCCTCGACGACGGCTCGAGCAGCGACGACACCACGGCGCCGACCACTCCGGGCACACCGTCGTCGAGCGACGTCACCGCCGACTCCGCCAGGCTGACGTGGACGGCCTCCACCGACAGCGGGGGGAGCGGGCTGGCCGGCTACAACGTCTACCGGGAGCAGGGGGCCAGCGACACGCAGCTCGGCACGGCCACCACCAACTCCGTCACCCTCACCGGGCTGACCCCCGAGACCGAGTACGTGGTGTACGTGCGGGCGCGTGACGGAGCAGGCAACCTGTCCGGCAACTCGCCCACGACCACGTTCACCACGGCCGAGGGCGGCAGCGGAGGGGGCGGCTGCACCGCCACGGCCACCGTGCAGAACCAGTGGGGCAACGGGTACGTGGTGCAGCCGGTGACCGTCACCAACACCGGCACGTCCGGCATCTCGGGCTGGACCGTCACCTTCACCCTGCCGTCCGGGCACACGCTGGCCGGCTCGTGGAACGCCGCCGTGACCGTCAGCGGGCAGACCGTCACCGTCAGGAACGCCGGCTACAACGGCACCCTGGCGCCGAACGCCAGCACCAGCTTCGGCTTCCAGGTCACCCGGCCGAACGGGAACACGCAGACGCCGTCCGGCTACACCTGCGCCTGACGGCCCCGACGATCCCCCGGGGGAAGCCCTCGGGGGATCGTCGCCGTCGTGCCGCAGCCCGGGGCGGTCAGGGCTCCAGGGTGACGCCTTCGCGCCGGAGGTCCTCGATGATGCCGTCGACGAGCTTCGTCGCGGTCGTGTGGTGGAGCCGGCCGTCGTCACGCAGTTCGCGGACGGCGGGCACGGGGTCGGGGTCGGCGAACAGCCGCTCGTCGGCGTGGTCCGCGGGGCGGCCGGTCGGGTCGAGCGCCCACCAGGAGGCCTCGAGGGCGATCCCGTTGGGGTCGCTGAAGTAGATCGAGCGCAGGAAGCCGTGGTCGATGACGTCGGTGACCTCGCAGCCGTGCGCCTTGAGCCGGTCGCGCAGCCGGTTGAGCGCGTCCTCGTCCGGCAGGTGCAGGGACAGGTGGTCGAACTGCGCCGCCCTGGCGTACGGCACGCCGGCGGGTTTGGCGAAACTGTCGATGGGCTGGTCGGTGTATTCGAAGAAGGCGATGGTGTTGCCCGGCGCCACTTCGAAGAAGTAGTGCCTGAACGCGGGGACGGCGAGGGTGGCGACCAGGCGGGCATCGAGCACGCCGTGCCAGAACCGCACGGTGGCGTCCATGTCCGCGGTCACCAGGGCGAGGTGGTGCACGCCGCGCCAGTGCACCGTTTCTGGGGTCGCAGCCATGCGACAACCGTACGCCTTTCAACTAGCGCTGTTCAGCCAGAACTTCCTTCCGGTCGTGCGCAGGGCCGGCGCGGCCTTCGCCGGTCAGGGGGCGACGGCGCAGTGTTCGCCGCTGCCACCGGCGTAGCTGAGGCACGCCTCGTCCCCGCTGACCAGTGGTGTCACGGGCCGGAACTCTCCTTCGAGCGCCTCGCCGACGACCTGCGTGGAGACGGAGCCGGAGGCGGGAGAGCCGTTGACGGTGAAGGACAGGCCTATCGGAGCCGGAGCGTTGTTGATCCTGAACCAGAGGCGGTAGTCGCCGGGCGCCCCGCGGACCTCCTGGCAGACGGGCGTGTCCGGCAGGCAGACCAGCACCGACGAGGGGGAGGGCGGCGTGGCCAGCGCGGCCGCGGGGGAGGGCGTCGCGGCGAGGGCGAGCATCCCGGCCGCCGTGGCCGCCACGGCCCCGAGGGCTCGCGGGAGACGGGGGCTCGGACGCGAACTGGCCTGCGAGGGCATGGGGGCTCCGTTCTCTGCCGAATGGTGACATCCATGTCTAACGTTCAGTCAGACTTTCGGCAAGAGGCGACGGGCCCCCGCGGCCCGGATCGGGCGCCCGGTGACGGCCGCGCTCGGCGCCGGGCGGCACGCCTCAGCCCTTCACCGAGCCGGCGAAGCTGAACGAGCCGGCCAGATACTTGTTCACCGCCACGTAGAGGATCACCGCCGGGGCCGTGTAGAGGATGGAGAACGCGGCCAGCTGGCCGTAGGCGACCTGCCCGTACTGGGAGAAGAAGGTGTAGATCGTCACCGCGGCCGGCTGCTTCTCCGGCGTGTCCAGCAGCACGAACGGGGCGAAGAAGTTGCCCCACTGCCCGACGAACACGAAGATCGCCACCACCGCGATGCCCGGCGCCATCAGCGGGCCCACCACGGCCGTCAGCGACCGCACCCAGCCGGCGCCGTCCACCCAGGCCGCCTCCTCCAGGCTCACCGGCACCCCGTCCATGAAGTTCTTCATCATCCAGATCGAGAACGGCAGCGAGCTGGCCGTCAGGAACAGCACCATCGCCGGCACGGATCCGTACAGGTTGAAGCGGAAGAACATCGCGTAGACCGGCACCAGGACCGCCGTCATCGGCAGGCCGGTGGTGAACAGCAGCGTCAGCATGAAGTGCCGGCGATAGCGGAGCTGGTAGCGGGAGAGCGGGTAGGCGGCCAGGCCCGCCACGAGCACCGTCAGGACGGCCGTGGACCCCGAGATCACGATGGAGTTGATCAGCGGGAGGATCAGCGTCTCCCACGTCAGCACCGCCGTGAAGTTGTCCAGCGAGAAGTTCAGGGTCGGCTGCGCGGCGAGCGTCGCCTCCGGCTGGACCGACGAGATCACCACCCACAGGAACGGGCCGAGGAAGGCCAGGCAGATGATCAGGAGCGACAACCCTGCCGCCCCGCGGGCCGCGAGCCTGGTCACGCGTCCTCCACTTTGATCAGGCGCAGGTAGATCAGCGAGAACAGGGCGCCGATCACCAGCATGACGAGGGCGATCGCGGAGCCGTAGCCGATCTCGAAGTAGCGGAACGCCTGCTCGTACATGTAGAGCGGCGTGGTCTGGCTGGCCGTGCCCGGCCCGCCGCCGGTGAGGGCGTAGATGAGGCCGAAGCTCGCCAGGGTCTGCAGGGTGATCAGCATGAGGTTGGCCATGATGGATCTGCGGATCAGGGGCAGGGTGATGTGCAGCAGGCGGCGGCCGGGGCCCGCCCCGTCCACGGCGGCGGCCTCCACCAGGTCCTTCGGCACCTCAGAGAGGGCAGCCGAGTACACCAGCATGGAGAACGCGGTGCCGCGCCAGACGTTGGCCAGGATCACCGCCAGCATCGGGGCCGTGTAGAGCCACTCCTGGGAGATGCCGAGCACCGAGTTGAGCGTGCCCTCCTCGGCAAGGAAAGAGAACCAGCAGGCCGCCGCCACCACCTCGGGCACCACCCAGGCGGCGATGACGACGCCGTTGACGACGCTGCGCGTCATCCGGCCGCGCCCGCGCTGGAGGAGGGCGATGATCAGGCCCAGGGTGTTCTGGCCGATGACGGCCGACCCGATCACGAAGACGAACGTCAGGACGAAGGAGTTGATGAAGTTCGGGTCGTTGAAGAGCCTGGTGAAGTTGGCCACGCCCACGAACTCGGAGTTGACCGAGGCCGAGCCGGTCAGCGTCTCGTTGGTGAAGGCGACGTAGACGCTCCACAGGATGGGGCCGGCCAGGAAGAGCGCCAGCAGGACGATGGCCGGCCCCAGGGGGAGCAGCCAGCGCAGCACCCCGCGCCGCGACGAGCCGCTGGGGGGCGTGCTCGTCACGGGCGGGGCCGGCGCTGTGGCGACCGTCATCTGGCCAGCACCTTGTCGGGGCCGCCCACGGCGGTGGGCAGCGCCTTAGCGTAGTTGGCGGTGGCCTCCTCAGGAGTCTGGGAGCCCGTGGTGACGGCCTCCAGGGCCTCCTGGATCTGGGCCGACACCTTCGGGTACGCCTCGAAAGCCGGCCGGTAGTGGGTGACCGAGGCCAGGTCGGTGAAGAACTTCACGCTCGGGTTGTCGGCGGTGTACTTCGGATCCGCGGCGACGTCCTTGCGGGGGGTCAGGTCGCCCGAGCCCAGCGCGTACGTCAGCGAGTTCTCCTTGTTGGTGGCCACCGCGATGAAGTCCCACGCCTCCTGCTTGTTCTTGGCGTAGGAGCTCATCGCCATCACCCAGCCGCCCGACATGCTGACCGCGCCCGGCTCCTCGCCGTTCTGCGTCGGCATGGACGTCCAGCCGATCTTGTCCTTCCACTCCGCCCACGGCTTGGTGCTGGTCGGCTTCCACGCCGCGGCGGTCCACGCGCCGTCGAGCGCGATGCCAAGTTTGGCGTTGGGGAACCACTCGTAGTTGGCCTTGTCGGCGAGCTTGGCGTTGTGCGCGTCGGCCTGCTTGGGCCCGAGCTTCTCGCGGTAGATGGTGTTGACGAACGTCAGCGCGTCGGTGAACTGCTTGCCGCCGGCCACCCACTTCTTCTGCGCCTCGTCGTAGAGGGTGCCGCCGGGCGTGCCGTACAGGAGCATCTCGAAGCCCTGCATGGTCGACGCCTCACCATGGATCTTCGTCGAGTACATGGTGAACGGGACCACGTCGGGCAGCTTCTTCTTGATGGTGCGAGCGGCCGTCAGGACGTCGTTCCAGGTCTTCGGCTCCCACGGGACGGGGAGGCCGGCCTTGGCGAAGACGTCCTTGTGGTACCAGAGGCCGCGCGTGTCGGTGCTGATCGGGACGCCGTAGATCTTGCCGTCGCCGCCCTTGGCGGCCTGCTTGACCGAGTCGGGGAACTGCTCGTTCCAGTCGGGCCACTTGGCCAGGTATTCGTCCAGAGGGGCCAGCTTGCCCGCCGCGACGTCGGCGTTCACCTGGAACGTGTCGTGCAGGTAGACGTCGGGAGCCGAGTCAGGAGACCGGTTGAGCAGGGCCAGCTTGGTGTAGTAGGCCTCGTTGTTGCCCTGGACGGGCGTGAGTTTGATGGTGACGCCGGAGTGAGCGGCTTCGTACTGCTTCTTGGCGTCCGTGAGCATCTTCTCCAGATGCGGCCACGTCGGCTCGACCTTGTACAGGACCTCGAGTTCCTTGCTGCCGGAGGCGTTCTGCTCGGTGTCGGCGCCACAGCCGGCCACGGCTGTCAGCAGCAGGAGGGAACCGGCCAGCGTACGTCTCATCACGGGCTCCCGGTGGTTCTTGGGTTGCCAGGGAAGTTTCCTTGGGGTTGCCGAGAAGCTAAATCTATTTGATTTACAAAGTCAACAGTTTGTGTGATATTGGCGACATGCAGCTGGGCACGAACCTGCCCAAGGTGGGGAGCTACAACCGCGCCGTGGTGCTGGAGGCGATCCAGGCCTCCGACGGGATCAGCCGCGTCCAGATCGCGGCCCGCACCAGGTTGACCGCGCAGACCGTGTCGGTGATCGTCCGTCGGTTGCTGGAGGAGGGGCTGGTCATCGAGGACGGCTCCGCACCGTCCAACGGGGGCAAGCCGCGCACCATCCTGCGGGTCGACCCGGACGCCGGCTACGCCATCGGCGTGCACTTCGACCCCGGGGAGATCTCCTGCGTGCTCGCCGACCTGGCCGGACGGCCGGTCGCGCGGCTGCGCCAGCCGGTGCGGCCGGGACACAAGCCGGACGCCGTGGTGCGGCAGATGGCCAGGGCCGCGCGGCGCATCCTCAGGGAGGCTGGGGTCGCCGACGGCAAGGTGCTGGGGGTGGGCCTGGCCTGCCCCGGGCCGCTGGACGGCGACGGCGTGATGATGTCGCCCCCGCGGCTGCCCGGCTGGGACCAGGTGCCGATCAAGAGCCTGCTGGAGGAGCACACCCGCTTTCCCGTCACCGTCGACAACGACGCGACCGCCGCGGCGATCGGGGAGCGGTGGGCCGGGACGGCGCGGGCCACGCCCAGCTTCGCCTACCTCTACCTGGGGACAGGCATCGGGGGCGGGATCTTCCTGGACAACCAGGTCTATCGCGGGCGGTCGCTCAACGCCGCCGAGTTCGGCCACATGACGGTCGAACCGGACGGCCCCGAGTGCTACTGCGGCAACCGGGGCTGCGTGGAGGCCGTCTGCTGCCCGAGCGCCATCGAGGCGGCGCTGGGCAACGGGGCCGATCACGCCGCCATCTGCGCGGCGGCCGCGCGCGGCGAGCCCGAGGCCCGAGCCGTGATCGAACGCGTGGCCGGGCGGCTGGCCGACGCCGCCGTGAGCGTCGTGAACATGCTCGACATCGACCTGCTCGTGCTCGGCGGGCCCGCGCTCAGAGAGGTGGGCGGGCTCTACCGCGAGGTGATCGCGACGGCCGTGTCGAGCAGGTCGCTGGCCAGGCGGCTGCACGCGGTCCAGGTGGAGACCTCGCCGATCGCGGCGGACGCCGCCGCGATCGGCGCTGCCTCGCTGGTCTTCCACGCCACGTACGCGCCCCGCCTGGGGGCGCTGCTCAGCGGCTGAGCGGGCCGCCCGGCCCTCGCCGGGCGGCCCTGGCCTGATCACGCGCGCTTGATCCGCACGGTCACCAGCTCGAACGGGCGCAGCGTCACCGGCACCGGGCCGTCGTGGCGCCGCGGCTCGCCCGTGGGACGCTCCAGCAGGTCCGTGGCGACCACCTCCGCCACGGGGAAGCCCGGCGTCAACGTGGCCCGCGCCCGGCCGCCCCTCGACTCGTGGAACCGCACGATCACGTCGCCGCTCTCGTCGTCGGCCAGCTTGACGGCGGTCACCACCACCGCGTCGTCGTCCACCGTCACCAGCGGCGCGACCTCGGCGTCGCCGGGCACGCGGCGCTCGGGCAGGTTGACGACATAACCCTCGCGGACCGCGTCGCCGATCGTGGCGCCCGGCACGAGCGCGTGGCGGAAGCGGTGCACGCCCTGGTCGGTCTCCGGGTCGGGGAAGCGGGGGGCGCGCAGCAGCGAGACGCGCACGGTCGTGGTCGTGCCCGCGTCACCGGCGGTGCGGGTGACGTCGTGGCCGTAGGTCGAGTCGTTGACCAGCGCGACGCCCCAGCCGGGCTCCTCCACGTGCACGAAGCGGTGGTTGCAGGCCTCGAACTTGGCCGCCTCCCAGCTCGTGTTGGTGTGCGTGGCGCGGAAGACGTGGCCGTACTGGCTCTCGGAGGCGTACCGGTCGGCGTGCACGTCCAGCGGGAACGCCAGCTTCAGGAACTTCTCCGTCTCGTGCCAGTCGACCTCGGTGTCGATGTCGAGCCGCCGGCCGGACAGCGTGAACACCTGCGTCACGCTCGACGAGCCGAAGGAGCGGCGGACGCGGACCGAGCCGTCCACCAGGCTCACCTCGTCGGCCCCGGTCAGGTCGGTGCCCGTGTTGCGGTAGAACTCGTCGACGTCCCAGGCGTCCCACTTGTTGGGGAAGTCGGGGTGCAGCTGCAGCAGCCCGGCCACCTGGCCGGGCGCGACCGTCTCCCGATCGGCGGCCACGTCGTAGACCGACACGATCAGGCCGCGGGCGTCGACCTCCACCTTCAGCAGACCGTTGTCCAGGACGTGGCCGCCGCCGTCGCGGTCGCGCACGGTGGTCTCCACGCCGGGCTCCGGCCGTGCCGCGCCGCCGGCGGGGACGCCGCCGCGGGCGTGCGGGGCGCCGTTGAAGACGAGCGTGCCGCCGGAGGCGTCGCCGGCCAGCGCGCGCTGCGCGGTGTCGATGACGGCGTTCAGCTCCTCCGCCACCAGCTCGTACGTCCTGCGCGCCTCCCGGTGCACCCACGCGATCGACGAGCCGGGCAGGATGTCGTGGAACTGGTGCAGCAGCACCGTCTTCCAGATCCGGTCGAGCTGCGCGTACGGGTAGGGCGCCCCGGCGCGCACGGCCGCGGTCGCCGCCCAGAGCTCGGCCTCCCGCAGCAGGTGCTCGCTGCGGCGGTTGCCCTGCTTCGTCTTGGCCTGGCTGGTCAGGGTCGCCCGGTGCAGCTCCAGGTAGAGCTCGCCGGCCCAGACCGGCGGGTTCGGATATTCCGCCTCGGCCTTGGCGAAGAAGTCGGCCGGCGTCTCCCACGTGACGGCGGGCGAGCCTTCGAGGTCGCGTACCCTGGCGGCCTTGGCGACCATCTCGCGCGTCGTGCCGCCGCCCCCGTCGCCCCAGCCGGTCGGCGCGAGCGAGTGCCGGGCGACGCCCTTGTCCTTGAAGTTGCGGGCCGCGTGGGCCAGCTCGCCGCCCGTCATCGAGCAGTTGTAGGTGTCGACGGGCGGGAAGTGCGTGAAGATCCGGGTGCCGTCGAGGCCTTCCCACAGGAACGTGTGGTGCGGGAACGTGTTCGTCTGGCTCCACGAGATCTTCTGCGTGAGCAGCCGCTTCGAGCCGGCCGCCTTGATGATCTGCGGCAGCCCGGCCGCGAAGCCGAACGTGTCGGGCAGCCACACCTCATCGTTGTCGATGCCGAACTCGTCGATGAAGAAGCGCTTGCCGTGCACGAACTGCCGGGCCATGGCCTCGGAGCCGGGCATGTTCGTGTCGGACTCCACCCACATGCCGCCCGCCGGGACGAACCGGCCGGAGGCCACCGCCTTGGTCACCTTCGCCCAGACCTCGGGCCGGTGCTCCTTGATCCACGCCCACTGCTGCGCCTGCGACATCGCGAACACGAAGTCCGGCTCGTCCTCCAGCAGCGCCGTCATGTTGGAGGCGGTGCGGGCCACCTTGCGCACGGTCTCGCGCAGCGGCCACAGCCAGGCCGAGTCGATGTGCGCGTGGCCGACGGCGCTGATGCGGTGCGCCGACGGCACGGCGGGGGCCGACAGCACGCCGGTCAGCTCGGCCCTGGCGGCGGCGGCTGTGCCGTTGACGTCCTGCAGGTCCACCGCGTCCAGCGCCCGGTTGACGGCCCGCAGCAGCTCCCAGCGGCGGGCGCCGTCGACCGGCAGCTGGTGCATCAGCTCGCCGAGCACCTCCAGGTCCATCACGAGCTGCCACACGGTCTCGTCGAAGACGGCCAGGTCCATGCGGGCCACCCGGTAGAGGGGGTCGCTCCCGGCCGTCTCCTTGTCGCCGAGCCGGGTCGGCTGGAACGGGTGGCGATCGAGGATGACTGGGTTGGAGGCCGCCTCGACGTGCAGGCGCACCCGCTCCCCGCCCTCGGCGGGGGCGCCGACGCGGACCCACTGGTTGCGCGGGTTGAGCCCCTTCACCGGGGTGCCGTCGGGGAGGTAGACCAGGCCCTCGCACTGGAAACCGGGCATGTCCTCGTCGAAGCCCAGGTCGAGCAGGGCTTCGACGGTCCGGCCCGCCCACCGCTCCGGCACCGTGCCGGTGACGGTGAACCAGCTCGTGCCCCACGGCGCGCCCCACGCATCGCCCACCGCGATCGGCTCAGGTGTCGCGGCCAGCCCTTCGGCGACCGGCACGGGCTCGTCCGGCGCATGCCAGACGGCCACCTCCATCGGCACCGACTCGGGGTAAAGGGCGGGGCGGATCCGCTCGTTGAGCACACGCTTCAGGCGGGCTTCGACCAGGTCGCGGTCGTCGTGCATCGGGGACTCCTTACGCAAAAAAGGGGGATTGTCAGCCTTTGATGGCGCCTTCCTCCACGCCCTTGAAGAAGAAGCGCTGGAGTGCCGCGAAGACGATCACGATCGGCAGGAAGGAGATCATCGTGCCTGCCGCGATCAGCCGCGGGTTGGCGCTGAACGTGCCGTTCAAATACTGCAGGCCGACCGTGAGAGTGTAGTTGGCGGGGTCGGTCAGGACGATGAGCGGCCACAGGAAGTCGTCCCAGGCCCCGATGAACGCGAAGATCGTGACGACGCTGAGCATGCCGCGCACGTTCGGCAGGCCGATGTGGCGCAGCCGCTGCCACGCCGTCGCCCCGTCGATGATCGCGGCTTCGTCCATCTCCCGGGGGATCGCCTGAAACGCTGTACGCATCAACAGCACGTTAAGCATCCCGATCGCGCCCGGCAACGCCACCCCGAGCAGGGTGTCGGCCAGGCCGAGCGAGCGGACGGTGACGTACTGCGAGACGATCGTCACCTCGCCGGGCAGCACCAGCGTCGCCAGGAACAGCCCGAGCAGCAGCTTCGCGCCCCTGAAGCGGAGCTTGGCCAGGGCGAACCCGGCGATCGTGGCGCCCACGGCGTTGCCCGCGACCACGATGGCTGCCACGACCAGCGAGTTGGCCGCGTACGACCACACGGGGACGGTCTCGGCCACCTCGGCGTAGTTGGCCAGCGTCGGCTGTTCGGGCAGGAAGCTCGGCGTGCGGGTGTAGATGTCCTCCTGCACGCTCTTGAGCGAGGTGGACAGCTGCCACAGGAACGGCGAGACGGTCAGGGCGAGCACGAGCAGGAGCAGGACGTAACGCAGCGCCTTCTCGCGGGCGGAGACGGTGTTGATGTCAGGCCGCCTTCCTGTTGAGCCGCAGCAGCAGGAGCATCGGCCCGATGGTGACGACCAGCAGCACCAGGCTGAGCGCGGAGGCGTAGCCGAGGTGACCGGTGAAACCGCGGCTGTAGAGCTGGATGAGCATCACGAGCGACATGTCCCTGCCGCCGGGGCCGCCGGTGCCGTTCGACAGCACGTACAGCTCGGAGAACACGCGCAGCGCGGAGACCGACACCAGCACGGAGATCAGCAACATGGTGTTGCGCACGCCGGGCACCGTGACGCTCCAGAAGCGCCGCACCGGGCCCGCGCCGTCCACGGCCGCGGCCTCGTGCAGCTCGCGCCGGACGTTGCCGAGCGCCGACAGATAGATGATCATGTAGTAGCCCAGCCCTTTCCAGATGGTCAGGCTGATCGCACTGAACAGCAGCAGCCACCGGTCGGTCAGGAACGGCACCGGCGCGGCGATCACGCCCAGCCACTGCGCGAAGCCGTTCACCAGCCCGCGGTCGTCCAGGAGCCAGCCCCAGATCAGCGCGACCACCACGGCCGACGCGACCACCGGGGTGTAGAAGGCGGTGCGGAAGAACATGATGCCGGGCAGCTTCTTCTCCACCAGGATCGCGATCAGCAGCGGCAGCAGCGTGAGCAGCGGCAGGCACACCAGCATGTAGACGATGCTGTTGACCAGCGCGTCGGCGAGCTGGTCGTCGTCCAGGGCGCGGCCGAAGTTGGCCAGGCCGGTGAAGTGGCCGCCGCCGAGCGGCTTGGCGTTGGTGAACGCCAGGACCAGCGTGTTGATCGACGGGAAGACGGAGAAGACGCACAACCAGACCGCGGCGGGCGCCACCAGCAGCCACGGCGTGAACCAGCGGTGGTGGGTCATCAGCTCTTGAGCAGCTCGTCGCACTTGGCCACGGCGGCGTCCAGCGCCTCCTTGGAGGTGGCCTCACCGCTGATCGCCAGCGCGAACTGCTGCCGGACGAACTTCTTCATCGCCTCGGTGACCTGGACCGGCTCGAGCACCTTCGCCTTGGCCAGCGAGGTGAACGCGATCACCTTGGCGTCGCCCGAGCGGGTGCCGTCGCTCTTGCTGAAGAACGGGTCGTTCGCCGAGGCCCTGGTGCTGGGGAAGATGTTGACCAGGTGGGCGAAGGCGGCCTGGTTCTCGGCGTTGGTCACCCAGCGGGCCAGGGCGAGCGCGGCCGGGGCGTTCTTCGTGCGCTTGGAGATCGCCAGGCCCTGCACGTAGAGCGGCGGGGTGCCGATCGCGGGCGACGGCACCACCTTGGGCGCGAGCGTCGGGTTGTCGGTGGCCAGGCTCGTGATGAAGTTGCCGCCGGCGGTCGTCCAGGCGACGGTGCCCTCGGTGAACAGCTTGGCGTTGCCGGCGTAGGTGTCGGTGAGCACGTCGCGCGGCAGCAGCCCCTCCTTGTACGCGTCGCGGTACTTGTCCAGCAGCGCGATTGCCTCCGGGGTGTTGAAGGCGAAGCGGCTCCCGTCGGGCGCCATCATGGGGACGCCCGCGTTGGCCAGGTCGCCCAGCTCCGGCTTGCGGCTCATCAGGTAGACCTTGCCGCCCGACTTCTCCTTCAGCGTCCTGGCCTGGGCGATGAGCTCGTCCAGGCTCGCCGGCGGCTTCTCCGGGTCCAGGCCGTTCTCGGTGAGCAGCTCCGAGTTCCAGTAGTTGACGTCGGTGTTGAGGTACCAGGGGTAGCCGTACGTGCCCTCGGCGCCGGGGTAGCGGTAGGCCTCAAGGCCGCCGGGGACGTAGACGTCGGCCAGCTTCTGGTCGGCCTGGCCGACGTCCATCAGCACGCCCTGCTTGACCAGCGGGGCCGCGAAGTCGGGCGGCAGGTTGACGACGTCGGGCAGCGAGCCGCCGGCCGCCTGGGTGAGCACCTTCTCCGAGTAGCCCTCGGCGGGCTGGTCCAGCCACTCCACCTCGGTGCCCGGATACTGTTTCTCGAAGCCGTCGATGACGCCCTGCACGTAGTCGGTGAACTTCGGTTTGAGCGCCCACGTCTGCAGGCTGACCTTGCCCTTCACCTCGCCGGTGACGTTCGTGACCGGCGCTGCCCGGTCCGGTTCCGCGCCACCCAGCCCGCAGCCCGCGATCGCGACGGCCATCACGGCCAGTCCTGCCCAGTACCTTCGCATGGCGCTCTCCTTCGTGGCCGGCGCGCGGTACTAAACCGCTCTAGTTGCGGGACTATCCACCGGGCTAGACTCCGCTGTCAATAGGGTGTGGCCGGACCGTGAGGAAAGGAGCGGCCGCGTGGGCCGACCGACGATCGCCGACATCGCGCAGCGGGTCGGGGTGTCCAAGGGTGCGGTGTCGTTCGCGCTGAACGGGCGGCCCGGCGTCAGCGAGGCGACCAGGGCCCGCATCCTCGAGGTGGCCAGGGAGATGAACTGGCGGCCGCACAGCGCCGCCAGGGCGCTCGGCGGCGCCAGGGCCGAGGCGGTGGGCCTGGTGATCGCCAGGCCCGCCAGCACGCTGGGCGTCGAGCCGTTCTTCGCCCAGCTCCTGTCCGGCCTGCAGGCGAGGCTGTCGCGGCAGCAGGTGGCGATGCACCTGCTGGTGGTGGAGGACTCCGAGGCCGAGATCGAGGTCTACAGGGAGTGGACCTCCGCGCACCGCGTGGACGGGTTCATCCTCGTCGATCCCAAGGTCCGCGACCCCCGTTTCGCCGCGCTGGAGGAGCTGGGCGTGCCCGCCGTCGTGCTCGGCGGCCCGGGCCGGCACGGGGCGCTGGCCAGCGTGTGGGCCGACGACCGCGAGGCGATGTTGTCGGTCGTCGACTATCTGGCGGCGCTCGGGCACCGCCGCGTCGCCCACGTCGCGGGGCTGCCCGGGCTCCGCCACACCCAGCGGCGCATGCGCGCGCTGCGCGACTCGGTCAAGCGCCTCGGCCTGGTGGACGCGGTCTCGCTGCCGACCGACTTCAGCGACGCCGAAGGGGCGGCGGCTACCAGGACGCTGCTGTCGCGCGGCTCCCGCCCGACCGCGATCGTCTACGACAGCGACGTGATGGCGCTGGCCGGGCTCGGCGTGGCGGGGGAGATGGGCGTGACCGTGCCGGCCGAGCTGTCGATCGTGGCCTTCGACGACTCGGTGCTGACCCGGGTCACCCACCCGAGCATCACCTCGCTCTCGCGCGACACCTTCGCGCTCGGCGGCCAGGTGGCCGACGTGCTGCTGGAGGTCATCGCCGACCCGGGGGCCAGGCGCGACCTCAAGACCGGCACACCGCGGCTGGTCGTCCGGCAGAGCACCGCGCCGCCCGCTCTTGGCAGGAGAACTAAAGCGGTTTAGGGTCTCGGTGATCGGCTCGATCCCCAGCAGGGATGCGCCTCCGCAGGGGGAGCACCCTCGCGGGAACGGTTCACCCCATGGAGGACCCGCGTGCCCCAGCCGCACCACAGCCCCGACCCGCTCCGCTTCGGCGCGAACTACGTGCCCTCGTCCGGCTGGTTCTACGGCTGGCTCGACCAGCCGGCCGACGCCGCCCGCCGCGACTTCGAGGACCTCGCGGGGATCGGGCTCGACCACGTCCGGGTGTTCCCGATCTGGCCGTGGATCCAGCCCAACCGAGCGCTCATCAGGCGGCGCGGGATCGACGACCTGCTCGCCGTGATCGACGCCGCCGCCGAGTTCGGGCTGTCCGTGGCGGTGGACCTGCTGCAGGGGCACCTGTCCAGCTTCGACTTCCTGCCGTCGTGGGTGCTCACCTGGCACCGGCGCGGCCTCTTCACCGATCCCGACGTACGCGCGGGGCTGGTCGCGTACGTGGACACGCTCACCAGGGAGATCGCCACCCGCGACAACGTCTTCGCGGTGACCCTCGGCAACGAGGTCAACAACCTCTACCCGGCCAACCCGACCACGTTCGGCGACTCCAGGAGCTGGGCCGCCGAGCTGCTCGGCGTGGCCCACGCCGCCGCCCCCCGCCTGCTCGCCCTGCACTCCCTGTACGACGCCACCTGGTATGACCCGGAACACCCCTTCCACCCGGCCGACAACGTCGACCTCGGCGACCTGACGACCGTGCACTCGTGGGTGTTCAACGGCGTGTCCGCCGTCGACGGCCCGCTCGGCCCCGCCACCGTCACCCACGCCGACTACCTGGTGGAGCTGGCCGCGGCCACCTCTGCCGACCCGGCCAGACCGGTCTGGCTCCAGGAGGTCGGCGCGCCCAGGCCCGACGTGCCCGAGCCCGACGCGCCCGCGTTCGTACGCGGGCTGCTGGACGCCGTCACCCCCAACCCCGCCCTGTGGGGCGTCACCTGGTGGTGCTCCCACGACCTCGACCGCTCGCTCGCCGACTTCCCCGAGCGCGAGTACGACCTCGGCCTGTTCACCGTGGACCACCAGCCCAAGCCGGCGGCCAGGGAACTGGCCGCAGCCGTCAAGGAGCGGCGCGCCAGGGCCGGGCGCCGCAGGGCGCTCGTCTGCGACGTGGACCTCAGAGCCGAGCCCGAGCGCCGCGCGGAGATCGCGCCGGGCAGCGCCTTCCACAGCACGTGGGTGCGGCTGCGCCAGGACGGGCCGCTGGCCGTCGTCACCGCACGCCGCGCCGGCGACGCCGCCCACCTCGCGGCCAGGGGGATCGACACCGTGCTCGACCGGCAATGAGAGGAGATCAGATGCGACGCAGGCTGTTACCGGCGCTCTGCGCGGCCACGGTCGTGGCGGCCCTGCTCACCGCGCCCGCCCGGCCGGCCCTGGCGGCGGCGGGCGACCAGCCCTACGCCTCCTACTGGTACCCGGACTCGATCCTCGACTGGGACCCGGCCACCGACCCCGACGCCCGGTTCAACCGCTCCCGCGTGCCGCTGCGGCCACGTGCCCAGAATGCGGCGCTGAAGGCCAACGCCCACGCCCGCGCGGGCGAGGGCCGCGTCGTCTCGCTCGTGTCGTTCGCCCCCACTTCGGCCAACCCGTCGCAGGGCTCGCTGGACGCGAGCTACTACGCCTTCGGCCACTGGCAGTACGTCGACCGGCTCGTCTTCTGGGGCGGCTCGGCCGCCGAGGGGCTGATCCTGGCGCCGAACCCCACCGTCATCGACGCGGCCCACCGCAACGGCGTGAAGGTGTACGGCACGGTCTTCTTCCCGCCCGAGGTCTTCGGCGGGCGGCTCCAGTGGGTGCGCGACTTCGTCCAGAGACGCGGCTCGTCCTATCCCGTCGCCGACAAGCTGGTCCAGGTGGCCCGGCACTACGGGTTCGACGGCTGGTTCGTCAACCAGGAGACCGAGGGCGGGGACGCCGCGCTGGCCACCGAGCTGCGCTCGCTCATCAAGTACGCCCGCGCCAAGGGCCCGGTCGAGTTCATGTGGTACGACGCCATGACCGAGAGCGGCCCGGTCGACTGGCAGGAGGCGCTCACCACGGCCAACGACGCCTTCCTCGGCGACCCCGAGCGCGTGTCCGACTCGATGTTCCTCGACTTCGGATGGGACGCCGCCAAGCTCCGCTCGTCGCGCGCGCTGGCCGGAGCGCTCGGCAGGGACGAGCACGAGCTGTACGCCGGCATCGACACCGAGGCCGGCGGCTACGACACGAGCGTGCCGTGGGACGCGGTGTTCCCCGCCGGTCGGCCGCACGTCACCTCCCTCGGCATCTACCGCCCCGAATGGACGTGGAGATCCTCGTCGAGCCCCGCCGACTTCCGGGCCAGGGACTCCCGCTTCTGGGTGGGCGCCAACGGAGACCCGTCCGACACGTCGAGCTCGTCGGCGTGGAAGGGCCTGGCACACCACATCGCCGAGTCGACGCCGGTCACCGGCAAACCGTTCGTGACAGGGTTCAACCTCGGGCACGGCGACTTCTACAACGTCGGCGGGGTCCGCGTGCGCGACGGCGGCTGGAACAACCTGTCCGTGTAGGACGTGCCGCCCACCTACCAGTGGATCGTCAGCTCCCGCGGCACCGAGCTGACCCCGTCGATCGACTTCGGCGACGCCTACGAGGGCGGCTCGTCGCTGCGGCTCACCGGCCGCCTCGACGCCGTCAACACCGTACGGCTCTACCAGACGCGCCTGCCGGTGGCGGCGGACACGAAGCTGTCGGTCGTGGTCAGGACGCCCGCGGCGGGGGCCACTCACCTGCGGGTGGCCGTCGCGTTCACCGACGCGCCCACCAGGTTCACCACCTTCGACCTGGGGGCCACCAGGGACACCGGCTGGGAGCGCAGGACACTCGACCTGTCCGCCCACGCCGGCCGGACCATCGCCCAGATCGGGCTGCGGACGACGGGCGTGAAGAAGGCCTACGACATCCGCGTCGGGCAGCTCGCCGTGTACGACGGCGCGGTGGACAGGCCGTCCGCGCCCACCGGGCTCACCGTGCTCGGCGTCACCGACGTGTCGGACACCCGTAAGTCGCTCCGCCTGGCCTGGACCGGCTCGCGCGGGAAGGTGCACCACTACGACGTCTACCGCCGCGATCCCGGCGGCGGCCGTACGTACCTGGGCGCCACCCCCAACGACGCCTACTTCGTGCCCGGGCTTGACCGCGCCGGCGGCGAGACGAGCACGACGATCGAGGTGGAGGCGGTCTCCACGGAGTACGGCCGCTCGCCCGCCGCGAAGGCCGCCGTCTCCTGGACCGGCGCCTCCGGGACGCCCGCCCGGCCGCCGGGAGAACGCTCATGACGAGTGGCGGATCTACGACAAGTCGGGATCTGGCCACACCAACCTCGTAGACAGCGCCAGCTCAGGGCCGCTAGGAAGTCGGGTATTCGTGCTTACCGACTTCTGGAGGTCGTTCATGCTGCATGGGTTAGGGCGCGCGAGACGATGGCGGCGAGGGACGGTCATGGCCGCCACGGCCGCCATGACCGCCGCGCTGCTGTCGGCCCCCGGCGCGCACGCGACCGTCGCGCCGCCCGTGGAGTTCACGAGCGACGCGGCGGGCGATGAGATCACACTGGTCACCGGCGATCGTGTACGCGTGCGCGCCGTGGACGGCGAGCACAGGACCGTGGCGGTCACCCCCGCGCCCCGGGCGGACGGCTCGGTGCCGACGTTCCAGGTGCTGGAAACCGGCGGAGACCTGAGCGTCATCCCCGACGACGTCGCCGCCCTGGTGCCGGAGCGGCTCGACAGCGCGCTGTTCAACGTGACGGCGCTGGCCGAGCAGGGGTACGACGACGCCATCCCGCTGATCCTCACCTACGCGGGGAACGCCCCCAAGGCCGCGGTGCCGTCCGTCAAGCAGGTCCGCACGCTGGAGAGCATCGGCGGGACGGGCGTGTCGCTGGCCGAGCCGGACGCGGCGGCGTTCGGGGCCGAGCTGGCCAAGCTGGACGGCCCGGACGCCCGCGCCGCCGGGCCGCTGGCGGGCGTGTCGAAGATCTGGCTCGACCGCAAGGTGAAGCCGGTCCTGGAGCACAGCGTGCCGCAGATCGGCGCGCCCGAGGCCTGGGCCGCCGGGTACGACGGCGCCGGCACCACCGTCGCCGTGCTCGACACCGGCGTGGACGCCGCGCACCCCGACCTCGCGGGCAAGGTCACCGGTCAGCGCGACTTCACCGGCGAGAACGTCACGGGCGACCCGCACGGCCACGGCACCCACGTCGCGAGCACGATCGCGGGCGCCGGCGCGGACGGCGGCGGCAAGGGCGTGGCGCCCGGCGCCAGGCTGCTCAACGGCCGGGTGCTCGCCGGCGACGGCTTCGGCCAGCTGTCGTGGATCATCGACGGCATGGAGTGGGCGGCGGGCGAGCAGCGCGCCGAGATCGTCAACATGAGCCTGGGCAGCCCGGAGCCGGGCGGCCCGCTGACCGCCGCGGTCTCCCGGCTGACCGAGCAGTACGGGACGCTGTTCGTGGTGGCCGCGGGCAACGACGGCTGCGACTCGTGCGTGGGCACCCCCGGCGACGCCCCCGAGGCGCTGACCGTCGGGGCGGTCGACCGCGAGGACCGGCTGGCCGATTTCTCCAGCAGGGGCCCGATCGTCGCCGACCAGGCCGTCAAGCCGGACGTGACCGCGCCGGGCGTGGAGATCTCCGCCGCCAAGCCCGGCGGCGGCCACGCCGCGATGTCCGGCACCTCCATGGCCACCCCGCACGTCGCGGGCGCGGCGGCGCTGCTGCGGCAGGCCCGCCCCGGCGTCACGGGCGGCGAGCTGAAGTCGCTGCTCATGGCCACCGCCAAGCCGGGCCAGGACATCCCCGTCGACGCGCAGGGCGCGGGCAGGATCGACGTGGCCGCCGCCCTGAACAACCCGGTCGCGGTCTCGGCCGGCTCGGCCAACTTCGGCAGGCTCGCCCCCGGCGAGGAGAAGAGCCTCACCGTCACGTACCACAACCTCGGGCAGGAACCCGCGGAGCTGGACCTGTCGAGCGGCGGCGCGTTCGCCGTCGAGCCGGCCGGGCTCACCGTGCCCGCGTCGGGGACGGCCGAGGCCAAGGTCACGCTGAAGGCGGACAAGGCCGGACTCCTGCGCCAGGAGCTGACGGCCGCCGTCGAAGGCGGCGCGTCCGTGCGCACGCTGCTGACCGCCGACGTCGAGGAGAAGCGCGTCGAGCTGCGCGTACGCGGCATCGCCAGGGACGGCCGCCCAGGCCGCGGCGGCTTCACCGTGCTCGACCTCGACGAGGGCACCCTGGTCGGCCGCGTGCTCCCCGGCGAGCCCGCGGAGCCGTGCACCGAGCAGAAGTACGGCAAGGGCACCTGCCTGCTGGTCAAGCCCGGCACGTACTCGGTGCTCGGCCACATCTTCACCATGCCGGCCACCCAGGACAGCACCGCCAAGGGCACGCCGCTCAACGAGAGCCTGCTCGGCGACCCCGAGATGACGATCACCGAGGACACCGAGGTCGTGCTGGACGCCCGCAAGGCCGTCGAGGTCGAGGTCGAGACGCCCGACCACAGGACCAAGCGGAACACCGGCTCGGCCGCCGCGCTCCGGTGGTACCGGGCAGGGGAGCAGGGCACCGCGCTGCGCGGCGGCACCACCATCTCGCCCGGCGGCCAGATCGAGGAGCGGCTGTTCGTCCAGCCCACCGAGAAGGTCACCAAGGGCACGTTCGTCGTCTCCACCCGGTGGCGGCTGACGGCCCCCGAGATCACCCTCACCACCCTCGGGCTCAAACTGGATCCCCAGTACGTGGACCCGGTCCAGTTCAGCGACTTCGCCACCGAGTACCCGCGCCTGGACGGCACCCGGCTGCTCATGGCGGTCGACGCGGGACGAGGCGGCCCCGGCGAGATCAAGGCCCGCGACCTGCGCGGCAAGCTCGCCGTCATCCGCCGCACCCCAGGGGTTCCGGTCTCCACGCAGTCCAACGCGGCCGCGGCGGCCGGGGCGAAGATGGTGGCCGTCTACAGCGACCAGCCGGGCCACGACGTCACCACCGGCGGCAACGGCGTCAAGCTCGCCGTCCCGACCGTGCGGCTGACCCACGAGGAAGGGCTGAAGCTCGTCGAGCGGCTGCGCCGGCTGCCGGTGCCGATCGTGGCCAAGGGCATCGTCGCCAGCCCGTACGTCTACGACCTGTTCCTCCAGGAGAAGGGCCAGGTGCGTGACAAGCCCCGGTACGTGGTCAGGTCGAGGTCGCTGGCCAGGATCGAGACGGACTTCCACACCCAGCTCGCCGACGACGTGACGGTGAACGAGGCCAGGTTCGTCTTCCAGCCCTGGGACACCACGTCGATCTCCACGAACCATCCCATGGCCAAGGCGCCGCGCACCCGGACCGACTACGTCACCCCCGGGCCCGACCTGCGCTGGACCGCGTCGGCCGGCGTTCCTGAGCGGCACTACAACAGCATGTGGCCACACCCGGACACGCCGCGCATCGCGCTGTCGTCGCCGGACTTCCGCCCGTACGAGGCGGGCGAGCGGGTCGGCCGCGCGGTGTTCAAGCAGCCGCTGCTGCCGGGCGTCAACCCGCGCAACCCGGTGCGCAGGGAGGGCGACAAGCTGCGCGTGTCCATGCAGGGCTTCGTGGACGCCGCCGGCAACTACGGCGACACCTACACCAGCAAGTTCGAGCACGGCATGAAGACCGATTTCAGGCTCTACCAGGGCGACACGCTCCTGTGGCAGACGAACTACCTGCCGTCGGGGTCGGGCACGCTCTCCCCGGAGAAGTCGGAATACCGGATCGAGTACGACCTGGCCAACGAGGCCGGCTGGGCGAAGCTGTCCACCCGTACCAAGGGGGTGTGGACCTTCGGCTCCGAGCGGGCCGCGGAAACGGCGGTGATCCCGCTGCTGCTGGCCACGTTCGACGCGCCGGTCGACCTGAAGAACCGGGCCGGGTCGCGCAAGCTGGGCCTGTCCCTCCACCACCAGGAGGGCGCGGAGCAGAGCGCGATCAAGGACGTCTCGCTGGAGGTGTCGTACGACGACGGCGCCACCTGGAAGCCCGTCCGCCTGCGGGACAAGGGTGAACGGAGGTACGAGACGACCATCGGCCGGTCGCCGTCCGGGTTCGTCTCGCTGCGGCTGAACGCCTCCGACGTCAACGGCAACACCCTGGCGCAGGAGGTGATCCGCGCCTACGCCACGCGCTGAGCGTCCCGCGCGCCGGGATCAGGGGGAGGGCGGTGCACCGCCCTCCCCCTGTCGCGCCGGGGCGTGCCTCGGACCTCGCCGGGGCTCACGTCGCCTGTCGCCCCTCTCAGGCCCGGTCGCCGGGGCGCGCCTGCCGGGGTGACCGGCGACGCGCTCAGGTGACGGGTTCGAGCGTGGGCGCCCCGTCCGTGCGCTTGATGTGCCGCGCGCGGAAGACCTGCCGCCTGCCGCCCGCGGTGAAGGTGGCGCGCGCGACGACGCGGCCGCGCTTCGTGGCGGGGAGCGGGAAGCCGACCGTGATCGCCGTACCGGGCTCCAGCCGCGGCACCCGGTGCGCCCGCCGCTTGCGCGGCCCGTCGAGTCCCAGCTCGACCCCGCGCCACGGACGGGACGACCCGTTGTGCAGGGTCACGATGACCTGGTCGTCCGTGAGCTCCGTGCGCAGCCCGTACGGGATGCGCGGGTCGGGCCCGATGGACGCGTCGAGGGTGGCCAGCAGCTCGGCGGTCAGCTCGGGACGGTCCGCCGCCACGTCGAGCTTCTCGCCCGGGTCGGCGGACAGGTCGTAGAGCTCGACCCGGCCCTCGGGCCCGGCCCCGGCGATGTTCGGGGCGAACCGGACGACCTTCCACCGGCCGCGCCGGATGGCCTGGGCCTTGCGCGGCCGGTTCCACACCAGGTGGTCGTGCTCGGGCGCGTCCGCGCCGGTGAGCAGGCCGCGGAACGACCGCCCGTCGAGGTGGGCGGGCACCGGCACCTCCGCCAGGTCCGCCAGCGTCGGCAGCACGTCCCAGAAGGCGACCGGCTGCCGCTCGACGCGGTGGCGTAACTCGGGTGACCAGGCGATCAGGGGCACGCGGATGCCGCCCTCGTACACGTCGCGCTTGTCGGCGCGGTACGGGCCGTTGGAGTTGAACAGCCGGGGCGTCACGCCCTTCTCCCGGTGGGGGCCGTTGTCGCTGGTGAACAGCACCAGCGTGCGCTCGGCGACGCCCGCGTCCCGCAGCGCCCGCAGCAGGGCGGCGACGTCGGTGTCGAGCCGGGTCACCTGTGCGGCGTGGCGGCGGTTCGGATCGCTCCACGGCTCCTTGTCGTAGACGCCCGCGTCGCCGGGGACGGCGCTGGGCGCGTGCGGCAGGTTGCTGGAGTAGTAGAGCAGGAACGGGTCGTCGTCGCCCTTGGCGATGAACTTGGTCGCCTTCTCGCGGAACAGGTGCGGCGCGTACGACTTGCCGGGGATGGGCACCTTCGTGTCGTTGTGCCACAGGTACGACGGGAAGTAGTGGTGGGCGTGGCGGTGGGTGATGTAGCCGAAGAACTCGTCGAAACCGCGCACGTTCGGATGGGAGGCCTGGTGGGGCTGCTCCGGGCCGAAGCCCCACTTGCCGATGCAGGCCGTCCGGTAGCCGGACAGCCGCAGCAGCTCGGCGAAGGTGAGGTCGGCGTCGGTCAGCGAGAGTTGCGGCCCGCCCTCGGGGTTGTCGCGTACGGTGCCGTGACCGGCGTGCAGCCCGGTGAGCAACGCGCAGCGTGACGGCGCGCACAGCGGCGCCCCCGCGTACGCCGTCGCGAACCGCACTCCCTCGGCGGCCATCCGGTCCAGGTTCGGCGTGTGGATCTTGCGCTGTCCTTGGCTGCCGATCTCACCCCATCCGAGGTCGTCGGCCAGGACGAGCAGGATGTTCGGCCGCGAGGGAAGGCGGCCGCGGACGGCGGCGGCGTCTGCCGCTGAGGGGGCCGCTAGGGAGGCCGCTGAGGGCGCGGCGAGGCCGGCGAGAGTTCCGGCGAATAAGGTGCGGCGGGAGAGCCCGTTGATCACGAAGGGCAACATATCGGAGGTTGCGGGGAACGGCGGGCAAATCCCCGGCGAACTCTGTCACAGCATGGCATCCACAGCGGTGAGAAAAGTCACTCACCGGAGATAGCCCCACTGGCGGCAGATCTGGTGGAGCGCATCCGGGATCTCCCCTGCCTCGGGCAGGGGGCGGGCGGCGACGACGGTGCCGGCGCGGATCTTGTCGCGCCAGTCGCCGATGCCCTTGACGAAGGCGCCGTGGTCCTGGTCGCCGTAGGAGAGCATGGCGGGCTCGTACGCGACGTCCAGGAACGCGCAGAGCCGGCGCAGCTCGGCCTCGGGGTCGGCGACCAGGTCCTCGTAGCGCAGCGTCAGCCCTTTCAGGTGCGTGCGAGCCTCCTGGAGGTAGGTCATGTAACTCAGCGTGCGCGGCACGGCCTCCTCCATGGGCCGCTTGGGCGGGTCGGCCTCGTGCCAGGACTGCACGATCGACATGGGGTGGCGCAGCAGGAAGACGAAACGCGCGTCCGGCCAGCAGGTCGAGATCCGCCGCCAGGCGAACACGTTGCTCGGCGTCTTCTCCGCCAGGATCGGCTTGCCGCTGCGGCTCAGCTCCCGGTGCAGCAGCCGGTCCCAGACGATGTGCTCGATGTCGCTGTGGGTGTGGCCGAGCAGGTCCATGGCCTGCCGTACGGGATCGGTGCCGAGGCCGACTGTCACCCGCCTGAAGTGCGTCTCGATCGGCGAGTGGATGCGCGAGTGGCTGTCGAGCATGACGCGCAGCAGCGTCGAGCCCGACCGTACGGACGACAGCAGGAAGACCGGCTCGCGCAGCAAGCGGTCGTGGACGCCGTCGACGGGCGGCCGCACCTCGTCGCCCGGCAGCCGCCGCAGTTCCGGCGGCGGCGGCTTGGGCGCCGGTTTCGGCGCCTCCTTGCGCAGGCGGCGCGTCAACGTGTATCCGGTCAGGCCTTCGAGCGTGGCGTTGGCACGGTACCTCCAGTTCATGGGGCTACAAGCTAGGGCGGCGCAGTGAACCCCAGGTGAATCGGACCTGTGAACCTGTACCGAGGAGCGCGGCGCGGGTCAGGCCTCCAGGTGGCGGCGGGTGATGCCGGTGGGCGCGGGCTGCGGGGCGATTGCGGGACGACGCGCCGCGGCCGGTCAGACGGCGAGACGGCGGGGACCGCCGAGGCCAGAGCCTCGGTGTACGGGTGCCGGGGGCCGGCGAAGACGATCTCCTTGACCCCCGTTGCCTGTAAGGCTCAATCGGTAATACCTTACATACGACCTGTCAGGGGGAACCGAGGGCCGGATGCAGAAGGAGCGCCATATGACGAGGTCAGAGCCCCTGTTCGAGTCGCTGCCCCGCCGCAACCTGCGCGACGAGGCCGCGGCGCAGCTGAGGGGCCAGATCATCGCCGGATCGCTCACCCCCGGCGTGATCTACTCGATGTCCACCATCGCGGCGCAGCTGGGCGTCTCCGCGACGCCCGTCCGCGAGGCCGTGCTCGAACTGGCCAAGGAAGAGCTCGTCGAGATGGTGCAGAACCGCGGCTTCCGCGTGCGCGTGGCGACCGGCAAGGATCTCGACGACATCGTCGAGATCCGGCTGACCCTCGAGGTGCCCGCGATGGGCAGGCTGGCGGACCTGCGGCCGGTGCCCGAGCTGGAGAAGCTGCGGCCGATGGCCGAAGAGCTCGTCGAGCACGCCGCGAATGGCGACATGGTGGCGTTCGTCGTGCTGGACAGCGAGTTCCACCTGTCGCTGACCGCGCTCCTCGGCAACCCGCGCTACGTCGAGCTCGTCCGGGTGCTGCGCAACCAGACCCGGCTGTCGGCGCTGCCGAAGTTGCGGGGAGGCACGCCGCTCGTGGAGTCCGCCCGCGAGCACGTACGCCTGCTCGACCTGATCGCCGCGGGCGACAGGCCGGGCGCCGAGGCACTGATGACCACGCACGTGAACCACGCCCGCGGCCTGTGGGCGGGACGGCCAGAGGACGACGGGCGGACCGCGCCCGACGTCAGGTAAGGGAGATCTCCGTGTCGACGATCACGTCCGTCACCCGGTCCGCACGCGCCCTCCACGACTCGTCGATCGTCGTGGACGGCACCTGTCCCGGCTTCCACTGGAGGGAACGGCTGCAGACCTGGATCGACGGCGGCGTCACCTGCTGCGTGGTCAGCTTCGTGGCGTTCGAGGACTGCCGCCGCGCGGTCTCCCTGCTCGCCGAGGCCTTCCGCTACCTGCGCGAACGGCCGGACCGGCTGGTGCTGGCGACCTCGGCCGAGCAGATCCGCCAGGCGAAGACCGACGGGAAGCTCGCCGTGGTCCTGCACTTCCAGGGCACCCACGCGCTCGAGTACGAAGCCGACCTCGTCGAGCTGTTCTGGCGGCTCGGCGTGCGGGTCGTGCAGCTCGCCTACAACCAGCGCAGCCCCGTCGGCGACGGCTGCGAGGAGCCGTCCGACGCCGGACTCAGCTCGCTCGGCCGCACCGTCGTCGCCGAGCTCAACCGGCTGGGCATCGTCATCGACGTCTCGCACACCGGCGCGCGCACCAGCCACGAGGCCGTCGCCCTGTCCACCGCGCCGGTCGTCGCCTCCCACTCCAACCCCGCCGGGCTGCATCCCAGCTCCCGCAACATCTCCGACGCCCTGATCAGAGACCTGGCCGCGACCGGCGGGCTGGTCGGGATCAACGGCTTCCCCGGGTTCCTGTCGGAGGAGTCGCCGCCGACGCTCGACCGCTTCGTCGACGCCATCACCTACGTCGCCGACCTGGTCGGAGTCGCGCACGTCGGCATCGGGCTCGACTACACGATCCGCAACCCGCCGATGGAGCTCTACGAGCAGTACGTACGCGACGGCATCTGGTCGGCGGCCACCTATCCGCCGCCGCCGTGGCACTTCCCATCCGGTCTCGACGACGCGTCGGGCCTGCCCAACCTGACACAGCGGCTGCTCGAGCGCGGCTACACCGAGGACGAGACCCGTGCCGTCCTCGGCGGCAACTGGCTGCGCGTCTTCGAGCAGGTATGGCACGAGACAGGGAGCACGACATGACCATCACCGCCGGTGCCCTGGCCACCATCGAGCAGGCACGCGAGGCCCTGGCCGCCGCGGGCGCGACCGGCACCTTCCACGCCCGCCACGTCGGCGGCGGCGCCGAGCTCGCCCTCGACGCCGACGCGGTCCAGGTCGCCGCGTCCACGTACAAGGTCGCGGTCCTGCTGGAGGTCGCCTGCCAGGCCGTGGCCGGTGAGCTGTCGCTCACCCGGCGGGTCCGGGTGCCCGGCGACGTCCGCAGCCCCGGCCCCAGCGGCATCTCCTCGATGCTCGACGAGGTCGAGCTGTCGGTCCGCGACCTGGCCCTGCTGATGATGCAGGTCAGCGACAACACCGCGACCGACGTGCTGCAGGAGATCGTCGGCACCGCCCGTATCGCCGCCCGGCTCGACGCCCTGGGAATCCGCGACACCACCGTACGCCTCGACTGTGCCGGGCTGATCGCGGAGATCATCGACGACCTCGACGGCGACCCGCTGAACGAGGACCGCGACGCGCTCGGGGCCGCGGTCGCCGCCAGCCCCGCGCTGGCCGGGACCACCGGCAACACCACCACCGCGCGCGACATGACCACCCTGCTGAGCCTCATCTGGCGGGACGAGGCCGGGCCGCCCGAGGCCTGCGAGGAGGTGCGGCGCGTCATGCTCCAGCAGTACGCCCCGCACCGGCTCTCCACCGCCTACCGTGACGGCCCGAAGATCGCCGGCAAGACCGGCACCTTCTACGGCGGCGTCCGCAACGAGGTGGGCGTCGTCGACTTCGGCGACGGCGAGGAGTACGCGGTCGCGATCTTCCTGCGCCAGCACGAGTTCGACCTGCGCGACGGCCGGGCCGACGCCGCGATCGGAGCGGTGGCGCGGCTGCTCGTCGACCACCTCAGGAGCACCCGGTGAGCGTCACACCGGCCCCGCGCCTGGCCGAGATGACCTGGCCGCAGGTCGAGGAGCGGATGGCCGCGGGCGCGCGGACCGTGCTGTTCGCGGCGGGCTCCACCGAGCAGCACGGCCCCCACCTGCCGCTGGTGACCGACACCATGCTCGGGGACGCCCTCGCGGCCAGGGTCGCCGCACGGCTGCCCGGCGTCGTCCTCGCCCCCACCGTCCCGTTCGGGGTGTCCACCCACCACATGGCCTTCCCCGGCACCGTCACCCTCGACGAGGCGACGTTCAAGGCGGTGATCCTGCGTTACTCCGAGAGCCTCGCCGCCCACGGGTTCGAGACCGTGCTGGTCCTGCCGAGCCATGGCGGCAACTTCGCCCCGCTGGCCGGCCTCCTGGCGGAGACGGGGGGGCGGGT
>NZ_SMKO01000101.1 GCF_004348685.1 Nonomuraea deserti | reverse complement strand
GCGGCGTAGGGGGTGGCGGGGGCGTCGCCGAGGTAGTGGCGCCAGGCGGCGGTGACCTTGTCGCGGTTCATCCAGGGCGTGTCGGTGAAGGCGCGGGCGGACCAGGTCTCCTGGCGGTCGTCGAGGCCGGGCTGGTTGAGCAGCTGGAAGCGGATGTGCGGGCCGTGTTCGTCGCGCGACCGCAGGGTCATGCCGGCGGCCAGTCCGGCGCCGGCGCTGTGGCCGCCGACCGCGATGCGGGCGGGGTCCAGGCCCAGGCTGGTGGCGTGCTCGGCCGTCCAGCAGAGTACGGCGTAGGCGTCGTCCAGGGCGGCGGGGAAGGGGTGTTCGGGGGCCAGGCGGTAGCCGACCGAGATCACCGCCGTGCCGGAGACGTCGGCGAGCCGGGCGGCCCAGGGATGCTCGGTCTCCAGGTCGCCCATGACCCAGCCGCCGCCGTGCAGCCACACGACGGCGCCCTGGCCCCCCCGCCGGGGGCGGTAGACGCGCACCGGCACGCCCGAACCGGCGGGCACCGTGTGGTCCTCGATCTCCAGGTCCGTGGTGTCCGGCGGCGCCACCGAGGCGGCCAGGGCGGCGAATTCCTTCCGGTCGGCGATCGGATCGCGGAGATCCGACTGAGGGAACAGCGGGACGAAGGCTTCCAGCTCGGGATCCATGCAGCTCATCCTGGCCGCCGCCACCCGCGACATCATCCGCCAACCGTCGCCGATCACGGCTGGGTCGCGCGCCGATCGTCGCGTACCCTTCCCTGCATGGAAGCACTGGCCGTACGGTTGTCGCACCTGGACACGGAAGCCGGAGGCGCGATCCGGGTCGTCATGTTCTACGACACGCTGATGCGCCGCCGGGTGGATCTCCCCGCGCTCGCCCGGGCGTCGGCGAACCTGGCCGGATGCGTGACCGGGATACGGCTCCACGGCCCGGGACGCGTCATCCGCTGCACGCCCGACGGCAGGCAGGCGGCCGGCCCGCCGTCTACCGCGTCCACCACGGCGCCGATCACCCTCGACGACGAGGAGATCGGCACGGTTTGGCTGGAACGCTCCGGCCCGCCCATCCCGCTCGACGACCTGCTGCTCGACCGGCTCGCCATCGCCGCCGCGGCCGTCGTCGAGAGGTATGGCCCGGCCAGCACCACCATGGCCGATCCGGCACTCGTCGAACTCGTGATCAGCCCGGGCAGCGAGGAGGCCGCCAGAGCCCGGGCGCTTCGCCTGCTGGGATTCGCCGCCGACCTGCCCGTCCGCGTCGCCGCCGTACGGTCGCATCTCCCGCTCGACCAGGTCGGCGGCCTGATCTGTCCGGCCCGCCCGGTCAAGGCGGCGCCACTCGGCGGCGTGGGCGTCATCCTGGCCACCACCGTCGACCCCGGACGCTTCCCGTCAGGTGTGCGCGCGGGCATCGGGGCTGCGGCGAGCCCATGCACGTCCTGGCAGCAGGCCCGCACCGCGCTCCGCTACACCACCCGTCGCCGGCCGGTCATCCGCTACGACGACCTGGGCGCGCTGGCGCTCCTGGCCGAGATCCCCCCGGACGTCGCGCGCGGCAACGCCGACGTGGCCGCGATCGCCCGCATGGCCGGCAACCCGGAGGATCTGGAGACCCTGGACGCCTACTGCGCCACCGGCTCCCTGCGCCAGGCCGCCGACCTCCTCCACCTGCACCACAGCAGCATCGCCCGCCGGCTCGAACAGATCGGCAGGGCCCTGGACATCGACCTCACCGGATCGACCGGGCTGACCCGGGCCAGGATCGCCCTCACCACCTGGCGGCTCCTCGACGACTGAGGAGGCCCGCCCCGCGGCTCCCGCGACGGTGTGGCCTCCGCACCGGCGGCGCGCACCCCCGATGACGCTGGGACGAACCGCCGAACGGACCAGGACCCGCCGGCGCCTTCCGGGGCGCCGGCGGATCCGTTCCTGCTCCTTACCCGAACTGGCCGGGCTGGTAGTCGCCGGCCGGCTGCTGGGTGATGACGTTCAGGCGGTTGAAGGCGTTGATGGTGGCGATGAGCGTCACCAGGGCGATGAGCTGGTCCTCGTCATAGTGCTTGGCGGCGTTCGCCCAGACCTCGTCGGAGACGCCGCCGGCCCCGTCCGCGAGGCGGGTGCCCTGCTCCGCCAGCTCCAGGGCGGCGCGCTCGGCCTCGGTGAAAACCGTGGCCTCCCGCCAGGCCGCGACCAGGTGGAGCCGCACCGCGGTCTCCCCGGCCTTCGCGGCATCCTTGGTGTGCATGTCGATGCAGAAGGCGCAGCCGTTGATCTGACTGGCGCGCAACTGCACCAGTTCCCGCGTCGCGGCCGGCAGCGTCGAGTCCGCGACCACCTTGCTCACCCCGACGAAGTGCTTCAGTGCCTTGGCCGCGAGCTGGTTGCCGAAAACGTTCAGACGAGCATCCATGATGGGCTCCCTTGTCGTCGTTGCTGGTCGTACCCCACTGACGGGACAGCCCGGCGAAGTGTGACAGGAACGAATGTGACATGGGCCACCCGGCACGCCGCCGCCGCCGTCGGGCTCGGGCGGCCCCGGCTCGTCGCGTCGTGCGGTGACACGCGCCGCGAGCCGGCCGGTTCAGGCCGGGTGGGGGCCGCTGCCGGGGAGCACCGCGAACAGCAGGCGAACCGGGGGCTCGATGACGCGGGTGATGTGCCCGCCCCTGATGTCCGCGGCCAAGCCGACGTCCCCGGCACGCAGCCGGAGTGTCTCTCCGCTCGTAGTCTCGGCCTCGATGACCCCGCGGAGGACGACGACGAACTGGCGGGCCGGCGCCGGGTGTGACGGGATGGTCATGCCGGCGAAGAGATCGACGAACTGCAGCGACACCGCCTCGACCGGGATCGTGGACAACATCGGCGGCAGGCCGGGGCCCAGGTCGGTGGGGTGTTGCGCGAGCTCGACCGTGGTCAGCCTGCTGCCGCCGTCGCCGTCGTCGTCGAACTGGGGATAGCTCAAGGTCATTTCCGGCGCTCCCGGCATGGGCCGCCCTCCGCTCTCTCGCCGCCATGGTGCTGGTACGGCCTGACGCTATCAACACCATGTCGACTCTATCAACACTGTGTCGAGCGATTCGACGCGGTGTTGGCCACAGGTGCCGGCTCCCGGTAGGGTGAGGCGCATGACCCTTGACGGCGCCACGGGACCGCGCGCGAGCCGTGGCCGCCGGACGTCCCGGCCCACGGGCGACGATCGGGAGCAGGCCATCCTCGCCACTGCCGTCCGGCTGCTCGAACGGCACGCGCTGAGCGAGATCTCCATCGACGACCTCGCACGCGGCGCGGGGATCTCCCGCCCCACCTTCTACTTCTACTTCCGGTCCAAGGACGCGGTGCTGCTCACCTTGCTCGACCGGGTGAACGAGGAGGCGGTCCGGGCGCTGGCCGATCCGCTCGACAGGGTCGCCGAGGATCCGGTGCGCTGCTGGCGCGAGTGCCTCGCCGCCCTCTACACGACCTTCCACTCACACCGGCCGGTCCTGCTCGCCACCGCCGAAGTCCGGCACACCAACGCCGAGGTCGCCCGCTGGTGTGCCGACATGATGGACGTCTGGGTCACCCGGACCGAACAAGCCATCGAGGCGGAGCGCGCCCGCGGCGCCGCGCCACCCGGGCCCGGCTCCCGAGAGCTTGCGATCGTGCTCAACGCCATGGTCGACCGGGCGCTCTACGCGACCTTCACCGGGGATGGGCCCGCGGTGCCCGCGGCCGAGGTGGTCGACGTCCTGCTCCATGCCTGGCTCACCAGCATCTACCAGACCGCCGAGCCCGCACCCGCCTGACCCGCCCTCAAGGCCTGGCTGACCCGTGAGGCGCCCGCCGTCGGGAGCAAGGCCGGAGCGGGGATCAGGGGGTGTACCGGTAGCCCATGCCCGGTTCGGTGATCAGGTGCACCGGGTGGGCGGGGTCCCGTTCGAGTTTCTTGCGCAGTTGCGTCATGTACTGGCGCAGATAGTGCGTCTCCTTGACGTACTTGCTGCCCCACACCTCGCTCAGCAGGTGGCGCTGGGTGATGAGCTTGCCGGGGTTGCTCAGCAGGATCTCCAGGATGCGCCACTCGGTGGGGGTCAGGCGCAGTTCGCCGGAGACGGTCTTGCGGTTCAGGTCCACCGTGTGCTCGCCGATCTGGACGGGGGTGAGCTCGGCCTCCTGCGTGCCGGCGCGGCGGGAGACCGCGCGGATGCGGGCGAGGAACTCCTCGATGCTGAACGGTTTGGTCACGTAGTCGTCGGCCCCGGCGTCCAGGGCGTCGATCTTGTCCTGGCTGCCGGCGCGGCCGGAAAGGACCACGATGGGCGTCTGCGTCCAGCCACGCAGGCCGTGGATGACGTCCACGCCGTCCATGTCGGGCAGGCCGAGGTCGAGGACGACCAGGTCGGGGTGCCATTCGGCGGCCTGCGTGAGGGCGGCCGCGCCGTCGGCCGCGACCGCGACCTCGTAGCGGCGGGCGGCCAGGTTGATGCGCAGGGTGCGCAGCATCTGGGGTTCGTCGTCCACGACGAGGATCCTGGTCATGGTGTCACCGCCTTGGAGAGGTGGCCAGTCGGATGATCATCGTAAGGCCGCCTCCAGGCGTCTCCTCGGGCACGAGCGCGCCGCCCATGGCCTCGGTGAGCCCGCGCGAGAGCGCGAGCCCGAGGCCGACGCCGGTGTGGTTGTCGCGGTCGCCGAGCCGCTGGAACGGCTGGAAGACCCGGTCATGGGCCTCGGGCGGGATGCCGGGACCGCGGTCGATGACGCGGATCTCGACGACGTCGTCGTGCCGGCTGGCCGTGATGAGCACCTTCCGGTCCGGCGGGCTGTAGCGCACCGCGTTGGCCGTCAGGTTGACCAGGACCCGTTCCAGCAGTGCCGGGTCGGCGACGATCTCGGGCAGGTCGAAGGAGATGTCGCCGTGGACACGGTCGCGCTGCGGGCCGAGGTCGTCGATGACGCGGGGGAGGACCTCTTCCAGGGCGACGGGCTGGAGCGCCAGCCCGAGCACGCCGGCCTGCAGGCGGCTCATGTCGAGCAGGTTCTCCACGAGCCGGTCGAGCCGGTCCAGCGACTCGTCGGCGGTGGCCAGCAGTTCCTCGCGGTCCTCGGCCGTCCAGGTGACGTCGTGGCTGCGCAGGCTCTCGACGGAGGCCTTGGCGGCCGACAGGGGAGTGCGCAGGTCATGGCTGACGGCCGCGAGCAGCGCGGTGCGCATCCTGTCGGCCTCGGCCAGGGGCTTGGCGCGTTCGGCCTCTCGCTGCAGGCGCTTCTGGCGCAGCGCGACGGCCGCCTCGGCGGCGAAGGCCTCCAGCACCTGCCGGTCACTGGCGTCGAGCAGCCGGCCCCGCGCCGCCAGCACCAGCCGATCGTCGATGGCGACGTCGGTGTCGGCCACGGCGGGCGAGGTGCAGGGGGCGGCCCCGGAGGTGGCGATGACGCGCCAGGCGGCGGGATCGGAGGTGTCGTCCGGGGTGGGCTCGCCGAGCCGTTCGAGCAGGGTGACCGCGTCCAGAGCGAACGTCTCGCGCAGCCGCCCGAGCAGCGACGGCAGCGCGGCCTCACCGCGCAGCACGTGCCCGGCCAGGGTGGAGAGCACCTCGGCGTCCGCCCGGGCGCGAGCCGCCTCCCTGGCCCGGCGGGCCGCCAGGTCGACGATCGTGCTGACCACCGTGGCGACCAGCACGAACACCACCAGGGAGAGGAGGTTCTCCGGGTCAGCGATGTCCCAGGTGTGAACGGGCGAGGTGAAGAACCAGTTGAGCAGCACGGACGAGCCGACCGCCGCGGTGATCGCCGGCCAGGTGCCGCCGATGACCGCGACGCCGAGAACCAGGCACAGGAACAGCAGGATCTCGCTGGGCAGCGAGGTCGCGTCCTGGAACGGGACGAGCACAGCGGTCAGCAGCGGCAGCCCGGCCACGGCGGCGACCCATCCGGCGAGCCTGCGTTTCCTGGTGAGGGCCGCCCTGGAGCGCTCGGACCGCTCGCGGCCCAGCTCGGCACCCTCGTGCGTGACCAGGTGCACGTCGATGGGCCCGGCCCGGGCCGTGGTCTCCACGCCCACGCCCCGGGAGAGGATCTGCGCGAAACGGCCCCTTCTCGATGCTCCGAGGACGAGCTGGGTGGCGTTGACGCCGCGGGCGAAGTCGAGCAACGCCTGCGGGATGTCGTCGCCCACCACCTGGTGGTAGGTGCCGCCCATGCTCTCGACCAGCGAGCGCTGCCGGACCAGACTGGCCGGATCGGCACCGGCCGGCCCGTCGACGCTGGTGACGTGCACGGCCAGCAGGTCGGCGCCCTTGGTCCTGGCGGCGATGCGGGCGGCCCGGCGCACGAGCGTCTCGCCCTCCGGGCCGCCGGTCAGCGCGACCACCACCCGCTCGCGTGTCTCCCATGTGCCGGCGATGCTGTGCTCGGCGCGGTAGCGGTCGAGCTGGTCGTCCACCTTGCCCGCCACCCACAGCAGTGCCAGCTCGCGCAGCGCGGTCAGGTTGCCGACGCGGAAATAGTTCGACAGCGCCGCGTCCACCTTCTCGGCGGCGTACACGTTGCCATGGGCCATACGACGGCGCAGCGCCTCGGGCGACATGTCGACCAGCTCGACCTGATCGGCCCGCCGTACCACCTCGTCGGGCACGGTCTCGCGCTGCGGCACCCCGGTGATCTCCTGGACCACGTCGTTGACGGACTCCAGATGCTGGATGTTCACGGTGGAGACGACGTCGATGCCGGCGTCGAGGATCTCCTCGATGTCCTGCCAGCGCTTGGCGTTCCTGGAGCCGGGCACGTTGGTGTGGGCCAGCTCGTCGATCAGCGCCACCTTGGGCGCGCGCTCGATGACCGCTTCGACGTCCAGCTCGGTGAAGGTGGCCCCCCGGTACACGATGGTCTGACGGGGAACGATCTCCATGCCGTCCAGGAGGGCGGCGGTGCGGCGGCGGCCGTGGGTCTCGACGAGGCCCACGACCACGTCGCGGTCGCGTTCCAGCGCGCGCCGGCCCTCGCCGAGCATCGCGTACGTCTTGCCCACCCCAGGGGCCGCCCCGAGGTGGACCCTCAGCCGCCCTCGCATGTCAGGCCCTGTCCAGAGCGAGGTTGAGCTCGATCACGTTGACCACGGGCTCGCCCATGAAGCCGAGCGCGCGGCCGGTGGTGTGCTCGTCGATCAGCGCCCTCACCCGATCGGCCGGCAGCCCGCGCTCCCTGGCCACGCGCGGCGCCTGGAGCACGGCGTAGGCGACGGAGATGTGCGGGTCGAGGCCCGAGCCGCTGGCCGTGACGGCGTCGGCCGGCACGGCGGGCGGGCCGGCCCCGCCCCTGACCGGGACGGTGCGCCCGGCCGCGTAGTCCTCGCCCGGCTTCGCGCACTCCACCCTCAGCCCCTGGTAGGAGGGGATGAAAGGGGTGGCGGGACAGGCCTGGTTGACGCTCACGGCGTGCCGTCGCCGGCGGCCGAGGGCCGGGACTGGAAATACCTGCGGATCGGGTCGCCGCCGGGGTCGGTGAAGGACTGGCCGACGAGCGCGCTGCCGGCGGTCCTGCCGTCCTTCTCGATCAGCGAGCCGTTGGCCTTGTCGTCGAACAGGGCCTGGGCCACCCCGGTGGCGGCCAAGGGATAGACGATGCCGGTGACCACCGTGAGCACGAGCAGCGCGCGCAGCGCCGCCAGGTGCCGGCGGATCCAGCTGGGCATGCGGGTCATTGCGCCATCCCCGGTAGGAACTGGATGATCAGGTCGATGATTGTGATGCTGATGAACGGCACGACGATGCCGCCCAGGCCGTAGCGGTAGAGGTTACGGGACAGCAGCTCGGAGGCGCCGGCGGGGCGGTATCCGACGCCACGCAGCGCCAGCGGGACCAACGCGATGATCACCAGGGCGTTGAGGACGACCGCCGACAGGACCGCGGACTGCGGGCCGGCCAGGCGCATGATGTCGAGGGTGTCCAGGCCCGGGTGGACGGTCGCGAACATGGCCGGGATGATCGCGAAATACTTGGCGATGTCGTTGGCGATCGAGAACGTGGTCAGCGCCCCCCGCGTGATCAGCAGCTGCTTGCCGATCTCGACGATCTCGATGAGCTTGGTCGGGCTGGAGTCGAGGTCCACCATGTTTCCGGCCTCCTTGGCGGCGCTCGTGCCGGTGTTCATGGCCACGCCGACGTCGGCCTGGGCCAGGGCCGGCGCGTCGTTGGTGCCGTCGCCGGTCATCGCGACCATCCGGCCGCCCTCCCGCTCCTGCCTGATCAGCGCCAGCTTGTCCTCGGGGTGGCCTCGGCCAGGAAGTCGTCCACGCCTGCCTCGTCCACGCCTGCCTCGTCCACGCCTGCCTCGTCGGCGATGGCCTGGCGGTCAGCGGACTGTCCCCGGTGATCATGACGGTGCGGATGCCCATGCGGCGCATCTCGTCGAAGCGTTCGCGCATGCCCTGCTTGACCACGTCCTTGAGATGGATCACCCCGAGCACGCGGCCCGTCTCGGCCACGACCCGCGGGGTACCGCCGGAGGCCGAGATGCCGTCCACGATATGGCCCACCTCATCGGTCGGGCGAACCCGCGCACCAGGGCGATCGCGACCGCCATGCCGGCCGCGGCCGAGGTGAAGTTCTGCACGGCCAGGCACGCCGAGCAACCGGTAGAGGAGCCGCTCGACGCCGAAGTGATCGGCGCCGGTGTAGACGCGGTACAACAACAGGGCCGCGAGCATGAGGATCACCAGGCCGGCGGCCACGACGAGACCGGTGGCGTTGACGGCACTCACAGTTGCTCGACCGCCTTGACGACCAGCCCCAGGACCGCGAAGACCGCGATCGTCAGGGCGACGAAGATGACGTCGGCCATCCCACTCCTCAATCTGGACAGGTGCTTTGCCGCGCCTGCATGGGCGGCTGTAAAGCAAGCAAATCCCAGGATTTCGGGGTGTCTGCCGGTCTTGACGGGATTCATACGGGCATGCTGCGAATATTGACGGCATCCTTACGCGAGGACTTTCGCGGCCTGCAACGACGGCCCCGTCACGTGCTGGGGAAGGTCCGGCGGTATGGGCGCTGTAAGTGATGAAATGTGAGGCTATGGACTCAGCCGTGCCCCACACGCGTCTCGACCTTGACCGGATCCGCGCGGCTCGCCAGGTGATCGACCCGCGATTTCTGGACACGCCGCTGTACGAGTGCGACGCGCTGGGACGCCGGCTCGGCTGCACGGTGAGCGTCAAGCTGGAAACGGCGAACCCGGTCCGCAGCTTCAAGGGGCGGGGCACCGAACTCGTCGCCGGCCGGCTGACCGGCCAGGGCCGGGCGGCCGCGGTGTGCGCCAGCGCCGGCAACCTGGGCCAGGCGCTCGGCTGGTCGGGTCGCCGCCGTGGCCTCGACGTGACGGTCGTGGCATCACGCCGGGCGCCGGCTGCCAAGCTTGATCGGATCCGCGCGCTGGGCGCCGAGCTGGAGCTGGTGGAGGGCGACTTCGAAACGGCCCGCGAGCGGGCGGCGAGCATCGCGCGACGGCGCGGCGTGCGATTGGTCGAGGACAGCCTGGACATCGAGACCTGCGAGGGCGCGGCGACCATCGGCCTGGAACTGGCGAGCGGGGCGTCCCCGTTCGACGTCGTCCTGATCGCTTTGGGCGGCGGCGCGATGGCCACCGGGGTGGGCCACGTCATGAAGACCCTGCTGCCGGCGGTCGAGGTGATCTGCGTGCAGCCCCTCGGCGCACCCGCGATGACCCGCTCGTGGCACGAGCGCCGGGTCGTCACCACCGAGTCGACCGACACGATCGCCGACGGCGTCGCCGGCCGGTACCCCATCCCCGTGGTCCTGGACGACCTCCTCGAGGTGACTGACGACGCCGTCCTCGTCCAGGAGGCGTCGATCATCGCGGGCATGCGGATGCTCCTGGAGCACGCGGGGCTCGTCGTCGAACCCTCGGCGGCCCTCGGCGTCGCTGCCGTTCTGGAAGACCGTGACCGGTTCGCCGGACGCCACGTGGTCACCATCGTCTGTGGCAGCAACGTCGACCTGGACGCCTATCACCGCTGGGTCCGCGCGTGAGGCCCCGCGCAACGCAGGCCGGGCGTCAAGCGTGCTCTCGCCGACTTCCCGGGTGAGATCACCACGCTGCTGCGTCAGCCGTTCTGGCTGCACTTCTCGACGCCGGACCGCCGCCAGGCGAGGTGACGACTGTCTCCAGGATTCCCAGCCGTCAACCGATGGTTGACGGCCTGACAATCGTCAACCTATGGTTGACGACATGGACAGTACGGTACGTCTCCACGACCTGATCACCGCGATCAAGACCCGCCACCCCGACGGCGACCCCCTGGGCGAGTTGTCGGACGCGGTGGCCCTGGGTGAGTACATCGGCGAGGTGGCCGACCATCTGATCGGCCACTTCGTCGACCAGGCCAGGCACTCCGGCGCCTCCTGGACCGACATCGGGCGCAGCATGGGCGTCAGCAAGCAGGCCGCGCAGAAGCGGTTCGTCCCCAAGGACGGCGGCTCCGACCTGGCGTCCGACACGCGCGCCTACGCCCGCTTCACCGATCGCGCCCGCAGCGTCGTCGTCAAGGCGCAGGAGGAGGCGCGGGCGGCGGGCCACGATCACATCGAGCCCGGCCACCTGGTGCTCGGGCTGCTGCGCGAGCCCGAGGCGCTGGCGGCCGCGACCATGGTGGCGCTCGGCGCGTCACCCGACGCGGTCAAGGACGCCGTCACGGCCGCGCTCGGGCCGGGCGCCGCGAGCCCGCGGCAGATGATCACGCCGTTCTCCGCGCAGGGCAGGAAGGCCCTGGACCTGACGTTGCGTGAAGGGCTGCGGCTGGGCCACGACTATGTGGGCACCGAGCACATCCTGCTCGGCATCCTGTCGCTGGAGGACGGGCCCGTGGTGCGGGCGCTGGCGGACCTGGGCGTGACCAGGGAACCGGCCGAGCGCGAGATCACACGGGCGATCAAGGAGATCAGGCAGGCCAGGGAATGACCTCCTGCCCGGGGCCGGTCAGGACGCGCTCCAGCACCTCCCTCGGGACAGGCCGGTCGGTGAATCCCCGCGCTGCTCGCCGGCTCGTGACCGCCTCATGGACGTCCACATCCGCTCGACGTCCCCGCCGGCGTTGACATCCCAGGGCCGGAAGGTGCGACACGGACGCCGAGACCAGGGACGCGAAGGTGCGAGCCAGAGGTCGCGGAACTCCGGCGCGACCACCGCGTCGTAGCCGACCGGCGCGTCGAGGAGCCCGCAGTGCCGGCCGAAGTCGACGAGCGCCCGGGCCGTCCCGGCCGGGATGCGCGAGTCGTAGTAGGGGGCGTCGCGGCGTACCAGCTCGGCGATCAGGCCCGCCTCGCGGGGCGGGAACAGCCGTTCGCCGACCTCGGTGGCGCGCTCCGGCTCCGCGCGCAGGAGGGTCTGGGCGCGGACGATCGCGCGGGTCATGGCCGATCCGTTCGGTGCCGGCACCCGCGGCTGCGAGCAGCCGGCGCAGGCCGAGGTCGGGGCCGGGCGCGGCCCCGATGCGCGCGCCGCCCAGCGCGCCGAGATCGCCTCGGGCCACGCCCAGATCCTTGCGCATGACGAGAAACCAGTACATGTGCTGGGACAGCGCCGCCACCAGCTTGGCGCCGCTCCACCCCGGGAAGGCGTGCATCGGCGCGTGCGCGGCGCCGGCCAGGAAGTCGATCGAGCCGGTACGCAGCGCCTCGGCGGCGTCGGTGACGGGGTAGAGCAGGTCGAGACGGACGTCGAGCCCTTCGTCCCGCGCCAGGCCGAGCTCCACGGCGGCGATGGCGGGGAAGTAGGAGGGGGAGATCAGGTCGGGTACGGCGATTCGCACAGCAGGGATCCTTCGGGGTCAGTCGATCTCTCGTCCGCGGACGACGGAGTCCAGCAGGGAGGTACGGCGCGCAGGAACAACCGCTGCGCCTTGTCGTCGGCGCTGATCTCGGCGAGCCGGTCCAGCTTCGCGCGCCGGACCTGCGGGTCCTTCTCCTCCAGCCGCTGCTTGTTGTCGACGGTCTGCTGCTGGACGAACTCGATGTTGATCGTGCGCCGGCGGCGCTCGTACCGGTCGAGCAGGTCGGGGCCGGACCGCCCCGAGGCCACCTCGTCGAGGGTGCGCACCAGCTCCAGGGCGTCGTGGACGCCGCAGTTCAGGCCGAGCCCGCCGATCGGGTTGTTGACGTGCGCGGCCAGCCGGTCGTTGCGCGCGATGATGGAGTAGCGCGGGTAGTCCGGTACCACGTCGGTGGAGAGGGCCAGCAGGTTGACGCCGTCGCGGCGGACCCGGGGCACGTAGTCGGCGGGGGAGGACGCGCTGTCGGTGGTGCCGGCGACGACCGCGCGGTAGCGGTCGGCGTTGCCGCCGCCGTTCAGCTTCTGCATGGAGGCGCCGGAGACGCCCGCCTCCGCCAGCATCACGTTCGCGATCACGGCGGGCACCGTCGGCGAGGAGATCGCGATGCTCTTGCCCTGGAGCTGCGCCAGGCTGGTGATGCCCTTCCTCGCGTAGATCGCCCAGGGCAGCCCGATCATGGTCGAGCCGATGACGGAGGCGTCGAGGTCGCCGCGCTCCGAGGCGATGAAGAAGGCGCCGGCGTTCTGCTCGACCGCGTCCACCTCGCCGGAGGCCAGCGCGGGCAGGGCCTGCGAGGCGCTCTGCAGCGTCACGAACTCGACCTCGACGCCCCGGCGTTCGAAGAATCCCTTCTCCTCGGCCATCTTCAGGAAACCGCAGTCGGTCGAGCACTGCAGGACCCCGACCTTCCAGGTGAGCCTGCCGCCGGTGTCGGCGCCGCACCCCGAGGCCGCGGCCAGGACGGCGGCGAGGAGCAGCGGCAGCAGCCGCCGCGGTCGTGCCCCGCCTCCCGTGACCCTGCTCGTCATGGCCCTGCTTGTCATGGTCCCGCTCGTCATGGCCGGGCCCGGTAGCGCACCTCGAACGTGAGCACGCCCTCGTCCGTGCGCCACGGACCGTGCGGCATGCCCGGCGGGCGGCAGGCGTACATCCCGGCCGTGAAGGTCCGGCCCAGGGAGAGGTCGACGAACGAGCCCTCCACGATGTAGACCTCCTCCCAGAAGTCGTGCCGCTGGACGCCCATCGGGGTGGAGTCGGCGCCCGGCTCGTAGCGCAGCATGCGGGTCGCCACGCCGGTACCGCCGCCCGCGGCCAGGATCCGTTCGGTGATCTTCGGGTCGTCGCCGGGACAGACGGTGAACTCCACGTCGGTCACGGGGAAGAACTCGTGCTCTGGCTTGGTCATGCTGACTCCCGCATCGTGGTGGTCGTGTACGTGTGCGTCAGCCGGGTGCCCGCGGCCGGCCCGAGGCTCAGCGACCAGGAGTCGCCGTGCACGAACGTCCCGCCCAGGAGCGCCAGCGTCCCGCAGAACATCACCAGGTCTCCGGCGGTGTCGCCGACGGTGGCGGTCATGCGTTCGAGCAGGTCGGCCGGATGGCGCAAGGAGGACACCGCCCCCTCCTGGTACGGCTGCCCGTCCACCGCGCACGAGGCCTGGACCTCGTGCCATTCCGGGAAGGACAGGTCGGGGCCGATCTCCAGGACGGAGCCGCCCACGGGTTTGGGGCAGGCGGCCTTGGAGGCGGCGATGTCGTGCCGTTCGATGACCCGGTCCGTGTGGTCGGAGCCGACCTCCAGGAAGTAGGAGCCCCTGTGCCGGATCAGCACCGGCTCCACCTCGCCCGACGTGGCCGGTCCCGGCACATCGATCCGGGCGTCCGTGCTGAGCAGGTCGGGGTCGAGGGGGTAGAACATCGGCACCGCCGGTGGCGGCGGCACGCCGATGGCGGCCAGCTCCTCGATGTGCCTGGCCACGGACGCCTCGTCGGCCGCCGTGTATCCGGCCACGACGAGCCGTTCCGGGCGGACGGGCAGCCGCTCGCCGGAGCCGGCGACGGTGAGGCGCAGGGTCGTTCCGGCGGTCATGCGCGGCCGGCGCGGGCCGGCAGGCGCAGCACGGTCAGCGTGCTCGCCAGGTGAGCGGCCAGGGCGTCGCTCGCGTCACCGGCGGCGAGGGCGCGCACGATCGCCGTGTGCTCCTGGAGCACCGTGCGCGCGCGGTTCTCCTCGCTGGCCACGGCGCGGATGCCCATCCGGATCTGCCGCTCGCGCAGTGACTCGTAGAACTCCGCGAGCACGGGGTTGCCCGACTGGCGGACCAGCAGCCGGTGGAAGGCGTTGTCCCGGTCGATGAAGCCGAGCGGGTCGTCCAGCAGGGCCTCCTGCTCGGCGACGATGCTTTCGAGCTCGGCGATGAAGGACGCGTCCACCGGGACGATGCGCCGGACGCACCAGTCCTCGACGAGGCCGCGCGCCTGCATGACGGCCTCGATCTCGCTGTCGGAGATCGGCGGGATGTAGGCGCCCTTCTTCGGGAGAGCACGAGCTTCCCGGCGTCCCGCCCGAAGCCGGGCGGGACGCGCTCGTCCGTCGCCTTCCGTCAGCGCACGGGCACCCGCGACACGGCCGTCCCGCCGCCGGTGGCCTCCCACCCGGCCACGACCGTCGGGCCGGCGCCCAATGCCCGGTCCAGGGTGACCGTCACCGTCGTCGTCCCCTTGCCGGGCACGGTGACGACGCGGCCGCCCGCCGTGCCCTGGCCGTCGCGGACGAACAGATGCGCCCTGCCCGCCGCGCCGGCCCGCAGCCGCACCTCCACCGCGCCATCACCGCGCGTCGCGGAGACGGCCTTGCCGCTCTGCGACGGCTTGGCCGCGGGGCCGCCGGCCGGCGGCACGTTCACGCGGATCGCCTGCTCCAGCGACTGCGGCGAGTCCAGGCTGGACAGGGCCGTGTCCGGTATCACCGGGTCGGCCGGGGTGGTCGGCCGGTCCGCCGGCGGCTGGTACCCGGGCAGCGTCGCGACGCCCCACCGGTACGGGTCGCCCTGCACCCCGCCCCACGTCGACCAGCCGATCCGGGTCTGGCCGGTCTTGTCCTGGGTGTCGGAGTCGTACACCAGGACGTTGAGCCCGAGGTGCTCCGGATCGACGGCGGCGGGCAGCACCTCCATCGGGATGGACATCTCCACCGTGTACGCGCCTTCGGACACGGCCGAGGCCACCCGCATGCCCGGAGCGGCCTCCTCGCCCGGCCCCTGGTGGTTGTCGGCGTCCCGCAGGAAGCACGGCGGGCCCTCTGCGGTCACCGGCAGCACCGCGGCCTTGAACGTCGTGGAGGTGTTCTCGGACGTGCCACGCGGATCCAGCGTGACCTCCACGGAGTCGGTGCGCCAGTGCCGCTTGCAGTCGGAGGCGGTCAGCCGCGTGCCGAGCGCGTCGTCCTTCACGTGGACCAGCAAGTAGAGCGTGTCGTCGCGCCAGGCGACCTTGGCCGTGCCCGAGCAGTCGGCCGCCGACGAGCAGGCGTCGCCCTCCCACCTGCGGGAGACGTCGAGGGCGGTGCCGGAGTACTCGCCGTCGCCCTCGGCGCCGTCGACGGCCGGCGCGGAACCGGCCCGCGGGACGGTGACCGCGGGCACGAGTTCGAGCGCCGGCCTGCTCGTGCTGGAGCCGTCCTCGCCGGTCGTGGTGGTGATGGTGTACGCGTAGTCGCCGCCCTCGTTGGAGGTCCTCAACGACGGGTCGGAGTTGGTGACGGTGAACGGCACGGTCGTCGACTCGCCCGCCGCCAGGCCGTCGAAGGCGGCCTCGGCCCGGTCGGCGGTGAAGCCGTCGGGGAGGTCCAGGCGCACGGTGCCCGACCGGGTGGCCTCGCCCAGATTCGTGACCACGACGCCGACCTTGCGGGAACCGCCCGACGGCAGCGTGAGGACCGGGGTGACCAGGCCGCGCAGCTGTGGCACGCCCACCTTGGCCACCCAGGTGCCGAACTGGGCGACCTGGGGGAGCGGCTGCTGCTCACCGCGTACGGAGGGGCTGAGCTCGACCTGACGGTCGGTGTAACCGCGGCCCCGCTCGGTGGTCAGCGTGGCCGCGAGGCGGGCGCGCTCTCCCGCGCCGCCCTCCGGAGGCGTCACCGTGAACGTCGCCTCGCCGGTGCGTCCGGGGCCGAGCCTGCCGAGGACGCCGGACCCGCTGACCCGCCAGCCGTCCGGCACGCGCAGCGCCACGGACGAGCGGCCCAGCGGCGTGCGCGGGGGAGCGGTCGCGGTGACCTCGACCGTGAACGCGGTCCCGGGGCGCACGTCGAACGTGCCGGCCCGCAGGGCGAACAGCGTGCCGAGCGGCACGGTGCCCTTCGCCCTGGTCAGCGCGCCGTCGAGGATGGCCGTGGGCGCCGCCGCCGCGTCCGTGCCCGGCTCGGGGAACGGCACCCGCGCGTCCACCTGGGTGAAGAAGTCGCATCCGAGCTGGGCGGGGTCGGTCGGTACGTCGGGGAAGCCGGCCCAGCCCTGGGAGGCGTACGTACGCTGGGCCTCGCGCTCGGCGGCGGCCCACGTGGCGCCCTGCGCCGCGGAGGCGCGCCCGCTCCACACGCCGTAGACGTTCTGCGCCGGGTTGTCCGGCCGGAACGTCGAGGCGCAGTCGGGGCCGTTCCTGGAGGTGCCGCGCCCGCCGCCGGTCAGCAGCCGGGCGGCCGCGAAGGGACGCAACCCCTCGCGGCTGATCTGCTCGGGGAACGCCTTGGGGTCGGCCGCCGCGTAGAACGCTTCCACGGCCAGCCGCGCGGCCAGCTGGTGGTTGCCGTGGTTGCCGGGCGTGGGGGCCGGATCCATGGTCAGCAGGATCTCGGGCCTGGTCCTGCGGACGATCCTGACGACCTTCTCCAGCGTGTCGCCGCCCCACACCTGGTCCGTCAGCGGGGCGCTCACCGTGTAGTAGAAGTCGACGTCGTCGAGGTTGAACACCTCGCGCACGCCTGCCTTGGCCACCGCCTCGCGCTCCTCGGCCTCGCGCAGCAGGCCGAGCGCCGGGCCCTCCTCGGGCCCGACCGCGTTGCCGCCGCCCTCGCCCCTGGTCACGGTGACGACGCCCGTGCGGACGCCGTGATCCTCGTTCCACTGGCCGAGCGTCGACAGGCTGAAGGCCTCGTCGTCGGGGTGGGCGCCGACGAACAGCGCGTCGAGGTCCACCGGGGTGTCGGGTTCCGCCGCGACGGCCGGCGCGGCCGGCAGGACGGCGAGCAGGACGGCGGCCGCCACGGCCAGCCGGCCCACGGCTGTTGGACGCATGGAACCTCCGGATGACTACTCGCGGACCGCCCCCTGGAGCAGCCCGCGGACGAAATGGCGCTGGAGGAACAGGTAGAAGACCACGACCGGCGTCGCCACGATCACCGAGCCGGCCGCGAGAAGGGTGAAGCCGGAGGTGTACTGGCCCTGGAAGAAGGCCAGACCCAGCGGCGCGGTCCGCAACGACTCGCTGGTCACCATGATCAGCGGGATGAGGAACTCGTTCCAGGTCCACATGAAGACCAGGAGGGTCAGGGTGACGACGGCCGGCCGGGCCGGCGGCAGCAGCACCCGCCACAGGATGCGCCAGCTCGACGCGCCGTCGATGCGCGCCGCCTCGACGATCGCCCGGTTGGACGCCCGGAAGTACGCCCGCATCCAGAACGTGCCGAACGCCACCGACAGCGCGACCTGCGGCAGCGTCACCGACCAGAACGTGTCGATCAGGCCGAGCGTGCGCAGGTCGAAGTAGAGCGGGACCGCGATGGCCTCGCTCGGCATCATGATCCCGACGAGGAACAGGTAGAACAGCGCCGACTGGCCGCGAAAGCGCATGGTGCCGAACGCGTACCCGCTCATGATCGACAGGATCACGCTCACGACCACGACGAACGCCGACACCAGCAGGCTGCTGCGCAGGTAGGTGCCGAAGTGCCCGATCTCCCAGGCCGCGGCGAAGTTGCCGAGCCCGGCCGTGCCGCCGCTGTCGGCGGGACCGAGCGCGGCCGACAGGATCGTCACGATGGGGAAGAGCGCGAACGCGGCGAACGCCGAAAGGATCACGTAGTTGGCCACCCGCTCCCCGCGCGAGATCACGTGGCCCCCCTGTCCGCGAACCTGTTGATGCCGAACGAGATGGCGAAGATCACGACGGTGAGCGTCACGCCGATGGCCGCCGCCGAGCCGACCTGGCTGAGCCCGAAGGCCCGGTGGTAGACCTCGTACGACGGCACCGACGTGGAGTCGCCGGGGCCGCCGCGCGTGGTGACGTACACCAGGTCGAACGTGCGCAGCGCGGCGATCACGGTCAGCGTCAGCGCCACCGCGATCTCCCCGCGCACCGACGGCAGGGTGACGGCGAAGAACTCCTTGACGGCCCCGGCCCCGTCGAGCCGTGCCGCCTCGTACAGCTCGACGGGGATGCGGCTCATCCCGGCCAGCAGCAGCACGGTCACCAGCCCTGTCTCGAACCACGTGCCGACCACCCCGACCGCGGGCAGCGCGAACGTGTGGTCGCCCAGCCAGCCCCGCGTCAGCGAGTCGAGCCCGAGCGCGCCGAGCAGGCTGTTCAGCGTGCCGTCGGGGGCGTAGATGCGCCGCCAGGCGACGGCCACCACGACCATGGCGATGACCTGCGGCAGGAACACCACGGTGCGGAAGAACCCGAGCCCGCGGACCTTGGCGTGGTGGAGGATCGCCGCCAGCGCCAGCCCGATGGCCAGCGGGACGACCGCGTAGAACACGATGAGCACCAGGGCGTGCCCGAAGGCGGCCCGCAGCCCCTCGTCGGCGACGAGCGCCACGTAGTTGTCCAGGCCGGCCCAGCGGCCGAGCGACAGCCCGTCCCAGTCGAAGAACGACAGGTGGACCGCGCGGCCGATCGGGTAGAGCAGGAACGCCGCGTAGATCAAGAACGCCGGGAGCAGGTAGAGGTAGGCGACGCGGCGCGGCTCCCCCGGAGGCCGGGCCGCGCCCGTCCGCTGGGTCACCCGTTGCTCTCAGCGAAGGTCTTGTAGTCCTTCTCCAGCGTGGCCAGGAACTCCTGCGGGCTCGCCTTCCCGGCCAGCAGGTCCTGCAGCGCCGCGCCCAGCGTGTCGGCGAACGTCGGCGTGGCGTAGTCGAGGTAGGGGACCAGCCCGTTCTTCGCGGTCACCGTGCCGAACGCGGAGAAGACGTCCTGCTGCGGGCCCTCGGGCACCTTCTGCGCGGCCGTGTCGGCGACGGGCAGGTTGCCGGTGTCGGTGAGCACCTTCATCGCGTCGGCGCTGGTGATGAAGTCGATGTACGCCGCCGCCGCGTCCGGGTGCGGGCTCTTGGCCGTGATGGCGAACGGCAGGCCGGTGCCCCCGGTCGCGACGGGCGCGGCGCCGGCCGTGGCGCCCGGCGGCAGGATGAAGCCGACGTCGTCGCCCAGGTTCTTCTGCAGGTCGGCGAGGAGCCACGTGCCGGCGATCATGAAGACGCCCTCGCCCTTGCCGAACGCCTGCCACGCCGGGTCGTAGCCCTGCCCGTTGAAGCCCTTGTTGAAGTAGCCCTCGCCCACCCAGTCGACGAGCTGCTGGGCGGCCCTGGTGTTCTCGGGCGTGTTCCACGAGGCGCCCCTGCGGCCGAAGGCCAGCGTGCGGATCTGGTCGGCGGGCACCTCGCGGCTCTGCACGGTGCCGAACACGTGCACGGCGGGCCACTTGTCGAGGTTGCCCAGCTGCATCGGCACCTCGCCGGCGGCCTTGGCCTTGGCCAGCGCCGCCTGGAACTCCTCCCAGGTCTTCGGCGGCTCCAGGCCCAGCTCGGTGAGCTTGGCGGCGTTGTAGAAGATGCCGACGACCTCGCCGACCTGCGGCAGGCCGTACAGGTTGCCCTCGCCGAACAGCTTGCCGTCGGCGCTGTAGCGCGAGTAGCGCAGCACCGACTCCGGATAGCGGTCCTTCCACCCGTACGCCTCGGCGTAGGAGTCCAGCGGCAGCAGCTGGCCGGCCTTGACGAACGCGCCCATCGAGGAGCGGCCGTTGTTGGCCTCCACCACGTCGGGCGGCTCGTTGCCGCTGAGCGCCAGGCGCAGGGTGGTGTTGAGGTCGTCGAAGGAGCGGGACACCCGGTTGAGCTTGATGTTGGGGTATTTCGCCTCGAACGCGGCGTTGAGCTGTTTCATCTGGGCCGCCTGCCCGCCGCGTACCTCCTGGTCCCAGACCGTGAGAGTGACGTCGCCGAGGGTCGCGGCGTCCGTGCGGACCGCCGACGCGCTCGGCTGCGAGGGGGTGGCCGCCGGCGGGGCCGAGGAGCCGGGCGCGCACGCCGTGAGGGCCAGGGCCGCCGCGGCGAGCACGGCGAGCGTCCTGGAACCCGGCGATCTCGTGCTCCGGACTTCTCGCGTCGGGGCGTTCATGGTGTCACTCCTTCTGCGCAGGCACGCGAGACGTGGCCGGGCCCTCGTCGCCGGGGTCGTCGGGCGCCTCGTGGGGGGTCTTGTGCGGCTGCGTACCCGTGGCTCCGGGCGGCATGCCCACGTCGGCGTAGCGGGCGATGGTGGCCGCCGCGCGGCGGACCGCGCCCACCGGGACGGTGGGCACCAGCCGGTCGAGGAAGGCGTAGCGGCGGGCCAGCGAGCTGCCGTAGGCGCCGCTGCGGTCGGCCGCCGCGCGCACCTCGTGCCACCAGTCGGCGATGTCGCCCCAGCCGGGCGCGGCCAGCGAGCCGCCGAACTGCTGCACCGCGAGCCCCGCGCAGACCTGCGCGAAGGCCAGCCGGTCGGTGAGCGGCCAGCGGCACAGCGTGCCGAGCACGAGTCCGGCGCCGAAGACGTCGCCCGCGCCGGTGGGGTCGAGCGCCGTCACCCGCGGCGCGGGGACGAACGCCTCCTCGCCCGTCGTGGAGTCGATGGCCATGGCGCCGTTGGCCCCGTCGGTCACCACCGCGAGGGGGACCTTGTCGGCGATCACGTAGAGCGCGTCGCGCGGGGTGTCGGCGCCGGTGTAGGCCATCGCCTCGATCGCGTTGGGCATGAACGCGTGGCAGAAGGACAGCTGGTCGAGCATCGACGACGGCCAGGAGCCCGACGGGTCCCAGCCGACGTCCGCGAAGATGAGGGCGCCGTTCCGGTGGGCCGGCTCGGCCCAGTTGCTCGAACCGCCGGGCGAGCCGAGCGGCTCGTCGGGGGAGAGCGTCACGATCACCGCCCGGGACCGGGGCGGGGAGCCGATCATCTCGGCGCTCGCCATGGGAGCGGGGTGGCCGTGCGTCACCATGCTGCGGTCGCGGTCGACCGCCATGGAGACCGTCACCGGCGAGTGCCACTGCTCGAAGCGCCGCGACCTGGACAGGTCGACCGCCTCCTGCTCCTCGAGCGTGCGCCAGCAGAAGTCGCCGTAGTCGTCGTCGCCGAACGCGGCGGCCAGCGCGGTACGCAGGCCCAGCCGGCTGGTCGCGATGGCCAGGTTGGCGATGCCGCCGGGGCACGAGCCCATCCCCTCGGCCCAGATCTCGGTGCCGGCGGCGGGCATGGCGGGCAGGCCTGTGAAGATGATGTCGAGGAAGACGGTGCCCGCCAGGAACACGTCGAACTGCGGACCCTCAGGTGTGCGCTCAGCGGCGAGAGGGTCGTACGCCTGGGCAGACACGGGGATGGGGCCTCCTCGACACTCCGATTGTGCGCAATCTTGCATGTTTGCTCGCGTACTTCAAGTACTTTGCCGTTGTTTTTGCTTAGTAATGCTTACTCTTGCGCGAATTTGACTGATAGACTCGCGCCGTGCTTCAGCGCCTCAGGCATGCCGAGATCATGCGAAGGGTCCGGCTCTCCGGCGCGACCAGCGTCCGCGATCTCGCCAGCCAGCTCGGCGTGAGCCCGTCCACCATCCGCAGGGACCTCGAGGTGCTCGACCGCGACGGCACGCTCAGGCGGGTCCGCGGCGGAGCCCTGGCCGGCGCGGACGCCGACGACGACCGGCCCTTCGCCGAGGTGGCCGCGGTCGACGAGCAGGACAAGGAGGCCGTGGCCGTCCGGGCCGCGCAACTCGTCGCCGACGGCGAGGTGCTGCTGCTCGACATCGGCACCACGACGATGCGGCTGGCCAGGAGGCTGCGCGGCCGGCGGGTCACGGTGGTCACCTCCAGCCTGGCCGTGCTCGACGCGCTCCGCTCCGATTCCGCGGTCGAGCTGCTGCTGCTCGGCGGCATGGTGCGCAGGACGTACCACTCGCTGGTCGGGGTGCTCACCGAGGCGGCGCTGAGCCAGGTCGTCGCCGACCGGGTGTTCCTGGGGGCCAGCGGCGTACGGCCCGACGGGCAGCTCGTCGACACCACGCTGGCCGAGGTCCCGCTGAAGCGCGCCATGATCGCGGCGGCGGAGCAGGTGGTGCTGCTCGTCGACCGGCACAAGTTCCCCGGCACCGGCGCCCTGCGGGTGTGCGGGCCCGAGGACATCGACCTGATCGTCACGAACGAGGGCGCCGACGAGACGACGCTGCGCGCCTGCGCCGCCGCGGGATCCCAGGTGCTTCTCACATGAAGGGGTGCGGATGAGACTGGCCGTCCTCGGCGGCGGAGGCTTCAGGGTCCCGCTCGTCTATGGCGCGCTCCTGCGCGACGCCGCCAAGCCGCGCGTGGAGGAGGTGGTGCTCCACGACGTGTCCGCCGAGCGGCTCGATGCCATGCTGCACGTGCTGCGCTCCCAGGCCGCCAGGCACGACGACCCGCCCGAGGTGCGCGTCACCACCGACCTGGACACCGCGCTGCGCGACGCGGACTTCGTCTTCTCCGCCATCCGCGTCGGCGGGCTGGCGGGCCGCGTCGCCGACGAACGGGTCGCGCTGCAACTGGGCCTGCTCGGCCAGGAGACGACCGGCCCAGGCGGCATCGCCTACGGCCTGCGCACCGTCCCGGTCGCGGTGCGGGTGGCCGAACGGGTGGCCGCCCTCGCCCCCCAGGCCTGGGTCATCAACTTCACCAACCCCGCCGGCATGATCACCGAGGCCATGCGCCAGGTGCTCGGCGACCGCGTGATCGGCATCTGCGACTCGCCGATCGGGCTGGTGCGCCGGGCCGCCGCCGCGCTCGGGCTCGACCCGGCACGCGTGTCGCCCGGATACGTCGGGCTCAACCACCTCGGCTGGCTGTGCGGCCTGACCCACCAGGGCGAGGACGTCCTGCCCCGCCTGCTCGCCGACGACGCGGCGCTGCGGCAGGTGGAGGAGGCCCGCGTCTTCGGCGCCGACTGGGTGCGCACGCTGGGCGCGATCCCCAACGAATACCTGTACTACTACTACTTCACCCGCGAGGCGGTCGCCGCGATCTCCGGCCGCACCCGCGGCGAGACCCTGCTGCGGCAGCAGGACGACTTCTACGCGGCCGTACGGGCCCGGCCGGGCGACGCCCTGGCCGTGTGGGAGAGGGCGCGCAGGGAGCGCGACGAGTCGTACATGGCCGGGGAGCGCGGCGTGGCCGCGGCCGGGGAGCGCGACGCCGCCGACCTGGAGGCGGGCGGCTATGAAGGCATCGCGCTGGCCCTGATGGCCGCCATCGCGCGCGGGGAGTCGTCCACCATGATCCTCAACGTGCGCAACGGCGGCGCGGTGCCCGGGCTGCCCGCCGAGGCGGTCGTGGAGATCCCGTGCACGGTGGGCGGCGGGGGCGTGCGGCCGCTGGCCACCGGCCCGCTCCCCGGCCGCTTCCTCGGCCTGGTCCAGCAGGTGAAGGCGGTGGAGCAGACGGCCATCGAGGCGGCGCTGTCGGGGTCGCCGCGGCAGGCGGCGGCGGCGTTCGCGCTGCATCCGCTGGTCGACTCCGTGCCGGTGGCCCGCGAACTGCTCGACGGCTACCGGGCCCGCATCCCGGAGCTGGACGCGGTCTTCACCCGCCCCTGATCCGTGCGGGCCCGTATACGTGCGGGTCTCCGATGCGTCGGGGTCTCCTGCGCGTGCGGGCCGCTGCCTCGTGCGGGTCTCCGGTCCGTGCGGCCTGGCCCTCCGTGAGCCTGGCCGGCCGTGCGGGGCGCCGCTGATGTCACCGTCCGTCCGGGCCGGGTGCGGACGCCGTACCCGCCGGGCGGATGCCGCACCGCCAAGGCGGACGCACCGGTCAGGGGGACGCACCGGTCAGGGGGACGCACCGGTCAGGGGGATGCATCCGTCAGGGGGACCCCGTGCCCGGCCCGGTGACATGGCAGGCGAAGGGCTGAGGCGATCGGCTCAGGTGATCGGATGGGGTGGGCTGATCTGCTGGCGATGGATGATCACGTCGAACCAGCCGGCCGGTGAGCTCCCGCTCATGTAGTGGCCCTCGGGCTCGGCCGGGTCGTACGCGGCCACGCAGCGCATCTTCGCCGGCGTCCGCAACCATGCGCGCACCGCGGCGGGTGCCCGCGACGCCCTGAGGTCGACGGCGTACTGGGCGTGCCGCACCGCGGCGAACGGCGCGTCGGCCCAGTCGCGCGGCGGCGCGGGCACCCGGGCCGGCCTTCCGTCGGCGCCTGCGAGGGTGCCCCGGGTGAAGGTGAACCCGATGGAGCGGTACTTCTCGCCGTACCAGCGCCGCAGGAGCGACCCGGCGCCGTCGAAGCGCAGGGGCGGCTGGCCGGGCGCGTGGACGGTCATGCCGGACGCCTTAGCGGTGTGCGGCGAGGCCGCCCAGTAGGCGATCCTGTCACCGGTACGGCCGCGCCACCAGCGCAGGTTCTCGGCCGCCCGCGCGTCGCGGTACTGGTAGATGTTCTTCTGGTCGAAGTACTCGTAGAAGGAGACGATCTGGCGGGCGTGCTGCAGGGCCAGCTCGTACGCGCGGTCGCCGTCGTCGTGGGGCACCTTCCTGACCAGCTCGTACGCCTGGCGCGCGTGCCGGATGTAGGGCTTCTTGTCCTTGACCCCGTAGTACCACTGGACGTAGGCGCCCATGTCGGCCGTGTCGGGCCGGATCTTCCACATGTGGCGCGCCAGCTCGGCCTTCCGGCCGGGGGCGGTCTCGGCGACGTACCTGGTGACGGCGTCGTAGGCCCGGTGCCCGGTGGCGAAGCACTCCACGCCGACGAACCGCACCTGCTTCTCGTGGGTGGCGTTGTACGCGCGCAGCCAGCGCAGCACGTCGGCCACCTCCCGTGTCCGCCAGGTGCGGGCCATCTTCCGCACCAAGGTGTTCACGTCGCCCTTGCCGGTGCGCAGGTAGTCGTCGACCTCCAGGCCCACCGTCCAGTCCTCCTCCCAGGCGATGGAGCGGAAACCCAGCTCCTCGACCAGGTAGCGCAGCGTGCGGTGCTTGAGCCTGGTCTCCTCGGCCGCCCCGTGGGTCGACTCGCCCAGCCCGACGACGGACGCGTCGCCCACCATGGGACGGAGCGCGGCCAGGTCGGTCAGCGGGGCCGCGGGGTCGATGCCGGCGAGGGGCACGGCGTGCCGCCGGAGCCAGCCGGTCACGGACGAGCCGGCCCTTGCGGTGGGCGCCGCAGCCCGCCCTGCCGTGGGCGCTGCCCCCTGCCCCGCGGTAAGCGCTGCCGCCTGCCCTGCGGCCTGCCCTGCGCTGAGCGCTGCGGCTTGCGCTGCCGCCGCTGCCTGCCCTGCGGCCTGCCCTGGGGTGAGCGTTGCGGCTCGCCCTGCCGTGGGCGTTGCGGCCTGCGCCGCGGGGGTCGCTGTCACGGCGATCACGGTTGTTCCCGCCGCCGCCAGTGTGAACGCCTTCCACGGCCATCGCGGGCGTGCGTGAGAATGTCGCATGCGTGTCTCCTCCCTGGGCCCCGCCGCCGCCCGGCCGCGGGGTGTCGTTCGTGCCACGCGTCAAACCCTGCTGGCCAAGGCCCTTTCCCGCGTCGGCCGTGGAGCGGCGCGCCCGCTACGTCGCCTGGCGTAGCCGGGCCGCTGCGATCGTGGCTGGTTCGCGTGCCCCGGCGTACACGCCCGTAGTCCGGGAGGAGGATCCCGTCAGGCCGGCGTCGTCGCTCAGCCCGCGCTGCGGGACGGCGCGCGGCGCTCGCCGCCGCCGCCTCCTCCTCCTCGGCGCGGCCGGCCCCATGCTCGTCGTGACAACCGTCCCGCGGCGCGCCGCCCAGCCGTCCTCGCCGCGCAGTCCGGGCTCGGGATCATCGACTGATCGTCGTGACGACCGGCACGTGGAGCGTCGCCAGGCCCGTTCTGGGCCGGTGCCGTCCAGCCCTGTGCTGCCATAAACATCCCTATCACTCCCTGACATGCACCATAATGGGGACTGCTATGGAGCATTTCACCGTGGAGCAGGTGGCGGCCCAGCTGGGGCTGCACGTCAAGACCGTGCGTAACTACGTGCGTGACGGACGGCTGCCCGCCGTGCGGATCGGCAAGCAGTACCGCATCGCCAAGGAGGATCTTGCGGCGTTCACCGGCCTGCCGGTCGCCACGCCCGCTCCCGCACCCGCCCGCCGCGCCGAGGTGTCGAGCATCGTGCAGATCGACGGCATCGCCAGGGGCGACATGGACCGTGTCAGCACGATGGTCCTGGGAGCCCTGGCGGGCGAGCCGCGCGGGTTGCGCGTGGAGTTCGTCCACGACGAGGAGCGCTCCCACCTGAAGATCATCGTTCTGGGCGGGCTCGAGGAGACCGCCCAGGTGCTGCGGATCGTCGACGCCCTGGTACGGGACTGACCCCCTCGGCCGCCGCCGACCTGGATCAACCAACGTTCTGGAGATTGCCATGCCCGACCTCTACGTCTGCGACCCGCACGGCGAGCCTCTCCGCGAGGCACGCGACGCGCTCGACCTGATCGGCGAGGCCTGGGGGCGGCAGGCCACCTGGGTGGCCGTGCCCGTGGAGCGCCTGCACGCCGACTTCTTCGTCCTGCGCAGCGGCGTCGCAGGAGAGTTCGCGCAGAAGTTCGTCAACTACCGGATCGGCCTGGCGGTGGTCGGCGACGTCTCCCGTCTCGCCCCTCCCGGCTCCGCGCTGGAGGCGTGGGTGACCGAGTCGAACCGGGGCGAGCACATCTGGTTCGTACGCGACCTCGAGGAACTGGCGGAACGGCGGTCGGGCCGCGATCACTCGGCCGATCCGCGCTGAGACCCGCTGAGACCTGCCGGGACGCGCCCGGGCCGGGCCGGGGCTCAGCCGGACTTCACGGCCGCCTCGATGCCGTCGAGCAGCACGGCCAGGCCGACGGCGAACGTCTCGCCCACCCGGTGTTCCAGGTAGGGCTCGTCCGTCGCGGGCTCGTCGTCCTCCGACTCCACCCACGTCACCATGGGGAACCGGGCGGCGAACCCGGGCGCCACCTCCTCCAGCAGCGACGAGCGGGCCTGCCACCACTCCTCGTCGGACACCCCCGTCGCCGACGGTGCCTGCCGCGACTCGGAGACCGTCCTCGCCGCCCCTCGTACGAAGTCGGACAGCAGCGCCACGACCCCCCGCAGCCGGCGCGGCCGCAGGCCGGTCTCCCGCAGGATCCGGACCAGGCCCTCCAGCATCGCGAACTCGTTGGGCCCCAGCACCGGCCGCGCCTGCGACACCTGAAGCACCCACGGATGCCGCAGGTAGAACGCCAGGACGTGCTCGGCCCATGACGTGACGGCCGCCCGCCACCCGCCGCTCAGGTCGTGCTCGGTGGGCAGCTCGGCCAGGACCCGGTCGTACATCAGGTCGACCAGCTCGCCCTTGTTCGGCACGTAGGTGTAGAGGGCCATCCCGGTGCGGCCGAGCCGCTCGCCGACCTTCCGCATGGACAGCGCCGCCATGCCCTCGCTGTCGGCCACGGCGATGGCGGCGTCGACGATCGCGTCGACGCTCAGCCCCGGCTTGGGGCCGGGCCGCACCTCTCCCGGCTCTCCCGTGCGCCACAGCAGTGCCATCGAGCGGCGCGCGTCACCCTGCCCGGCGTAGACGACCAACGCGGAACTCCCCACGCGGAATAAACTCTTTACGCCATAAAGGCTATCAGCGGGCGCCTCTGCGGGCGGCCACAGCGGCGATCATCTCCCAGGCAGCCTCCGGGTGGAGCGTCTCGGCCGGGTCGCCGGAGAAGGGGTCGAGGACGACGGTCCCCGCGCCGAGCAGGCGCAGTTGCTCGAGGTCGTCGGTGATCTGCTCGATCGTGCCCACGCCCGCGAGCCGGTCGGGGCCCGTGACGGGCGACGCGGTGACCCGCAACATGATCCTGGGCGCCAGGTCGGGCACCGGCCGGCCCTGCCCGGCGGCGAGGTCTTTCAGCCGCGGCCACGTCTCCCGCAGGTAGGACATGGTGTTCCTGAGCGGGTGCCAGGCCTCGCCGAACCGTGCCGCCCTGCGCAGGGCCGCGTCGCTGTTGCCGCCCACCCAGATCGGTATGCCGCCGGAGCGGTAGTCGTGCTCGCCCGCCCAGGCGGCGCGGATCGCCGCGAGATGCTCGTCGGTCAGCCGGCCGCGCCGCTCGTGCGCCACGCCGAGCGCCTCGAACTCCTGCCGCGCCCACCCGACCCCGACACCCAGCACCAGCCGCCCGCCGCTGAGGTCGTTGAGGTTGGCCGCCATGCGGGCCACGAGCAGCGGGTGCCGGTAGGGGACGATCAGCACGGTCGTGCCGAGGGCGATGCGGCTGGTGCACCCGGCGAGCCAGGCGAGGGTGGTGAAGGGTTCGTAGAAGGGCGCCGGATATTTCTGCGCCACGTCGGGGGTGATCACGACGTGGTCGGACACCATCAGCAGGTCGAACCCCAGCCCTTCGGCGGTCTGCGCCCACCGCCGCAGGACGCCTGGGTCGGTGCCGGGGCCGAAGTTGGGAACGTTCACGCCAAGTCGCACCGGGCAAGGCTACCGAATGCGGACGGCCGGGCGACGCGGCGGAGAAGCCGTGGTCCCGGCACCCGTGCGGCGGGGGCCGGGACCAGGCGGGTCGCGGGATGTCAGCGGGTGAGCCAGTCGAACACCCAGCTGCGACGGTCCCAGTTCGGGTTGCCGCGCCCGTGGTCGTGGCGTGGGACGCAGGCATCGATGTCGCGGGTGCCGGCGAACCTTCCGTGGTCCGTCACGTGGTGGTAGGTCGAGTCTTCGTTCACCGCGAGGTCACAGTGGTGCGGGTGCCGGCTGGAGTCGGCGGCGGCTGCGCCGGCCCCGAACACCACGGCCGCCGCGGCCAGTGCACCGCCGGTGGCGATGAGGGTACTTCTCATGATCTCCCCCTGTAATCACGAAGTGACATCGGCCATCACTATACGTAGCGATCTTGTGGCAGCAGGGAGCGCCACGCCCTTTTTTGATCAACAGGACGGCTGCGCCGCACTACGGTTTGACCGCCCGCACGTAGCACAGCAGCGGCCACAGGTCGCCCTCGGCCTGCACCTGGAACCCGGCGGCCGGCACCAGCGCGGCCGGCGTCTCCCTGGGGTCGTGCCCCAGGGCGTGCCCGCTCACCAGGCCGGTCAGCCGGCGCGCGAGCGGCCGCCGCGGCGGGCGGAGCTCCGCGATCAGCAGCCTGCCGCCCGGGCGCAGCACGCGGAACATCTCCCGGACGGCGGTCTCCCGCGCCCCGGCCGGGATGTGGTGCACGGCCAGGCTGGAGACCACCACGTCGAACGGCCCGCCGGGCAGGTCCAGCGCCTGCCCCTCGCCCACCAGGTAGGCGCAGTTCGCCGGGGCGCGGTGGCGGGCGTAGGCGATCATCCGCGGCGACGGGTCCACGCCGACGACCCGGCCTCCGGGTGCCACCAGCGGCGCCAGGCGGCGGGTGAGGTAGCCGGTGCCGCAGCCCACGTCCAGCACCCGGTCGCCGGGTCCGGCGCCGGCCAGTGCGGCCAGCTGCGTGAACACCAGCCGCCTGCGCCCCGCGTAACCGAGGCGGGAGAACAGCTCGTAGGCGCGTGGATGGTCGATGGTGCCGGAATGCTCGTGGTGGTGGCGCAGGAGCTTTCCGCGGCCCATGCCGGTCACCTCCTGTTCGGTCGGCACCTCATCAGCCTGCCCCGCCGGCGGTCAGGCAAGCAGGACCTCCGCCCCCACGGGCTGGTATCCCGCCGCGAGGAACGCCCGGACGGCGGCCGCGTTCCCCGGCGCGACCTGCGTCCACACCGGCTCGGGGACGAGGTGCCTGGCGCACGTGGCCAGCGTCCGGCCCGCACCGCGGCCGCGGTGCCCCGGCTCGACCTCGACGGCGATCTCCCACCGTCCGGCCACCCCGCGCCCCACGGCGAGCAGGCCGCCCTGGCCGGTCCACACGCGTACGGCGTCGCGGAACCTGCGGGCCCGCGCCACCCGGGGGTGGTCGCCGCCGGTGACCTCGCTCAGTGGAACGGGCGGAGGGCCGTCGAGGGGCGGGGCCAGGCCCAGCAGGTCGACGTTGCCGATCCGCCGGCCGGTCCTGTCCGCGATGGCCTGAAGGAACGGCGGGCAGAGCGGCGCGGACAGGTCGTCCGCCGGGAGCCGGTCACGGACCCAGCCAGGGTCGAGGTCGGTGAAGACCACCGCGTGCGCGGTGAAGGCGATCACGCCGGCGTCGCGGGGTGACGGCTGGGGCACGATCGTCACGCCGCCGTCCGCCGCGGGCGGCCGGCCGCGCTGCACCTCCGCGAGGAGTTCCGTCAGCGATTCCATGATCTACATTGTAAAGGCGCCCGGCGGGGTCATTGCCGCAGATCGCGTACGGCGGCCAGGTAGGCGCGGATGGCGTCGCGGTTGCGGGCCAGGCAGTCGATACGCTGCTGGATGCGGGCGGCCTCGGCCTCCAGGAGGCCGGCGAGCTCGGGCGTGAGGCATTCCGGGTGCAGGTGGATCTCGTCGGGCCCGTCGAGGAACGGGAGGATGCGGCGGATGATCTCCGTCGTGAGCCCCGAGTCGAGCAGGCCGCGGATCTGCTGGACCCGCTGGACGGCCGAGGGCGGGTAGGAGCGGTAACCGTTGTCCGCGCGTTCCGGGTGGAGGAGGTCCTGCTCCTCGTAGTAGCGAAGCATGCGTGTGTGGACGCCGGTGCGCTGGGAGAGCTCCCCGATTCTCATGGCGGACCTCGGTTGGTGGGGCCGGGAATTGCCTTCACACTGATGTGAAGGTTTCAGCCTAGTCCCATGGCTGATGAGATGCACGACGGCGCGGAGCGCGCCGGGAGGATGCCGTGGCCGGGACTGCTGGCGTTGTTCGCGGCGGCGTTCACGGCGGTGATGACGGAATTGTTGCCCGCCGGGCTGCTGCCGCAGATCGGAGCGGCGCTGGGGGTGCCGGAGGGGCGGGCCGGCTTCCTGGTGACGGCGTACGCGGTGGCGTCGTTCCTGGCGGCGATCCCGCTGACGGCGCTGCTGCGGCGGTTCGCCCGGCGGCCGGTGCTGGTGGGGACGCTGGTGGGGTTCGCCGCCTGCAACGCGGCGACCGCGCTGTCCTCGTCCTACGCGGTGACGTTCGGGGTCCGGGTGCTGGCCGGGGCGATGGGCGGGATCCTGTGGGCGATGCTGGTCGGTTACGCGGCGCGGATGGTGCCGCCCGAGCGGCGGGGCCGGGCGATCGCGATCGTCTCCGCCGGGATCACGGTGGCGTTGTGCGCGGGCATCCCGGCGGGTGCGGCGCTGGCCGGGATGTTCGGCTGGCGGGCCGCGTTCGGCGCGCTGGCCGTCGCGGCGGCAGTCCTGGTGGGGTGGGTGCTGGCCACGGTCCCCGGCTTCCCCGGCGAGGCGGCGGCCGGACGCGTGCCGTTGCGGCGGGTCGCCGCCGTACCCGGGGTCGCGACGGTGCTGGGGGTGACGGTGCTGGTGCTCGTGGGGCACCAGGCGGTGTACACGTACCTGGCGCCGCTCGCCGCGCTGACCGGGGCCGGGCGGACCAGTGTGGTGCTGCTGGTGTTCGGCGTGGGGACGGTCGCGGGGATCTGGGTGGTGGGCGCGGTCATCGACCGGGCCCTGCGCGTGACGCTCGTGGTGGTGCTGGCCGTGGTCGCGGGCGCGATGGTCGTGCTGGGCGCGCTCGGAGGGCCGGTCACCCTGGTGGCGGTGGCGCTGTGGGGCGCGGCCTTCGGAGGCGTGCCGACGTTGCTGCAGACGGCGCTGGTGAACGCGTCGGGGCCGGAGAACGCCGACGTGGCCACCTCCATGCAGACCACGGTGTACAACGCCGGCATCGCGGGCGGGTCGCTGGCCGGCGGGCTGGTGCTGGAGGGTACCGGTGCGGGCGCGCTGCCGTGGACGGCCCTGCCGCTGGTGGCGGTCGCCCTGGCGATCGTGCTCGCGGCGCGCCGGCACGCGTTCCCCGGCCGCCGGGCCGCTAGAGACCGTGCCTGGCCAGGGGATCGACGAGTTCGCGTTCCTCGTACGACAAGTGGGACAGCAGGCTGTCGGTGAGCAGGTCCACGGCGGCGCGCAGGTCGCCGAGGCCATCGCCAAGGTCACCGAAGTCTTAGCACCCCGCCGCCGTACCCATTGATCAACTGACTGGCGGCTGGCTGAGGTATAGGAGGTCTGGGCCGTCACCGAGCACCGTGCTCCACCCCGGAGCCGACACTGAACCCTTTTCAGGCTCCGCGGCGAGAGGCCTAGTCACAGCATGATCGCGATGCCGGTGTTCAACCGATGACGTAAAGAAGCTCCTGGTAGACGGGTTGATCACCACAATCCACACCGTCGCCACC
>NZ_SMKO01000100.1 GCF_004348685.1 Nonomuraea deserti | reverse complement strand
CAGATGGGTATAAGAGACAGCGTGTCGTCCGGTGGTGGCAGGGCGGGCGGGCGCGACCTCAGCTCCGGGAGCGCCCGGTAGATCACCGCCGCGACCGGCACCGCCACGGCGGCCCCCGCGATGCCCGCGAGGATGCCCCCGACGGCCAGCACCAGGATGATCGCCAGCGGGTGGAAGTTGAGTGCCCGGCCCACGATCAGCGGCTGGAGCACGTGGTTTTCGAGCTGCTGCTCGATGACGAGGATGCCCAGGAAGATCAGCGCGAAGATGAGACCTTTGGCGCCCAGCGTGACGAGGGTGGCGACGGTGCCCGCGAAGAAGATGCCGACGATGGGGATGAAGCTGGCGAAGAAGATCAGCACGGCCAGCGGCGCCCACAGCGGCACTCCCATGCCGGCCAGCACGACTCCCATGATCAGACCGTGCACGGCGGCCACGGCAACCGTGCCCTGGACGTAGTGGGAGAGCGTGGTCCACGCGGCCCGCCCCGCGCGGTCGACGCGCGGAGCCACGCCGCCGAACGCCCTGAGGAACCATGCCCAGATGCGGTCGCCGTCCTTGAGTAGGAAGAACGTCACGAAGAGCAGCAGCACGATGGACGCGAGCACCTCGAAGGCCACCGCGCCGGCCGACAGGACGGTGCCGGTGATGGCCGTGCGCTGCGCGTTGACCATGGCGACGATCTCGTCGACGTAGCCGATGATCTGGGCCTCTTCCAGCTGCAGCGGGCCGCTGATCAGCCATTCCTGCACGGATCTGGCGGTCTCCTGGACCTGCCGGACGAGGTTGGGGAACTCCGCGCTGGCCCGCGCCCCGACGAGCCAGCCGGTGCCGGCCAGCACGGCCAGCGCCACCAGCATGGTGATCCAGGTGGCGTAGATGGGCCGCATGCCGGCGCGGCGCAGCGCGTTGGTCAGCGGGAACAGCAGCGCGGTCAGCAACAGCGCGATCGCCATGGGCAGCGCCACGAACGTGAGCCCGGCGATGACCTGGACGAAGTAGTAGACGACCACGCCGACGAGGATCAGGCACCCGCACCATGCGGCCATCTTGGCCAGGACGGGCGGCACGAGATTGGTTGGGCGGTCGGGAAGCACGGTTCAAGACTGGCATGTCCCGGCGGCGGATGCGCGCGGTTATCGCCCCGGCGTGATCGCCCGCGGGCCGCCCTGACACCGTCGTGCCCGGCGTGCCCGGCATGCCCGGCTAGCGCCGGCCACCGGTCACGGGCAGCTCGCGCATGCCGCGCAGCGGCGAGGTGACCAGCCACAGGAACGGCAGGCAGCTGCCGGCGGCGGCGGCCAGCAGCGTGTTCCTGACCCCGATCGCCTCGCTCAGCACCCCGCCGAACAGCCCGCCCAGCGGCATCGTGCCCCACACGAGGAAGCGGATGGTGGCGTTCATCCGGCCGAGCAGCGGCTCCGGCGTGATGGCCTGGCGGAAGCTGAGCTGGGTGACGTTGAAGACGACCGCTCCCGCTCCGAAGAAGAACTCGAACACCACGAACAACGCGAGCCGCCAGTCGGCCGCCACCCCCTGCAGCAGGAACATCAGCGGCGCGGTCAGCCCGACGGCCAGCCACATCGTCGGTCCCTGCCCGAACCTGCGGGCCAGCCGGGCGTTGACCAGCGCCCCGGTCACCCCGCCGAGCCCGCCCGCGGCCATGAGCAGGCCGATCGTGCCCGCCTCCAGGCCGAGCTCCCTGGCCAGCAGCAGCAGGATCGCCGGCTGGCTCATCGAGACGAACAGGTTGGCGGTGGCCGCGCACCCCGCGATGCGGCGCAGCAGCGGGTGCCCGAGCACGAACCGGACGCCCTCGCCGATCTCCCTGCTCAGGTGGGCGCGCCGGCGTTCCTGGCGGGGCTCGGGCCGGCGTATCGTCGCCAGGCAGGCGGCCGACCAGGCGAACCCGGCCACCGTGACGGCCAGCGCGAACGGCGCGGTGAGGAGCTGGATGAGGTAGCCGCCCGCGCCGGGCCCGCCGAGCTGGGCCACCGTGCGCACGCCCTCCAGCGCCGAGTTTCCCTCGACGAGCCGCTCGCGCCCCACGAGGTGCGGGAGATAACTCTGGTACGCGGCGTCGAAGAACACGGTGCACACGCCGAGCACGAGCGCCACGGCGTACAGCTGATGGATCGAGAGCACGTCGAGCCACCAGGCCACCGGCACCGAGGCGAGCACCAGGGCGCGCCCCCAGTCGGCGACCACCATCACGGCGCGCTTGGGCAACCGGTCGACGATCGCTCCCGCGGGCAGCCCGATCAGCACGAATGCCAGCGTCTGGAACGCGGCCAGCACGCCCACCTCGAGCTCCGAGGCGTCCAGCGCCGAGACCGCGACCAGCGGCAGGGCCAGCATGAGCACCTGGCTGCCCGCCTGGCTGGCGGTGTCGGCGAGGAACAGCCGGCGGAAGCCGTGATCGCTCAGCAAGGTCACCCGAGGAGCATCGCACGACCGATTGGGAAAAATCAATCGGTTAGGATGGCCTGCCATGGGCACCCATCGCCGTCCCGCCACCGAGGCGGAGGCCCGCGCCCTGGCCTCCTCCGTGCGTCTGCGCATCCTGCGGCTCTGCCTGGACGAGGCGCTCACCAACAAGGAGATCGCCGGACGGCTCGGCGCGCACCCCGCCACCACGCTGCACCACGTGCGCAAGCTGGTCGACACCGGTTTCCTGGCCGCCGAGGCGCACCGGCCCGGCCCGCGCGGCTCCACGGAGATCCCCTACCGAGCCACCGGCAAGTCGTGGGAGATGGACGTCAAGGAGAGCGGGGTGACCGGCGGCAACGCGGCCATGCTCGACGCCTTCCTGGAGGAGGTCAGGCTCGTCGACGTCGAGGAGGTCGACCTCACCAGGCTGGGGCTCAGGCTCACCGCCGAGGGACGCAGCGAGCTGGAGCGGCGGCTGGCGGAGGTGTTCGAGGACTTCCGCGGGCGGACGCCACCGCCCGACGGGGAGGCGTTCTCGCTCTTCTTCGCCCTGCACAAGGACGTCAGCAGGGGCCGCTGACGCCGGGTTCTTCGCCCCGCACACGGACGTCGGCAGGGGCCGCTGACGCCGAGCGCCCGCCCTGCGCAAAGACGTCGGCAGTGCTGCTCACGCCGGGCGCCCGCCATGGGGCGCCCGGCATGAGGGCGTCAGCCCAGCTGGACCTCGACGCGCAGCGCGTCACCGTGCTCCAGGACGAACTCCTCGACGTTGCCCGCCGCGCACAGGTCGTCCTGTGCCTGCCGCACGAGCGCGGTCTCAGGCCCCGTGACGGTCAGCCTGCTGACCTCGGCCCGCATCGACAGCTTGGCCTCCGACTTGGCCTTGCGCACCTGACCGAGCACCTCCGAGGCCACGGCCAGCACCGCCGGATCACCGTCGCGGCGCCCGCCCGCGGGCTCGGCGTCGGGCCACGGCGCGCGGTGGACCGAGCCCTCGCGCCACCACGACCACACCTCCTCGGTCACGAAGGGCAGGAACGGCGCGAACAGCCGCAGCAGCACGTCGAGGGCCTGTCGCAGCGCCGCGTGGGCGGAGGCCGCGGCGGGGCCGGACTCGTAGGCGCGGGCCTTGACCAGCTCCAGGTAGTCGTCGCAGAAAGCCCAGAAGAAGCGCTCGACGGCCTCCAGCGCCCTGGTGTGGTCGTAGGCGCCGAGCCCCTCCCCCGCCTCGCGTACGGCCTCGGACAGGGCCGCCAGCATCGACAGGTCGAGCGGCTCGGTGACGTCGCCCTCGCTGCCGGCCAGCCCGAGCACGAACTTCGACGCGTTGAGGATCTTGATCGCCAGCCGCCGGCCGATCTTGAGCTGCCCGGCGTCGAAGGCGGTGTCGACGCCGTAGCGCCCGTTGGCCGCCCAGTAGCGCACGGCGTCGGAGCCGTGCTTCTCCAGCAGGTCGAGCGGGGTGACGACGTTGCCCTTGGACTTGGACATCTTCTTGCGGTCGGGGTCGAGGATCCACCCCGAGATCGCCACGTCGCTCCACGGCAGCCCGCCGAACTCGTCGTGCGACCTGACCACGGTCGAGAACAGCCAGGTGCGGATGATCTCGTGCGCCTGCGGCCGCAGGTCGGCCGGGAAGACCCGCTTGAACAGGTCGTCGTCGCTCTCCCAGCGGCCGGCGATCTGCGGTGTCAGCGACGAGGTGGCCCAGGTGTCCATGACGTCGGGGTCGGCCACGAACCCGCCGGGCACGCCGCGCCGGTCCTCGGTGTAGCCGGGCGGCACGTCGGAGGACGGGTCGACCGGCAGGGTGTCCTCGGCCGGCAGGATCGGCGCGTCGTGGACGGGCTGCCCGGACTCGTCGACCGGATACCAGACCGGGAAGGGCACGCCGAAGAAGCGCTGGCGGGAGATCAGCCAGTCGCTGGTGAGCCCCTGCACCCAGTTGTCGTAGCGCACGCGCATGTGCGGCGGGTGCCACGTCAGCTCGCGGCCCCGCTCCAGCAGCCGCTCGCGCAGCTCCTCGTCGCGGCCGCCGTTGCGGATGTACCACTGGCGGGTGGTGACGATCTCCAGCGGCTTGTCGCCGCGCTCGTAGAACTTCACCGTGCGCTGCACCGGACGGGGCTCGCCCTCCAGGTCGCCGGACTCGCGCAGCAGCTCCACGATGCGCTCGCGCGCGCTGTGGACGGTCTTGCCCGCCAGCTCTTTGTACGGCTCGGCGTCGACGTCCTCGGGCGGCTCCGGCAGCAGCCTGCCGTCCCAGCCGATGACCGGCCGGGTCGGCAGCCGCAGCTCGCGCCACCAGGTCACGTCGGTGATGTCGCCGAACGTGCAGATCATCGCGATGCCGGTGCCCTTGTCGGGCTCGGCCAGGCGGTGGGCCAGCACCGGCACCTCGACGCCGAACAGCGGCGTCAGCACCGACGTGCCGAACAGCGGCTGGTAACGCTCGTCGTCGGGGTGCGCGACCAGCGCCACGCACGCCGGGATCAGCTCGGGCCTGGTCGTCTCGATCATGACCGGCCCCCGCTCACCGTAGAACGAGACCTTGTGGAAGGCGCCGGGCCACTCGCGGTCTTCCAGCTCGGCCTGCGCGACGGCGGTGCGGAAGGTGACGTCCCACAGCGTGGGCGCCTCGGCGAGATAGGCCTCGCCGCGTTTGAGGTTGCGCAGGAACGCCCGCTGGGAGACCGCCCGGGACTCGTCGCTGATCGTGGTGTAGAGCAGCGACCAGTCGACCGACAGGCCGACCCGCCGCCACACCTCCTCGAACGCCTGCTCGTCGAGCGCGGTCAGCTTGTGGCACAGCTCCACGAAGTTGCGCCGCGAGACGGGGAGCTCGCGCTTGCCCGGTTTGTCCGGCGGGACGAAGTCGGGGTCGTAAGGCAGCGACGGGTCGCAGCGCACGCCGTAGACGTTCTGCACCCGGCGCTCGGTCGGCAGGCCGTTGTCGTCCCAGCCGATGGGGTAGAACACCGACTTGCCGGTCATCCGCTGGTAGCGGGCCATGATGTCGGCGTGGGTGTAGGAGAAGACGTGCCCGATGTGCAGCGAGCCCGACACGGTCGGCGGCGGAGTGTCGATGGAGTAGACCTGCTCGCGCGGCGCGGACCTGTCGAAGCGGTAGGTGCCTTCGGCGTCCCAACGAGCTACCCATACCTGCTCCAAGCCATCAAGAGTCGGCTTTTCCGGCATGGAGGCATGGCCTGGTCGCTGTTGAGTCATGCCTCCTTATGCTACGGCTTCGGCGCACGGCAAGCGGTACAGACTAGTGTTCGTTACCAACGGGAAGGGAGATCGGTATGGCGGAGGACAAGCCAGACGTGGCCTGGCGGGTCATCGGCGGCTTGGTGGGGCTCGTGACGGCCTGGGCGGCCAGGAAGCTCCTCGGGTTCGTCTGGGTGAAGGCGACCGGCAAGGAGCCTCCTGTCGACACCGACTCACCCGAGGTCAACCTGGGCGAGGCCATCGGCTACGCCGTCCTCATGGGCGTCGGCATGTCCGTGGCTCAGATCGTGGTCAACCGGACCGCCAAGAAGCGTTACGACGCGTGGAAGGCTGTGAAGCAGGTGACTCCAGGGCATTGAGAAACTCGTTCGCCCAGCGGTCCACGTCGTAGGTGGCCACCCGGCGGCGCATGGTTCGCATCCGCCGGGCCAGCTCGTGCGGCGTGGCCCGCATCGCCGCCATCATCTGGCGCTTGACGTCCTCCACGTCGTACGGGTTGACCAGGTACGCCTGGCGCAGCTCGTCCGCCGCCCCGGTGAACTCGCTGAGCACCAGAGCCCCGTTCAGGTCGTGGTGGCAGGAGACGTACTCCTTGGCCACCAGGTTCATCCCGTCACGCAACGGGGTGACGACCATGACGTCGGCGGCGAGATAGAGCGCGGCCAGCTCCTCCTGGTCGTACGACTGGTGGAAATACTGCACGGGCTGGTAGCCGAGCTGCGCGTGCTCGCCGTTGATCCGGCCCACCTGCAGTTCGATGTCGTCGCGCAGGCGCCGGTACTCCTCCACCCGTTCCCTGCTCGGCGTGGCGATCTGCACGAACACCGCCTCGTTCGGCCGCAGCCGCCCGTCCTTGAGCAGCTCGCCGAACGCTTCCAGCCGCTGGCCGATGCCCTTGGTGTAGTCGAGGCGGTCGACGCCGAGCAGCACGTGCTCGGGGTCGCCCAGCTCGACCCTGATCTCCTTGGCCCGCGCCGCGATGTGCGGCTCGCGTACGAGCGAGTCGAGGTGCGCGAAGTCCACGGAGATCGGGAACGCCTGCGTGGTCACGATGCGGTCGTCGAGGAAGATCTCGTTCCCCTTGTACGGCAGCCCGAGCAGCCGCCGGCACAACCTGCGGAAGTTGGAGGCGCCACCGGGCAGCTGGAAGCCCACCAGGTCGGCTCCGAGCAGCCCTTCGACCAGCTCCTTGCGCCAGGGCAGCCGCCAGAACAGCTCCGTCGGCGGGAACGGGATGTGCAGGAAGAACCCGATCCGCAGGTCGGGCCGCAGTCTCCGGAGCATCGCGGGCACCAGCTGCAACTGGTAGTCCTGCACCCACACGACCGCGCCCTGCTCGGCGGCGTCGGCGGCAGCGGCGGCGAACCGCTCGTTGACCGAGCGGTAGGCCTCCCACATGTCCCGGTGGTAGACCGGCGGCGCCACGACGTCGTGGTACAGCGGCCACAGGGTGGCGTTGGAGAAGCCCTCGTAGTACAGCTCAACTTCGCTGGCGGACAGCGGGATCGGGACGAGGTTCATGCCGTCCTGCTCGAACGGCTCCAGCTTCTCGTCGGGTGCCCCGTGCCAGCCGGCCCAGGCTCCGTGGCGGCGCTTCATCACCGGTGCGATCGCGGTGACGAGCCCGCCAGGACTCCTGCGCCACGAGGCCGTTCCGTCAGGCTCGATCGTGCGGTCCACCGGCAACCGGTTCGCGACGATCAGAAACGAGCTACGGCCAGTCACGCAGTCCTCCTCTAGGGGTCAAATGTCGGGAAAGTCGCCAAGAGCGCGACTCAGAGCGACCGCCACCGACTCCGGCCCCGCATGGGGGATGATCGCGGCGATGTGGGAGTCGGGCCTGATGAGCCATGCCTCATCGGGCCCGGCGCCGAGCTTCCCGGCGAGCGAGCCTGTCCCGTCCATCTCCGCGAACCCACGTACGGCGAGCGGTGCCTTATTGACCTTGCCCAGGACCTGCACAAACAAACGCGAATCGCACATTTCACCCAGTAGAACCAGGAAACCGTCCCGGCAGAACTCGCGCAGCCTGCCCTCCGGCAACGGCACGTCCGGCAGGATCACCCCTGGTGCGGGCACGCAGCGTGAACCCTTGGGCGGCCTGCCGGAAAACGGCCGGGCCGGTTCCGGCGTCGTGAGGGGCGAATTCACGTACCAGTAGGGCTCCGCGAACCGTCCCGAGTCGATCTCCGCGACCAGCCCGCCCTCCAGCGCGGCCCGCCGGCGCATCCGCTCCTCCACGGTCCTGGGCGCGATGAAGCGCATGGTGGCGGCGGTCACCTCCAGGTTCTCCAGCGCGGCCGCGTGCCGCTCGGTGTGGTACGTCTCCAGCAGCTCCTCCCCCGCCCAGCCGTTGAGCACGAAGGCCAGCTTCCAGGCCGCGTTCTCGGCGTCGGGGACGCCGGAGTTGAGCCCGCGCGCCCCGAACGGGGCCACTAGGTGGGCGCAGTCGCCCGCGAGCAGCACGCGGCCCGCGCGCATGCGGGAGGCCAGCCGCGAATGGAAGCGATACGTGCTGTGCCACAGCAACTCGTACGGCCGGTCCCCGACGACCTTCCTGATGTTCCGCGCCCTGTCCGCGTCCGTCGGGATGAAGTCGGGCGCGATCTGCCAGTCGATCCTGAACGTCCCGCCGGGGCACGGATGGATCAGCACCTGCCGGCCCGGGTTCCACACGGGGTCGAAGTAGAAGCGGCGCTCGTTCTCCCAGCCGGGCAGGTCGGCCCTGATGTCACAGATCAGGAACTGGTCATCGTACGCCTCCCCGTCGAACGTGACCCCGAGCGCCTCGCGTACCCGCTGGGCCCTGGCGCCCGCGCAGGCCACCGCGTAGGGCGCGCGGAGCAGCCGGCCGCCGCAGTGGACGGTGACGCCGCGGGGGTCCTGGGTGATGTCGGTGACCTCGTGGTTCCAGCGCACCTCGATGAGCGGCTGCGCGGCCACGGCCGCGTCGAGGATCTGCTCGGTGCGGGTCTGGGAGATGTTCACGCAGGCCGGCAGCGGGCCCTCGCGCTCGAACGACCACGAGAACAGCTCGCGGCCGCGGTAGTAAGTGCGGGCGGTGGTCCAGGCCAGGCCCTCATCGGCCACCTGGCCCGCGCCGGCGGAGCACCAGATGTCCAGCACGTCGCGCTGCTGGCAGATCGACTTCGACCCGCCCCGCCCCCGCTCCGCGCGCTGGTCGAGCACCAGCACCCGGACGCCCCAGCGGGCCAGCAGCAGCGCGGCGCTCAGCCCGACAGGACCCGCCCCGATGACGATCACCTGCGGGGACGCGTCGGCCCGCGGGGGCACCCCGCGCTCCCCGGACGACGGCAGGGACCCTCCGGCCCGCGGACCGGCGTTCATGACTGGAGCTCGTCCCAGACCTCGCGGTCGCGCTCCGCGGTCCAGACGCGCGGGCGCTCGACGCCGCGCAGCTCGTCCCAGAGCCTGGAGACGTTGAACGGCAGGCAGTGCTCGAAGATCGGCCAGGAGCCGTAGCGGGGCTCCAGGGCCCGGTGGGTGCGCTCGAACGCCTCCTTCAGGGTGCTCGCCGCGCTCACCTCGCGCAGCATGACGGCGAGGAAGTCGCGCGTCTGGCCGACGGCCGCCGCGACCTCCTGCTCACCGCGCGCCACCGCTCCCCTGCCGCCGACGAGCGTCTCGGCCCCGAACGCCGCCACCCGGTCGAGGGTGGACGCCGCCCAGTCGCGGTGGAAGGCGTCGCCGGTGTAGAGAGCCGCCTGCGACTCGACCAGGTCGCCGGCGAACAGGACGCGCTGCCGGGGCAGCCACGCCACCAGATCGCCCTCGGTGTGGCCGCGCCCGCAGTACTGGAGCACCAGGTCGCCGCGGTCGCCGCCCAGGTCGATGGTGAACCTGTCGCTGAACGTCGCCGTCGGCCACGTCAGCCCCGGGATCGAGCCGGGCTCCCTGAACAGGCGGGGCATCCTGGCGTACTCGCTGGCCCAGTCCTGCTCGCCGCGCTCGGCGATCAGCTCGCGGGTCTTCTCGTGCGTCACGATCACGTCGGCGCCGAACGCGGAGGCGCCCAGCACCCTCACCGCGTGGTAGTGCGACAACACCAGGTAGCGGATCGGCTTGTCCGTGTGCTCGCGCAGCCTGGCCAGCCACGCGCGGGCCGCCACGGGCGTCGCGAGGGCCTCGAAGCAGACCAGGAAGTCCTCTCCCTCGACGGCGCCCACGTTGGGGTCGCCCTCGGCCGTGAGCGCGTAGACGCCCTCGGCCAGGGTCTCCAGGGACTGCCGCTTCTCACCGAGATCCGCCGACGAGGCGAACGGCTTGGCCATCGCGCACCCTCCTGACTCACCGTGATCACATCACCACTGGTAGAAGCCCTTCCCGGTCTTGCGGCCCAGCTCACCGGCGGCCACCTTCTCCCGCAGCAGCGCGGGCGGCTCGAAGCGGGGTCCGAGCCGGGCGTGCAGATAGCCGGCGATGGCCAGCCGCACGTCGAGGCCCACCAGGTCGCTCAGCCTGAGCGGCCCCATCGGATGGCCGTAGCCGAGCGTCATGGCCGTGTCGATGTCCTCGGCCGAGGCGACGCCCTCCTCCACCATGCGGATGGCCTCCAGCCCGAGCAGCACCCCCAGCCGGCTGGTGGCGAACCCCGGCGAGTCGTTGACCACCACGCCGGTCTTGCCGATGCGCTCGACGTGCCCCCTCGCCCGGTCGAGGACGGCGGCCGGCGTGGATCCGGTGACCACGATCTCGACCAGCCGCTGGACCGGGACCGGGTTGAAGAAGTGCAGGCCGATCAGGCGCTCGGGACGGTCGAGTGCGGCGGCCAGCTCGGCGATGGACAGCGAGCTGGTGTTGGTGGCAAGCACGGCGTCGTCCCCGGCCTTCGCCTCGGCCTCGGCCAGCACCTCGGCCTTGAGCGCCGGGTCCTCGGGCACCGCCTCGATCACCAGGTCGGCGTCCGCGGGCACCCCGGCCATGAGCAGGCGGGTCAGCGCCTCGTCCCTGTCCACCAGGCCCTTGGACTCGGCGACGGCCAGGCCCTCGGCGATGCGCCGCCCGGCCGCCTCCGCCTGCGGCTCCTGGACGGTGACGTGGTCGCCCGCGGCCAGGAAGACCTGCGCGATGCCCGCGCCCATCCGGCCGCCGCCGATCACGGCCACGATCATGGGGCCTCCACCAGCATCGCGACGCCCTGGCCCACGCCCACGCAGAGGCTGGCCAGCCCGCGCCGGCCGGACTCGCGCTCCATCCGGCCGAGCAGCGTGACGACCAGGCGGGCGCCAGAACAGCCCAGAGGGTGGCCGAGCGCGATGGCGCCGCCGTCGGCGTTGACCGTTTCGGGATCCAGGCCGAGCCGGCGGACGCAGGCGAGCAGCTGCGGCGCGAACGCCTCGTTGATCTCGACGGTGTCGGCGGACTCCCAGCCGGCGCGGGCCAGAGCCTTCCGCGTCGCCGGCACCGGGCCCAGGCCCATCAGGTGAGGCTCCACGCCCGCGGATGCGCCGGCGACGACCCTCGCCCGCGGCGTCAGGCCGTGCCGGCGTACGGCCTCCTCGCTCGCGACCACCACGGCCGCCGCGCCGTCGGAGAGCGGGGACGACGAGCCCGCCGTGACGACGCCGCCGTCACGGAAGATCGTCCTGAGTTTCGCCAGGCGCTCCATCGAGGTGTCGGGGCGCGGGCCCTCGTCGGCGGTGACCTCGCCCACCGGGACGAGGTCGGCGGCGAAGCGGCCCTCCTTGGCTGCCGACACCGCCCGGGTGTGGCTGCGCAGCGCCCAGGCGTCGGACTCCTCCCTCGTGATGCCGTCCAGCGCGGCCACCTCCTCGGCGGTCTCGCCCATCGACATCGTCGCGCGCGCGTCGAAGCGCGGGTTGGTGAAGCGCCACCCGAGCGAGGTGTCGGCCACCTCGCCCGGTTTCGCCCAGGGGGTGCCCGGTTTGGCCATCACCCAGGGAGCCCGGGTCATGGACTCCACGCCGCCGGCCACCACGAGGTCCGACTCGCCCGCGCGCACGGCCTGCGCAGCCGAGACGATCGCGGTCAGGCCGCTGGCGCAGAGCCGGTTGACGGTGTACGCGGGCGTCGTCGCGGGCAGCCCGGCCAGCAGGGTGGCCATGCGGGCGACGTTCCTGTTGTCCTCGCCCGCCTGGTTGGCGGCGCCGAGGATCACCTCGGCGAACGCCTCGGGGCCGGCGCCGCTGCGGCGCACCGCCTCGCCGACGACCAGGGCCGCCAGGTCGTCGGGGCGGATGCCGGCCAGCGCGCCGCCGTACCTTCCCATGGGGGTGCGCACGCCGCCGACCAGGTACACCTCAGTCATGTCGCTCCTCGCGCGGGGGAATCATGCCGGTCGCCTGGATTGCACCACATGGAAGCGGCCCGCGACGTAGCCGGGGTCGGTGAGCGAGGCCGTGGCCGCCGGGTTGGCGCCGCTGCCGTGGTAGTCGCTGAACGCGGCCGACTGGTTGACGAAGACGCCGCCGGTCAGGTTGCACGACAGGTTGACGCCGGCGTCGAGGGCGGCCCGCTCGGCCTGGTCGAGCACGTCGGAGGAAGTGGAGTAGGCGGAGGCGGTCAGTGCGCCGCGGGCCTTGATCGTGCGGCGCAGCAGGTCGAGGCTCTCCCGCGTCGAGCCCGTGGGGATGACGAACGAGACGGGGCCGAAGTGCTCGCGCCCGTAGACGTCCTGCTGACCGGGATCGACCCTGACGATCACCGGCGTCCTGATCACCGCGTCGGGGAACGCCGGATGCGCGGGCGCCCGCGACTCCAGCACCACCTCGCCGAGCGACGGCGCCGCCTCCACCCTGGCCAGCACGTCGGGGTTGACGAGCGCACCGGTCAGCTCGACCGCGCGGGCGTCGTCGCCGAGCAGCTTCCCGACGGCGGCGGCCAGCCCGGCGGCGACCTCGTCGAAGCTCTTGTGCCCCTCGTCGGTCTCGATGCCTCCCGCGGGGACGAGGATGTTCTGGGGCGCCGTGCACATCTGGCCGCTGTAGAGCGACAACGAGAACGCCAGGTTGCCCAGCATGCCCTTCCAGGAATCGGTGGAGTCGATGACCACCGTGTTGACCCCGGCCTTCTCGGTGTGCACGAGGGCCTGCGTGGCGTTGCGCTCCAGCCAGTCGCCGAACTCCGTCGACCCGGTGAAGTCCACGATGCGGATGTCGGGGTGCGTCGCCAGCGTTCTGGCCAGGCCGTTGCCCTCCTCGGCGGCCAGCGCGACGAGCGCGGGGTCGTACCCGGCCTCGGCCAGCACCTCGCGGGCGATCTGTACGGTGATCGCGAGCGGCAGCACGGCGCGCGGGTGCGGCTTGACGATCACCGGGTTGCCGGTGGCGAGCGAGGCGAACAACCCCGGGTAGGCGTTCCAGGTCGGGAACGTGTTGCAGCCGATCACGAGCGCGACGCCCCTGGGCACGACGGTGAAGCGCTTCTCCATCACCAGCGGCTCGCCCTTGGCCGGCTTCTCCCAGCGGGCGGCGGCGGCCGAGGAGGTCATGGCGGCGTAGGCGTACGCGACGGCCTCCAGCGCGCGGTCCTGCGCGTGCGGCCCGCCCGCCTGGAAGGCCATCACGAACGCCTGCCCGGTGGTGTGCTGCACCGCGTTGGCCAGCTCGAAACCACGCTTGTTGATCCGGTCGACGATCTCGACGCAGGCCAGCGCGCGCGCTTCGGGCCCGGCGTCCCGCCAGGCGGGCAGCGCCGCCTTCGCGGCCTCGATCAGGTCGTCGGCGACCGGCTCAGGGTAGGTGACGCCGAGGTCGATCCCGTACGGCGAGCGCTCCGCGCCGATCCAGTTCCCGGTGCCCGGCTGGTCGAGGGGGAAGGGTTTGCCGAGGTACGACTCGAAGGCCTCCTTGCCGCGCTCGGCCGCGCCCTCGCCGTAGACGCGCGGGCTGGGCGATTCGGGGTAGGCACTCCAGTAACCGCGTCCGACGATCGCGGAAAGGGCTTTCTCCAGGGTCTCGCGGTGCCGTTCTTGCATAGTGCTCACCCTCTTGACAGCGATCGTCCGGACGGTGAAGTGTTTACCGAACATTCGGTCAGTTGACAAGGGAGACCTGCGTTGGAGAGCGCGCGTCGCATGATGGACGCCGACACCGCCTCCGCCGCCCTGGGCATCGAGCTGATGGAGCTGGGCGAGGGACGCGCGGTGTGCCGCATGACCGTGACCGGCCAGATGATCAACGGGCACGACCTGTGCCACGGCGGATACGTGTTCCTGCTCGCCGACACGGCGTTCGCCTGCGCGTGCAACAGCCACGGCCCGGTGACGGTGGCGGCGGGCGCGGAGATCACGTTCGTCTCCCCCGCCCGCGCGGGCGACGAGCTGGTGGCCACGGCCGCGGAACGCACCCGCTACGGCCGCAGCGGGCTCTACGACATCACCGTGAGCAGGCCGGACGGTCAGGTCGTCGCGGAGTTCCGCGGCCGGAGCCGGGAGCTGACGTGAGACGAGGCGATCCCCCCGGCCAGGACGAGCTCGACCCGATCGAGCGGGTCTCGCGCGACGAGCTCATGGCGCTCCAGCTCGAACGGCTGCGGCGCACCCTCGACCACGCCTACCGCAACGTCCCCCTCTACCGGAGGAAGTTCGACGAGGCCGGCGTGCACCCGGACGACTGCGTGGAGCTCACCGACCTGGCCCGCTTCCCCTTCACCACGAAACAGGACCTTCGCGACAGCTACCCGTTCGGCATGTTCGCCGTGCCGCGCGAGCAGGTGGTCAGGATCCACGCCTCCAGCGGCACCACCGGCCGGCCGACCGTGGTCGGCTACACCAGGAACGACATCGACGTGTGGGCCGACGTCATGGCCCGTTCGATCCGCGCCTCCGGCGGGCGGCCCGGCGACATCGTGCACGTGGCCTACGGGTACGGCCTGTTCACCGGAGGCCTGGGCGCCCACTACGGCGCCGAGCGGCTGGGCTGCACCGTGGTGCCGGTCTCCGGCGGGATGACGGCGCGGCAGGTCCAGCTCATCACCGACTTCCGGCCCGGCATCGTCATGGTCACGCCGTCGTACATGCTGGCCCTGCTGGACGAGTTCGAGGCGCGGGGCCTGGACCCGCGCGAGTCCTCCCTGCGGATCGGGATCTTCGGCGCCGAGCCGTGGACGGAGCGGATGCGCGAGGAGATCGAGGACCGCTTCGACCTGCACGCCGTCGACATCTACGGGCTGTCGGAGGTGATGGGGCCCGGCGTGGCCAACGAGTGCGTGGAGAGCAAGGACGGCCTGCACGTCTGGGAGGACCACTTCTACCCGGAGACGGTCGACCCCCTCACCGGCGAGCAGGCCGAGTCGGGCGAGCTGGTCTTCACCAGCCTCACCAAGGAGGCCATGCCCGTCATCCGCTACCGCACCCGCGACCTGACCAGGCTGCTGCCCGGCACCGCCAGGCCGGCCTTCCGCCGGATGGAGAAGGTGACCGGCCGCACCGACGACCTGATCATCCTGCGAGGCGTGAACGTGTTCCCCACCCAGATCGAGGAGCTGGTGCTGCGGACGCCCGGCCTGTCACCGCACTTCCAGCTCCACCTGACCCGGCCCGGGCGGCTCGACGTGATGACGGTCAGGGTCGAGGCCCGCCCCGGTTTCGCGGGCGGCCCGGAGGCGGGCGCGGCGCTGCGCCACCTGGTCAAGGCGACCGTGGGCGTGAGCGTGGAGGTCGAGGTGGTGGACCCGGAGACGCTGGAGCGGTCGGCCGGCAAGCTCAAACGCGTCATCGACAAGCGGATAACCAGCGATAATCGATGACATGGCCACCCCGACCACCACCCGTCAGCGCCGGCGGGGGCACGACCCCGAGTCCGTGCTCTCCATCGCCGTAGGCGTCTTCAACGAGCGCGGCTACGACGGGACGAGCATGGAGGACCTGGCCAGAGCGCTCGGCGTCACCAAGTCGGCCATCTATTACCACGTGCCCGGCAAGGAGCAGCTGCTCGGCCGGGCACTCGACCGGGCACTGGACGGGCTGTCCGAGATGGTCGCCGACGAGCGGGCCGCCTCGGGCCCCGCGATCGAGCGCCTGGAGTGGGTCGTACGGCAGAGCGTGCGCATCCTCGTCGACCGGCTGCCCTACGTGACGCTGCTGCTGAGGGTGCGCGGCAACAGCCGGACGGAGCAGGTGGCGCTGGAGCGGCGGCGGGAGTTCGACGCCTTCATCAGCCACCTGGTCAAGGAGGCGGCGGCGGAGGGGAGCATCAGGCCGGACGTGGATCCGGCGCTCGTGACGCGGCTGTTGTTCGGGACGGTCAACTCGATCGCCGACTGGTATCAGCCGTCGCGCGGGGCCTCGTCGGACGACGTGGCCGACGCCCTGCTCAAGATGGCGTTCACCGGGTTAAGGGTCTAGTTCGTCGTGCTTCCTGTGGCCGATCTCGCGCTGCTCGGCGGCGGGTAACGGCCGCTTGACGCGCAGGTCGTCGCGTACGGCCTCGCCGAGTTTCTTGGTCGCGATCCGGTTGAGCGCGCCGCCGGCGACCGCTCCGGTGAGGAACGGGCCCAGCGTGGTCAGGTGGCGGCCGAGCGTGCGGAGCAGGCGGTTGCGCAGGGCGGTCTTCGTGGCGGCGCCGAGGGCGAGCGAGACGGAGGCGGGAGTGAGGGGGTCGATGCCGCGCTGCTTGGCCCAGGCGGCCGTGAAGGCGACCGCGCGCTGCGCTCCTGTGCCGTGGACGTGAACGCCGTAGACCTCGTGCAGCTCGGCCAGGAGCTTGACCTCGATGGCGGCGACGACGATGGTCTCCGCGACGAGTTGCGCGGGGGCGGAGAGCAGGAGAGGTGGTGCGGCGAACTCGGCCGCCGCGAGCGCCCCGCCGATGGCGCCGACGGTCATCGTGGCCTTCTGGGCGGTGCGTACGAGGTCGTCGGCGAGCTCTTCGCCGGTGAGGCCGTGGTGGTGATCGGAGAGGGTGTGGAGGTCTCTGATCGGGATGCGGGGCGCGATGTTGAGGAAGACGTCCGCCAGCCAGCGGCCACGGCCCGCGCCGGTCGCGCGTGCCCGCTTCGCTCCGGCGGACAGGGCCTGGGCTAGACGGCCGAGCAGCCTGCGCCGCTCGGCCGGCTCGAGCTCACCCGGCCCGGTGAGCTTGCCTACGAGCTCGCCGACCTCGCGATCGGGGTCGGCGATCTCGTTGCCCTCATGATGTTCTCTCTCAGTCTCGGCCACGCGATGCCTCCTCTGACTAGGCGGCGCACTCCCGGCAGACCTGCTGGCCGTTCCTCTCGGAGGCCAGCTGGCTTCGGTGGTGCACCAGGAAGCAGCGCGAGCAGGTGAACTCGTCCGCCTGGCGGGGGATCACCCTCAGGGACAGCTCTTCGTTCGACAGATCGGCACCGGGCAGCTCCAGCGACTCGGCCAGGTCGGTCTCGTCGATGTCGATGCTGCCGGACGACTTGTCGGTGCGCCGCGCCTGGAGCTCCTGGAGGCTGTCCTCCCCCAGGTCGTCGTCCGTCTTGCGCGGGCTGTCGTAGTCGGTAGCCATTGTGCTTACTCCATCCCCCTCATCTATATGTCTTCGCGCTCGTCGCGCGTCGTCTAACGTCCGGGAGGCCCGTCTTGTGCCCGTTCCGCCGGAGAGATTTCCCATCGGTACCCCGAGGAAACGGACAACGAACCTCCCAACACGTCAGGGCCTGCTGCCGAGGGCAATGGTTAGCCAAATATGGCGAAACCCACAGCCTTGGCGTCATGCACCACCGTGTTCGACGGCACATCCAACCACATGTGCGGCATCAATGAGACGCCCCCCGCTCCTCAACACGCGCACGAACGCGACGCGGCAACGCCCGCGTCAGCGTCTCGGAAGCCGAATGGTCACGACCAGCCCTCCACCATCACGCGGCACGGCGGTCACATTTCCGCCGTGAGCCTGTACGACCGCACGGACGATGGACAGCCCGAGACCCGATCCCTTGGCCGAATCCACCCGGTCGGCGTGGAGCCTCCTGAACGGCTCGAACAGGCTGTTCACCTCGTACGCCGGGACGTGCTGTCCCGTGTTGGCCACCTGAACAACCAAGGCACCGTCCGCCATTCCCGTCCGGATCCACACTTTTCCGTTTTCGGGAATGTTGTACTTCACGGCGTTCTCGAGCAGGTTGCTGACGGAGCGTTCCAGCAGCACCGGGTCGCCTATGGTAGGCGCGCTGACCAGTTCGGTGGTGACGGTGACCCCGTGTTCCTGGGCGAAGGGCGTGACCTGTTCCACGGCCGTCTGAGCGACTTCCTGAACGTCCAGCGGTTTGCGCACCGCGAGTTCGCGCTCGCTCCTGGCGAGCAGCAGGAGCCCTTCGATGAGCTTCTCGTTACGCGCGTTGACTTCCAGGAGGGTACGGCCGAGCGCTTTGAGATCCTCCGACGCCTCGGGATCCGACAGGGCGATCTCCAGGACCGTCCGATTGATCGTGAGGGGGGTGCGCAATTCGTGGGAGGCGTTGGCCACGAATCTGCGCTGGGTGTCGAAGGCGATGTTGAGCCTGGTGAGCATGGCGTCGAAGGTGTCGGCCAGCTCCTTCAGCTCGTCGTTGGGGCCCTCCAGGGCGATGCGCTGGTGGGCCAGGGTGCTCTCGGAGAGCTTGCGCGCCGTACCGGTCATCTGCGCCACCGGCCGCAACGCCCGGTCGGCGACGAAATAGCCGATGATGAGCGCGAGGATGCCGACGCCGAGCAGCGCGAGGAAGGCGCTGCCGAACAGGGCGTCGCGGGCGTCCTGCACCGCCTGCCGCTGTGACTCCTGCCACGCGGCGTCGAGCTGGGCGTTCTGGATGGGGGAGAGCCCCCAGTCGATGGAGGGCCACGCGTAGTCGATCGCCGAGCCGACGATGACATAGACCGAGAGCAGCAGCACGGCGGCGGCCACGAAGACGAGCGCGCCGTAGGTGAGCGTCAGCCGCCACCGGATGCTGACCCTGCCGGGCAGGTCCTTCATCCGCTCCATCGGCGTGCGCTGCACCGGCGTCTGCGCCGGCGGAGGCGGGCCGTCCCAGGCGTGCGGCCCGCTGGGCGGCGGCGCCTCTTGCACCCGCGTCGCCTTCCGGGCGGAGTGCGGGCTGATCATCGGGTGCGTGGGCCCCGCCTGCCGCTCTGGCCGTTCAGTCACAACTTGTACCCCACCCCTGGGACGGTCTCGATCACCTGAGGCTCGCCCAGCTTCTTCCTCAACGTCATCATGGTCACGCGGACCACGTTGGTGAACGGGTCGATGTTCTCGTCCCATGCCTTGTCCAGCAGGTCCTCCTGGCTGACCACGGCGCCTTCTGCGCGCATCAGCTCCTCGAGGACCGCGAACTCCTTCTTGGTCAGCACGACCTCCTTGCCGTCGCGCTGCACGAGCCGCTTGCCCGGGTCGAGCCGGATCCCGGCCCGCTCGAGGACGGGCGGCAGCGCGGGCGCGGAGCGGCGGCCGAGCGCGCGCACCCTGGCGACCAGCTCGACGAACACGAACGGCTTGGCGAGGTAGTCGTCGGCCCCCAGACCGAGCCCCTCCACCTTGTCGTCCACGTCGCCCGACGCGGTCAGCATGAGGATGCGCGAGGCGGTCCGCTGCTCCACCAGCCGCCGGCACACCTCGTCGCCGTGCACGACCGGCAGGTCACGGTCGAGCACGATCACGTCGTAGTCGATGTACGAGGTGCGCTCCAGCGCGCCTCCACCGTCATAGGCCACGTCCACCGCCATGGCCTCGCGCCTGAGCCCTGTCGCGATCGCGTCGGCGAGCACGCGCTCGTCCTCAACCACCAGCACCCGCACGCCTGGCACACCTCTTTCCGCTTCTGGTCCCACATTCTGTCCACAGCGTCGATAAGCGCACGGTAAGGCATGTCAAGGGGTTGGTGACGCCGGGGTGAGGCAGAGCGCGGCGAAATTCATGTTTCGGGGGAGGATGACCCGGGGTATGCCTGCGGGACACCCATCGCCCGGACATCAACCGGCAATGGGCGTGCGTCGCTCCCACACGAGTCGAACCCCTAGAGAGTAGGTGAGATGGGCGAGTTCACGACCACGATCGAACACCGCCTCGACCAGGCTTACAAGGGCCTCCGTGAGGCCCGCAGCGTCGGTGACGACTACCTCGCCGACACGCTCACCGCCGAGATCGAGGATCTGCGCCGGCTGGCCGACGATCATGGCATTCCCTTGCCTCGATGACCCGATCGAAACGGCCGGAGCCCTCCGCTCCGGCCGTTTCGTCGTTCCCGGGCCCGCCACGCACCTCACACGGGACCGTTCCGGCGTCCCGCCCCAGGTCGTTCAGGCGTCTCTCCCGGGGTCGTTCCGGCATCCTGTTCGGGGCCGTTCAGACGTCCCGCCCGGTCGTTCAAACGTCCCGCCCGAGGTCGTTCAGGCGTCCCGCTCGGGGTCGAGCGGCGCGAGCAGGTCGTGCAGCTCCTCGAACAGGCCGGGAGCCGCGCACAGCGCGAAGTCCGGGCTCACCGGCCTGCCGTGCAGCCCGCCGAGCCTGGCCCCCGACTCCGTCGCCACCAGGCCGGCCGCGGCGAAGTCCCAGTGGTTGATGCCGCGCTCGTAGTACGCGTCGAGGCGGCCGGCCGCCAGGGAGCACAGGTCGATCGCGCACGAGCCGCCGCGCCTGATGTCACGCACGCTCGGCAGCACCGCGGCCACCACCTCGCCCTGGACGGCACGTCTGCGCACCGAGTAGCCGAAGCCGGTCGCCACCAGCGCCTGCGCGAGCGGCACCCCGGTGGTGCAGCGCAGCCGCTCGCCGCCGAGCCAGGCGCCCTCGCCGAGCGCGGCGGTGTAGATCTCGCCGCGCTGCGCCGCGTTGACGACCCCGGCGACGACCCGGCCGTTCACCTCGACGGCGATCGACACCGCCCAGTCGGGCAGCCCGTACAGGAAGTTGACGGTACCGTCGATCGGGTCGACGATCCAGCGCACGTCGGACTCCCCGGGCGCCTCGCCGCCCTCCTCCCCCAGGATGCGGTCGCCGGGCCTGGCGGCCATGACGCGCTCGCGGATGAGCTCTTCCGACGCCTTGTCCAGGATGGTGACGACGTCGGTGGGGCTGGACTTGGTCTCGACCTCCCCGGACATGGTGGGCCGTTTGGCGAGGAGCATGTCGCCCGCCTCGCGGGCGATGTCCTCGGCCAGCCGCAGGAAGTCGGTCATCAGGCCACCGAGTCCGGACGCTTCCACTTCTGCCCGAGCACGTGCTGCGACAGGAAGGCGAGCACCGTCTCGTACCAGGCGACGGCGTTGCCGGGCTTCAGGATCCAGTGGTTCTCGTCGGGGAAGTACAGGAACTTCGCGTCCACCTCGGTGCGCCGCAGGTCCCACCAGAGCCGCAGGCCCTCGCCGATGGGCACGCGGTAGTCCTTGTCGCCGTGGATGACGAGCAGCGGCGTGGTGATCTTGTCGAGCGAGTTGTGCGGCGACAGCAGCGAGTAGCGCTCGGAGCCGGGCTCGCCGAACTCGCGCTGCCAGTACATGGCGGCGTCGGTGGTGCCGGCGAACTGGTCGAGGTTCCAGAGGGAGGCGTGGGTGACGATGGCCTTGTAGCGGTCGCTGTGGCCGGCCAGCCAGTTGGCCATGTAGCCGCCGTACGAGCCGCCCATCGCGCCGATGCGCTCGGCGTCGATGTCGTCCCTGGCCAGGGCGACGTCGACGATGGCGTCGAGGTCGGCCTGGGTGCGCGGCCCCCAGTTGCCCCAGCCGCGGTCGATCATCTCCTGGCCGTAGCCGGTGGACAGGCACGGGTCGGGCATGAGGACGGCGTACCCGTGCGCGGCCATGATCCACGCCTGCCAGCGCCACTGCCAGTCGTTCCACGAGGCGACCGGGCCGCCGTGGATCCACAGCAGGAACGGCGCGGGAGCGTCGGCCGAGGCGCCCTCCGGCAGCACGAGCCAGCTGCGGATCGTGGTGCCGTCGTCGGCGGTGGCGGAGATCTCGGTCAGCGTGCCGGGCACGTCGGGGCGCGGTGCGGGCGAGGGCAGGTCGTCGATCTCGCCGGTGGCCACGTCGATCCTGGCCGGGCCGGGCGCGCGGCCGACGCCGCTGCGCAGCGCGTAGAGGGCGTGGCCGTCGGCGGAGGCGGCGAGTCCCGCGTAGGAGGCGTCGTCCTGGGTCAGCCTGACCACGTCACCGGGCTCGGCCACGGGGACGCGGAAGACCGGCCGGCGTCCCTGGTGGTCGGCGGCGAGGTAGACGGCCGAGGAGTCGGGCGCCCACTCGACGGCCGCGGGGAACAGGTCGGGCGCGTACGCGCGGCCCTGCCCGGTGCCGAGGTCGGCGATCCACAATTCGCTGCGCGCCGAGACCTCCAGGCCGGTGAACCGCTCGCGGGAGCAGGCGATCCGGCGGCCGTCGGGCGAGATCGCGAGCGGGCCGGCGAAGTCGTGACGGTCCTCGCTGAGCAGCACCCGCCGCTCACCCGTGGCGACGTCGACGGCCACCAGGTCGGTGCGCCACTCGCCCTTCGGCAGGTAGGTGCGCCAGGTGGAGATCACGGTGGCGCCGTCGGGGGTCAGCTCGAAACCGCACTCGCGCAGCGCCTCGCCCGCGTCGGGGGTCAGGTCGCGTACGTCCTCCAGCCGGTCGTCACCGAGCCGGGCCGCGAACAGGCGCGTGCGGCCGGGGCCGAGGTCGTGGTCCCAGTAGCGGACCGGGTAGCCCTCGAACAGGACGGCGCTGATCCCGGCGTCCTTGCGGGCCTTGCGCCGCTCCTCCTCGGTGGCCGCCTCGCCGTCCAGCACGTCGGCGGCGAACACGACGACGTCGCCCGCCGTGCGCACAGCGCCGATGCCTCCGGGCCGGGTGGCCACCTGGCGGGCCTCGCCGCCCGCGCGGGGCAGCAGCCACAGCGAGGCGACCTCGTCGGTGGAGTCCTTCACGGTGGGGTCGGGGCGGGCCGAGGTGAACAGCACGTCGCCCGCGTCGGTGAAGACGGCGCCGGACTCGCCCTTCGCGGAGCGGGTCAGGCGGTGCGGCTCGCCGTCGACGGGGATCGCCCAGAGCGCGGTGCCGTACGACTTGCCGTCGGCGTTCAGGGACTGGACCGCGGAGATCAGCCTGGAGCCGTCGGGCGAGAGCCGCAGCGAGAGAACCCGGGGGATGGCCACATAGTCACGTATGTCGTTGAATGCGCTCACCCGATCGAACCTACCTCCCGAAGGACCCGCGAGCATCCCGGCATAGGGTTTGTCACGTGGGAACATACGACGCCTTGCTGGTCCTGTCGTTCGGCGGTCCCGAAGGTCCCGACGACGTGCTGCCGTTCCTGGAGAACGTGGTGCGCGGGCGTGGCGTGCCACGCGAGCGGCTGCTCGAGGTGGCCGAGCACTATCAGGGCTCCGGCGGGGTCAGCCCGATCAACCAGCAGAACCGCGACCTGGTCGAGGCGCTGCGCCCGGTCGCCGGCGTGCCGGTCTACTGGGGCAACCGCAACTGGCACCCCTTCGGCGAGGACGTCGTGCGGCAGATGACGGCCGACGGGGTCGAGAAGGCGGCGGTCTTCGCCACGTCGGCGTTCGCGGGCTATTCGAGCTGCCGCCAATACTACGAGGACATCGCCAGGATCTCGGTCGACGGCGGCCCCGAGCTGGTCAAGATGCGCCACTACGGCGAGCACCCGGGGTTCGTGGCGGCGATGGCCGACCACACGCGCGCGGCGCTGGAGCGGCTCCGGCTCCGCGGCCACGACGACGCCCGGCTGGTGTTCACCGCCCACAGCATCCCGGTCTCGATGGCCGAGACCGCCGGCCCGTCCGGCGGCCTGTACGAAGCGCAGCTGCGCAGGAGCGCGGAGCTGGTCAGCCAGGCGCTCGGCCGCACCCGGCCGTGGGACCTGGTGTGGCAGTCGCGCAGCGGCCCGCCGCAGGTGCCGTGGCTGGAGCCGGACGTCTGCGACTTCCTGCGCAAGACCGACGCGCCGTCGGTGGTGCTGGTGCCGATCGGATTCGTCTCCGACCACATGGAGGTCATCTACGACCTCGACACGGAGGCCAGGCAGGTGGCCGGCGCGCTGGGCCTGCCGATGGAGCGGGCGGCGACGGCCGGCACGCATCCGCGGTTCGTACGGATGGTGCGCGAGCTGATGGACGAGCCCGAGCCGCGGCCCTGCCCCCTGACCTGCTGCCCGCCGCCCCGCCGCAGGCCGCGGGCGTAGGCCGCGGGCAGGCTCGGGCGCCGGCCTCAGGCATAGGCGCGGGCGTAGGCCTCGGCGATGCCCATGACCTTGTTCACGTATTCCCACGAGTGGTTGTAGAACCAGATCGCCTTGCGCAGCTTCTCGCCGCCCTTGCCCGCGCCGTTGGCGCACAGGTAGTTGGCGGCGCCGGGCACCGCGTCGTAGGGGCTCCAGATGTCGGCCTTGCCGTCGCCGTCGCCGTCGACGCCGTAGTGCTTCCAGGTGGCGGGCATGAACTGCATGGGCCCGAGCGCGCCCGCGCTCGACGGGCCGTTGTTGCGGCCGTGCCCGCTCTCCACCTGGCCGATCGCGGCCAGCACCGTCCACGACAGGCCGGGGCAGCGGGTGGCGGAGGCCTTGTAGAGCTCGAGGTAGCTGCCGGGCCTGCCCACGTTCACGCTCTTCGGCTGCTGCTGCTCGGGGACACGTTTCCGCGCGGCGCGGTCGGCGGCGTCCAGCAGGACGATCTGGGTCTCCTTGCCGAGCAGCCTGCGCACGCCCGACTCGCTGATCTTGCCCGGCTTGCCGTGCAGCAGCACGGCCACGCCGGGCGCGAATCCCAGCGACCTGCCCAGGTCGGCGCTCACCAGCCCGTCCACGCCCTTGAGCCCGAGCGTGGCCGAGGCGGCGACGCGCAGCCTGGGGCCGCCGTCCACCTGGTACATGGCGCCGAGGACCATCCCGTACTTGCGCATCGTGCCGGCGTCGGCCACCAGCTCTCCCCTGGTCAGCGCGCTCCAGACGCCCGGCTGGTCGGCGACGGGCTTCGGCGTCCACGAGCGGAAGTCGGACGGGTCGACGGCGAGCAGGTTCAGCCCGGTGCCCGACACCTTGACCGCGCCCGCGTCCACCACGATCACCTTCTGCACGTGCGCGAGCTCGCCCAGGCGAAACCGGGTCTGCTTGGGCACGGCGGCCGGGGCGATCGCCAGCACGCGCGGCGGGGTCGGCGTGACGCTCGGGCCGCCCTCGCCGAAGTCCTTGACCGGCTCGGCCGAGGGCACGATCTCGTCGAGGCGGGGCGTGGGCCGGGGCTGCTGCGGGCGCGGACTGCGTACCGTGTCCCTGGCCGGCTCGCTGGTGGTGCTGACCAGGTCGTCGCCGAGAATCACCACGACTCCGCCGGCCGCGACGGTGACCACGAGCACGGCGATGACCATGAGCATGACCGCGCGGAACGAGGGAAGACCGGACACTCGGCACACGTTAACCCACCCGCCGGATATATCACTTGCCGTCCGGACACTCGGTGCGCAATGGTTGGGTCCTTGAAGTAAGGGGGAAACGGCGTGGTCGGGCCTTACCGGGGATTGTTCGAAAGGCCCGGCACCACAGGGTTCGTGCTGGCGGGATTCATCGGCCGGATGCCGATGTCGATGCTCGGCATCGGGGTCGTGCTGCTGGTCCAGACCCTGACGGGCTCGTACGCCATCGCGGGCGCGGTGGCCGCCACCTCCAACGTGTCGTTCGCGATCGCCGCCCCCCTGTCGGGCCGCCTCGTCGACAGGTTCGGCCAGAACCGGGTGATCCCGCCGTTCGCCCTCGTCAACGCGCTCGCGCTGACCGCTCTCATGTTGTGCGCCGGGTACGGACTGCCCCACTGGACCCTCTACGTCGCGGGCCTGCTGGTCGGGGCCACCTCGCTGTCCATCGGCTCGATGGTGCGGGCCCGCTGGTCGTTGATCCACGGCGGCTCCAGCAAGCTGCACACCGCGTTCGCGTTCGAGTCCGTCGTCGACGAGGTGACCTTCGTCACGGGTCCCGTGCTCGTCACGATGCTCGCCACGGGCGTCAATCCGTTCGCCGGGCTGACCGTGGCCCTGCTCTGCATGCTCTTCGGCAGCCTGGCGCTGGCGGCGCAGCGGCGCACCCAGCCGCCCGTGCAGCGGCTCGCGTCGTCGTCGGGCACGCCCATCCTGATCCCCGGCATCGCCCTGCTGTCCTGCGTCTACCTGGGGCTGGGCGCGGTGTTCGGGTCGGTCGACCTGATCACGGTGGCGTTCGCGGAGGAGCACGGGGTGAAGGCGGCCGCGGGGTTCCTGGTCGGGGCGTTCGCGGGTGGGTCGATGGTGTCGGCGCTGTGGTTCGGGTCGCGGCACTGGAGAATCTCGCTGCGCGGACGGTTCGTACGCTCGCTCGGGCTGCTGGTGGTGGGCCTGCTGCCGATCATGTTCATCGGCAATGTGTGGATCATGGCCGGCGCGCTGTTCCTGGCCGGCTTCGCCATCTCGCCGACGCTCATCACGGGCTTCTCGCTCACCGAAAGGCTGGTGCCGCCGTCGCTGCTCACCGAGGGCATGGCGTGGATCTCGACCTCCATCGGGTTCGGCGTGGCGATCGGCGCGTGGGCGGGCGGGCGGCTCACCGAGGCGTACGGCGCGTCCAACGCGTACGGCTTCGCCCTGGGGGCGGCGGCTCTGGCCGCGGTCGTGGGAGTCGCAGGTTCGGGTCTGCTGAGAATTCCCGAGGCTCCTTCACCCGCGAAGAGCTGATCCGCTACCGTCGGGACATCCCTCGCAACACCCATCACACTGGAAGCTACGAGTTATGTCCCGACACATCAGTTCACTGCTAGCTATCGCGGCTGTCTGCGTCACCCTCACGCCGACGCCCGCGCTGGCCCAGGCCCCCAAGAAGGAGGTCGACTGCTCGCAGGTCAAGTGCGTCGCCCTGACCTTCGACGACGGACCGGGCAAGTACGCGGGCAAGCTGCTCGACACGCTCAAGAAGTACGACGTGAAGGCGACGTTCTTCCTTGAGGGCCAATACGTGAAGAGCCGACCTTCCTACGTCAAGCGCATGGTCGCCGAGGGCCACGAGCTCGGCAACCACAGCTACACCCACCCCGACTTCCGCACGGTCGAGAAGTGGGACATCAGAGCCGAGATCAAGAAGACCCAGGATGCGGTGAAGAAGGCGGCGGGCGTCGAGCCCAAGCTGCTGCGGCCGCCGTACGGCATGGTCGACCTGCAGGTCTCCGACGTGGCCGTCGAGTTCGGCATGCCGATCATCCTGTGGACCGGCGGCAACGAGGACTGGAGCTCCAAGAACGCGACCGCCATCAAGAAGAAGTCCATGGAGGTGGCCAAGCCGGGCAGCATCGTCCTCATGCACGACTGGGTGAAGCAGACCGTCGACTCCATGCCGGCGATCGTCAAGTCGCTGCAGAAGAAGGGCTATCACCTCGTGACGGTGTCCGAGGTGCTCAAGGGCCAGGACGTGAAGCTGGAGCCCGGCGACGTCTATCCCGTTCCCGCGGGCTGGGAGAACAAGTGAGCCTCGCCCGCAGCTGATCGGGTGAGCCGCCGAAGGGGGTGCTCGTGACCTTCGTGAACTGGGCGCGCAACCAGTCGGGCACCCCCGCGGAAATGCGTACGCCCGCGTCCGTCGCGGACGTCGTACGCGCGGTGCGTGACGCCGCCGCCTCCGGGCGGCGGATCCGCATGGTCGGCACGGGCCACTCCTTCACCGGAGTGGCCCTCACCGACGGCATCATGCTGCGCCCGGCCGCGCTGACCGGGATCAGGTCATGCGCCGACGGCCGCGTCACCGTGCTGGCGGGCACGCCGCTGCGGGTGCTGAACGAGCTGCTCGACGAGCGCGGCCTGGCCCTGGCGAACATGGGCGACATCACCGAGCAGACCGTCGCGGGCGCCATCCAGACCGGCACCCACGGCACGGGACGTGACAGCGGCGGGCTCGCCGACCAGGTCACCGAGCTGGAGCTGGTGCTCGCCGACGGCTCGGTGGCGACCGTCTCCCCCGGCGACGACCTGTTCGACGCCGCCAGGGTGGGGCTGGGCGCCCTCGGGGTGCTGACCGCCGTGACGTTCCGGGTGGAGCCCGCGTTCCTGCTGCGCCACCGGCGGCGGAAGCTGCCGCTCAGCGAGATCCTCGGCTCGCTCGACGCGCTCACCTCCGCGAACGAGCACCTCGACTTCTTCTGGCTGCCGCACACCGACGCCTGCCTGGTCAAGACGGGCAACAGAGACGCGGGCCCGGCCCGGCCGCCCGGCGCCGTCAAGTGGTGGCTGGACAACGTGTTCCTGGAGAACACCGTCTTCGGCGCGGCCTGCGCGCTCGGAGCCCGTGCCCCCCGTCTGATCCCGCGGATCAACGAGGTCAGCGCGGCCGTCCTGGGAGACTCGGAGTCGGTGGACGCGTCGTACAAGATCTTCACCGCTCGGCGCGACGTGCGCTTCCTCGAGATGGAGTACGCGGTGCCCCGCGAGCGCCTGGCCCAGGCCCTGCGCGAGACACGGGACCTCGTCGAGCGCATGGACTGGATGATCACTTTCCCGGTGGAGGTGCGGGTCACGCCGCCCAGCGACGCCTGGCTGTCCACCGCGTACGGCCGCCCGTCGGCGTACGTCGCCTGCCACGTCTACCGTCCGACGCCCAACCCGGCGTACTTCGCGGGCGTCGAGGAGATCATGACCCGGCTGGACGGGCGGCCGCACTGGGGCAAGCTGCACACCAGGGACGCCGCCTCCCTGTCCGGGACTTACCCCCGCTTCGCGGACTTCCAGGCGCTGCGCGACCGGCTCGACCCGCGGCGCCTGTTCACCAACGCCTATTTGGACGTCGTGCTCGGATAGCCGGAGGGCGTGTCCACCTGGTCGGCCTGATCGGGGCGTTCGGGGCCCTCTTCGAGCGCCGGCGGAGTCAGCGGCGGCTCGTCGGACGGCGGCTCCTCGCCGGGCTGGTCGTCCACCGCGGGCGGCTTGGTGGTGGAGGCGGTGCGGGACGGCTGCACCGTGACCGTCTTCGTGGGCACCGGCCGCCGGGACGGCGTCCTCGTGGGCGTCGGCGTCGGCGTCGGCGTGGCGGGCTCGCGGGTCACCGGGCCGCGCGCGTACTCGGGCTCCTCCCGGGTGGGCCGCTCCTCCTCCCGCTGGTCGACCGGCGCGTGGCGTTCGTCCGCGCCCTTCGGGTGCCGGCCGGTGACCTGCTCGTGCACCGTCTGCCGGGTCACCGCCTGATAGACCAGGATGCCGCCCATGCTGAGGGCGAACACCACGGCCGCGGCCGCCCCTAACCGCGTCCACGACGGCAGGCGCCAGGCCCGCCCGACGGCCGGCATGACGAGCGTCGACCCCTCATCGCCCGCCTCTCCCGCGAGCTCGTGCTCGGCGAACCCGTCTCCCGCGGGCTCGCCCTCGGCTTTCCGCCCGACCAGTGCGCGCTGCCTGACCCGGTCCGACGTACGCGCGAGATAGTGCGTGTAGACGGCGCCCGCGATCGTGCTGGCCACGCTGACGACCGCGGCGCCGATCACTGTCCCTGCGACGCCGAGATAGGAGGCGGCCACGGCCGCGGTCACCGCGGCCAGGGCGCTCCCCATGGTCTGTGGGACGGTCAGCTCGAAAGTCCGCTGCTCGCCGCTCATCCCCCGGATCAGTCCCCTCGTATCGTTGTTCGGTAAAAACTTTCCCGGGAATAGACGCGACGGCGTGTCCTGATGTTCTTGTGACGTGCGCGACAGGCAACCTCGTAGCTCGTGCCCCGACGACTCGGCCTGCCCTCCGTTTACCTCGCCGCGGCCGTGGCCACGGCCGCCGCGACCGCCATCCCGCTGGCCATGACGCCCGCCTCAGGAACCGCCCTGCGCCCCGCCGTGACCGAACCCGTCCGGCCCTACATCGTCACCGCCCGCGGCCGAGGCGCCGCCCGCGACCTCGTCGGCGAGGCGCGATGGCGGGTACGCCGTTACTACACCGCGGCGCTGCCGGGATTCGCCACCTTCCTCACGGCCGCTGAACTGGCCGAGCTCCGGACCGACCCGCGGGTACGCGCGATCGAGGCCGACCGGCAGATCCACCCCATGACGAGCAGGAGAGCCGATCCTCCACCGCCCGGCCAGGCCACCGGCGCGGGCACCACCGTGTACGTCGTGGACAGCGGCCTCGACCCCGGACGGCCCGAGTTCGGCGACCGGACCTGGCGGGCCTTCGACGCCACCGGCGGCACCGGGCACGACTGCGCCGGCAACGGCACCCGCACCGCGGGCCGCGTCCACGCCGTCGCCCCCAAGGCCCGCATCGCCTCGGTACGCGTGCTCGGCTGCGGCGGCTCGGGCACGCTGGCCGACGCGCTGGCGGGGCTCGACTGGATCCGCAGGCACGCCCGCGGCCCCTCCGTCGCGAACCTGTCCATCGACGGCGCCGACTCCCCCGCCCTCGGCGCCGCCGTACGCGCTCTGGTGCGATCGGGTGTGTTCGTCGTCGGAACAGCGCATTCCCGGACCTGTCAGGTCACCAAGGCCGGAGTCGCGTATTCCGCCTACGCTCCGTACATCGCCGGCGCCGCCGCCCTGCACCTGCACGTCCATCCGGCCGCCCACCCGTCCGTTGTGGCCTCTTGGCTCAAGTGCGCTCCGGCGCGCGGCGAGATTCGCCAGAATCCCTCAAGGGCCTCTAACCTCCTCATGCGCGACGGCGGGTTCTAGAGGGATGGATTCCACGAATGTGACCGGCGTCACATCGCCTCGGGACTATCCCAGGAAGGCGATGTTCGGACATGCCGGGTACGGTGCTGGCAGGCAACCGGCACACGCGAGAGACTCAAGGGTCCGGGGGAAGAATGGCGACGCTGACGAAAGGACTCGCATGCAGGAGCTCCGACTCGTCGCGGTGAGTGAGGACGGCACCTATCTCGTGCTGGCTACTGCCGGGCGGGGTACGCGCTTCACGCTTCCCGTGGACGACCGGCTCCGTGCTGCCGTCCGCGGCAACTTCTCCCGTCTCGGCCAGTACGAGATCGAAGTGGAGAGTCCGTTGCGCCCCAAGGAGATCCAGGCCCGCATCCGCGCCGGAGAGACGGCGGAGGAGATAGCCGCGACCGCCGGGATCCCGGTCGAGCGAGTCCGCTGGTTCGAGGGGCCGGTGCTGCAGGAGCGCGAATACGTCGCCCAGCAGGCGCAGCGGGTGTCCGTACGCATGCCCGGCGAGTCCTCGCCTGGCCCGACCCTCGGCGACCTCGTCGCCGAGCGCCTGACCAGGCGCGGCGTGCCCACCGACGAGATCGACTGGGATTCCGCCAAACGCGACGACGGCCTGTGGCGGGTCAAGCTCGGCTACGTGTGGAACGGTCACACCCGTCACGCCGAGTGGCTCTTCGACCCGCGCAAGCGCCACGTGACCCCCCACGACGACGAGGCCCTGCGCCTGTCCTCCGCCGACTTCGACCCCGAGCCTCCCGTGGTGGAGGACACCACGGTGACGCCGTTCGCGCCCCGGGTGGCCAAGCTGCAGCCGGTGCCGCCGCTGTCCTCCGACGCGCTGCCGTTCCCCCCGGTCTCGCGGCGCGAGCCGGAGGAGCCCGCGGTCGGCTACAACCCGCCGCCGAGGTCGTCCGAGACGGCGTACGCGCGGCCTCCGGAGCCGCCTTCCCGTGGGACGCCGTCCCGCGATGCCGCGTACCGCGAGACGCCTTCCCGCGAGATGACCTCGCGCGATGGTGCGTACCGTGAGCCGCCGTCCCGCGAGACACCCTCGCGCGATGCCGCCTCCCGTGAGGCGCCATCCCGTGAGATGACCTCGCGCGATGCCACGTCCCGTGAAGCGTCCTCGCGCGGGACGCCCTTCGACCGGGCCGCTCCTCCGCGCGAGTCCGCCCCGGCGTGGGAGACGTCCTTCGACACCGCCGACCCCTCCTCCCGCCACGATCCGTCCGGCGAGACGACCCATCGGCACGACCCGTCATACGAGCCCGGCCACCGCCAGGCCCCACCCTCGCGCGAGTCCGCCTTCGGCCACGACCCCGCCGGGCAGGCGGACACCCGGCAGGAGCCCTCGCGCGAGCCCGGCCACCCACCGTCGCAGGATCCCGGCCATCGCCAGGAGCCTCCGTCTCGCGAACCCTTCCGTCCCGAACCACCCGTTCATGAGACCGGCCACACCCGCCCCGGCGACACCTCGTCCCGCCGCGGCGGGTCTTCGACGTGGCTGCCCGACTTCGGTCCCGGGCGCGCGGGCGAGCGTGGCACCGACGCCATCTACGCACCCGCCGCGCCCACCCCTGCCACGCCGCCACCGGCGTCCCCGCACCCGCACCCGCACCAGGCTCCGGCCACGGTCGCCGAAGAGGCGACGGCCCAGCCACTCACCCAGGACGAGCCCGCCGCCCAGGAGCGCCACGTCGCTCAGGACCAGCCCGCCGTCCAGGCCCGGCCGGCGGCCGCCACCCCCCAGGCCGCCCACCCGTCGACGCCGACACAGCCCGCCGAGCCCCAGGACCGGCCCCACCCCGAAACCGTCGCCCAGCCGACCCGGCAATCGGCACCGTCCGCCCAGCCTGTTACAGAGACCCGGCCCTCCGCGGAGACGGTTGTCTCCGTCGAGACCGGAACCTCCCTGGAGGCGGCCACCCGAGAAGCGGCGGTTCAGCCAGCGGAGACGGCGACTCCGGTTCAGGGGGCGGAGACGGCGGCTGCTGCCCAGCCCAGCGAGACAACGGTTGCCAGCCGACCCACGGAGTCGGCTTCCTCCCAGGACAGGGCCGTCACGCCCGCCTTCGCGCCAGAGCAGGTCACCGAGCCGGCGTCCCCGCCGAGCACCGCGACGGATCCGATCTCCGCGATGCAGCCCGGCTCCACGCCTTCACCGTCCGCCGGCTCCGACAAATCGGCCACCACCGAGGATGCGGCCCGGCCGAGCACCGCGGCGGAGACGACCACAACACCGTCCGCCGCCGCAGAGACGGCTCATTCCGCTGCCGGAACGGCACTGTCCGGCGCGGACACGACGTCCGCTACGACCGCCACGGACCCGACAGCCGCCACGGACACGGCCTCCGCGGACAGGACTGCCGCCGCGGAGCCTGCCGAAGCTCCGGCCGTGACACCCCGCGGCTCGGACACGGAGTCCTCCGACACCACGGAAGCCGGGGCGGAGGCAAGGACGGAGGCCGAGACGCCCGGCACCACAGCAGCCGAGCCGCCCGGCACCACGGAGGCCACGACCTCCGGCGCCACCACCGCTGCCACACCATCAGACGCCGGCACGGCCGCGACGCCCGGCACGACCGAGGCCACGAGCTCGGATGCCAAGGGGCCAGAGATCGCCGAGACGGAGACGCCCGGCAGCGGAGACGCCACGACCACCGCCGCTGAAGCCACCGCCCCCCAGGCGGAAGCCCCGGCCGGCACCCAAGCAGAGACCCAGGCGCAGGCCCAAGCGGAGGCTCAGGCCGACACCCAAGCGCACGCCCAGCCGGAAGCCCAGGCCGACACCCAAGCAGAAGCCCAGGCGCAGGCCCAGACGGAGGCTCAGGCCGACACCCAAGCGCACCATCGAGCAGAAGCCGAGGCCGACACCCAAACGCAGGCTCAAGCAGAGGCCCAGGCGGATGCTGAGGCCGACGCCCAGGCGGAGGCCGAGGGATCGGGAGCGGCGGATGCTCGTCCGTCGAGCGCTCAGTCCCCCACCCCGGAGACCGAGACCGCAGCCACGGCCGGGGAGGCCGGGGAGGCCGGTGGGGAGGCGAAGGCGCCGGCGCCCAAGCCGAAGCCCGCTCCGGGCCCCAAGCCGAAGCCGTCGGTGCCGGCGGCCCGCGCGGGCAAGGACGCCGACAAGGGCAAGGGCAAGGACGACCCGGCCGTGCCGGTGCCGTCCCCTTCCCCCGCCC